>NZ_CP097635.1:623165-934748 GCF_023573145.1 Aquincola tertiaricarbonis
GCCTTCCAGCAACGTGTACAGCTTGTCGCCAGCCGGGTTGATGGCCATGCCTTCGAAGCCGTTGGAGCCGCGCAGGTTGTTGCCGTTGGGGCCCAGGTAAGGATTCTGCGGCGACTGCACCAGCGGGTTGCTGCCGATGCCCAGCGAGTTGGGCAGCGACACTTCCTGCTTCAGCACCTTGCCGGTGGCGTCGGTCTTGATGAGGAAGGGACCGAACTCCTCGCCGAACCACAGGTTGCCGTTCTTGTCGCGGCGCACCGATTCGATGTCCAGGTCGCCGCCGGTCAGCAGGCGGCCATTGCGGATGCTGCTGTCCACGGGGATGGCGGCGCTGCCCGCACCGCTGCCCGAATACGGATAGTTGCTGCCCGAGGCCACCAGCGAGAAGCCCAGCTTGTGGTCCGGATCACGCAGCGTGATGTAGCTGCTGCTGTCGAAGCTGCTGCGCACCGCGCCGCTGGTGTAGTCGGCTGCGCGCACTACGCCGCTGCCACCGGTGGCGGTGCGGAAGTCGGGCGCCACCGCGTACATGCGCAGCAGGTAGTCCACCGAGTTGGCCTTGTTGCCGAAGCCGTTGTCCGGCATCACGTAGAAGCTGCCGGCCACCGGACCTTGCAGCACGGCAGAGAAGCCTTGCACCGACTGCTTGTCGATGTAAGGCGGCACCACGCCGTTGGCGGGGCTCTGGAACTGACCCGAGGTGGGGCCGGGGGCAAAGGTGTCCGCCGCCAGTTCGGCAAAGCCGACCAGGGTGTTGGCGGCCAGCGCCGGGGCGGCGGCCAGGCTGATCAGCGTCAGCGCAAGGTACTTCATCTGCATTCCTCCGTGGGTGTTGTCGGCCTGGGGCCGGCCCCGGTCTTGGGGCTCGCCGATTCTTCGCACCCGGTGTGACACGGCCACGACGGGGCCGGGCCGTGAGGCCATGCAGACGGAACGCCGGTTGCCATGACGGCAGGCGCCGCGCATGTCGCGCGGCCTCACACCCGGAGCACACCAGCATGGCCACCGCAAAAAAAGCTGCAGCGAAGAAGTCCACCCGATCGCGCGCCACCCCCGCCAGCAAGACCGGCACCCCTGATGCCATCAAGCTGCTGACCGCCGATCACCGGGAGGTGAAGGCGTTGTTCCAGCAGTACCAGGAGATGGTCGACCACGAGGCGGAAGACCAGGAGAAGCAGGAAATCGCAGAACAAATCTGCCTGATGCTCACCGTGCACGCGCAGATCGAGGAGGAGCTGTTCTACCCGGCCGCGAAGGAGGCGATCAAGGAGCCTGACCTGGTGAACGAAGCCAACGTCGAGCACGCCTCGGCCAAGGACCTCATCGCGCAGATCCAGGAGTCCGATCCCTCCGACGAGATGTACGACGCCAAGGTCAAGGTGCTGGGCGAGTACATCGACCACCATGTGAAGGAAGAGGAGAGCGAGCTCTTCCCGCAGGCCCGCAAGGCCAAGGTGGATCTGGCCGGCCTGGGCGAACAGCTGAACGAGCGCAAGCAGGCGCTGATGGCCGAGATGGGCCTGGGCATGGAAGAAGAGGAAGAGGCCGCGGCGGAGTAAGCCGCCACACGCAAAGCGCCCCGTGGACCGGGGCGCCGGCCAGCCAACGGTGGAAAGGCTGCTTCATTGATTTGCGGCAAGCGCAGGTGCGCTGGGTGAGGGACACTCCGCCTCCCAGCTTCTGTTACACCTTGCTTCTATGCCGTTGAGCAGGTCGGGACTCACGCGTGGCCTCAGTTTTCAAGTGAAGACGGGCCTGGCTTTTGGGGCGCTGGCGCTGGTGGTCTTCACCGCGGTGGGGGCCGTGTCCGGCAGCCGGGTGCGTGATGAGATCACGCACCACTCGGGCGCCACGCTGCAGCACATGGCCAGCCGGCTGGCCGAGGCGATCGATGCAGGCATGTTCGAGCGATTCCGCGAAATCCGGAACCTCGCTGCCCTGCAATCCTTGATCGGCTCGCGCGTGGATCCGCAGGACTGGCGCACACTGGCTGAGCAACTGCAGACGACACTGCCCTACTACTCCTGGATCGGCGTCACCGACACCGAAGGGCGGGTCGTCGCCGCGACCGGCGGCATCCTCCAGGGACGCGACGTCTCGGCACGGCCCTGGTTCAGCCAGGGCCTGCGGGGCACCTACGTTGGCGACGTGCACGATGCGGTGCTGCTGGCCAGCCTGCTGCCGCGCACGTCCGAGCAGGAACCTCTGCGGTTGGTCGATTTCGCGGCGCCCGTGCAGTTGAACGGCCGCACCAGCGGCGTGCTGGGCGCCCACCTCGACATGCGCTGGGCCGAGTCCCTGCGCCGCGCGGCGCTTTCGACCACCGACGTGAACGGCCAGGTGGATGTGCTGGTGCTCAGCCGCAGCGGCGCCGTGCTGCTGGGCCCCGCAGCGCCCAGACTGCCTGAAGCGCAGGGCGAGTCACTGGCACGCCTGGCACAGACCGCACCCGTGATGCGCAGCTGGAGCGATGGCGCGCATTACCTCACAGCGGCGGTGGCCACTCGGGGCCAGAGCGACTTTCCCGGACTGGGTTGGGTGGTGGTGGTACGTCAGTCTGCGGAAACCGCGCTGCAGCCGGCGGTCGCGCTGCAGACACGCGTCTGGTTCTACGGCTTGGCGGGCGCGCTGCTGTTCGGCGTGGCGGGTTGGTGGCTGGCCGGCTGGCTCACGTCGCCACTGCGCGCAGTTGCGTTGCAAGCTCGTCGCCTGGTGCCTGTCCGTACATCTGGTGAGGTCGACGCCCCCGAGCACAAACCGCTGCGCCTGTACCGTCTCAATGAAGTGGCAGAACTGGCGTCGTCCTTGTCGACGCTGGTTCAGCAACTACGCGAACGCGAGCAGGCGCTGCTGGAACTGACGGCCGGGCTGGAGGCACGCGTGCAGGAGCGCACTGCCTCGCTCGACCAGGCCAACGCCGACCTGCGCAGCTTCGGTCGCAGCGTATCGCACGACATACGCGGACCCATTGCATCGATGGCGCAGATGCTCAGTCGGGTGCTGGGCAGCGAGCGCCACCCACTGGCCGAAGACACTCGGCAGGCATTGACGGTGCTTCGCCACGAGTGCGACCGCATGATCCAACTGCTGGATGAGCTGATGTTGCTGTCGAAGGTGGAAGACCAGCCGCTGCAGCGCGTACAGGTGTGCATGCAGACCCTGGTAGATGCCGTGCTGGCTGATCTGAACGACGGCCGCACGCAAGTCAACATCCAGGGCCCGTTGCCGGTCGTGACCGGCGACCCCGTTCTGCTGCGACAGGTCTGGCAAAACCTGCTATCCAACGCGTTCAAGTTCAGCGCACACAGCCATCCGCCGCAGGTCACGATCGTCGGCAAGCGCAATGAAGCCGAACTGGTGTTTTCCGTGTCCGATAACGGCGCGGGCTTTGACATGACGGACGCCGGCGACTTGTTCAGCGCATTTCGCCGTTTGCCAGGCGCGAGTGCTTATCAGGGCAGCGGCGTCGGCCTGTCGATCGTGCAGCGCATCCTGCACCGACACGACGGTCGCATTGAATTCCATTCCCGCCCCGGCGAAGGCGCAACCTTCACCTTCACGTTACCCGCCGCGTGAATAGATTCAGGCAAGAAATTGAACACCCCCAAAAGGCAAAACCCCCGCTCAACTATGAGTTGAACGGGGGTCTGCGCGGGTAAATAGCCTGACGATGTCCTACTTTCACACGGGAATCCGCACTATCATCGGCGCTGAGGCGTTTCACTGTCCTGTTCGGGATGGGAAGGAGTGGGACCACCTCGCTATGGTCATCAGGCTTGACGGGTTGCCAAGTTGACATGTTGGTCAACTCAGCCAATTCAAAGAGTATAAATCAGTTCAACGATTGAGCCTACACGGCATAACTGTACTTTGACGGTGTGCTGTCAAAGTTATAGGGTCAAGCCTCACGAGCAATTAGTACTGGTTAGCTTAACGCATTACTGCGCTTCCACACCCAGCCTATCAACGTCCTGGTCTCGAACGACTCTTCAGGGGGCTCAAGGCCCCGGCAAGACTCATCTTGAGACGAGTTTCCCGCTTAGATGCTTTCAGCGGTTATCTCTTCCGCACTTAGCTACTCGGCAATGCCACTGGCGTGACAACCGATACACCAGAGGTGCGTCCACTCCGGTCCTCTCGTACTAGGAGCAGGCTCTCTCAATCTTGCAGCGCCCACGGAAGATAGGGACCAAACTGTCTCACGACGTTTTAAACCCAGCTCACGTACCTCTTTAAATGGCGAACAGCCATACCCTTGGGACCGGCTACAGCCCCAGGATGAGATGAGCCGACATCGAGGTGCCAAACACCGCCGTCGATATGAACTCTTGGGCGGTATCAGCCTGTTATCCCCAGAGTACCTTTTATCCGTTGAGCGATGGCCCTTCCATACAGAACCACCGGATCACTTTGTCCTACTTTCGTACCTGCTCGACTTGTCAGTCTCGCAGTCAAGCACGCTTATGCCAATGCACTATCAGCACGATTTCCGACCGTGCCTAGCGTACCTTCGAACTCCTCCGTTACACTTTGGGAGGAGACCGCCCCAGTCAAACTGCCCACCATACACTGTCCCCAACCCGGATCACGGGCCAAGGTTAGAACCTCAAACACACCAGGGTGGTATTTCAACGTCGGCTCCACCCAATCTAGCGACTGGGTTTCAAAGCCTCCCACCTATCCTACACAGATCTGTTCAAAGTCCAATGTAAAGCTACAGTAAAGGTTCATGGGGTCTTTCCGTCTTTCCGCGGGGAGATTGCATCATCACAAACATTTCAACTTCGCTGAGTCTCTGGAGGAGACAGTGTGGCCATCGTTACGCCATTCGTGCAGGTCGGAACTTACCCGACAAGGAATTTCGCTACCTTAGGACCGTTATAGTTACGGCCGCCGTTTACTGGGACTTCAATCAAGAGCTTGCACCCCATCATTTAATCTTCCAGCACCGGGCAGGCGTCACACCCTATACGTCGACTTTCGTCTTTGCAGAGTGCTGTGTTTTTAATAAACAGTCGCAGCCACCGATTCTTTGCAACCTCATTGGGCTCCATCCGCGAGGGACTTCACCTACTAAAGGCACACCTTCTTCCGAAGTTACGGTGTCAATTTGCCGAGTTCCTTCTCCAGAGTTCTCTCAAGCGCCTTAGAATACTCATCTCGCGCACCAGTGTCGGTTTGCGGTACGGTCGTCAATAGCTGAAGCTTAGTGGCTTTTCCTGGAAGCAGGGTATCACTCACTTCAGAGGCAAGCCTCCTCGTTATCACACCTCAGCTAAGCCCTCCGGATTTGCCTAGAGGGCACGCCTACATGCTTGAACCGGGACATCCAACACCCGGCTGAGTTAACCTTCTCCGTCCCCACATCGCACTATTGATCGGTACAGGAATATTGACCTGTTTCCCATCAGCTACGCATCTCTGCCTCGCCTTAGGGGCCGACTCACCCTACGCCGATGAACGTTGCGTAGGAAACCTTGCGCTTTCGGCGAGGGGGCTTTTCACCCCCTTTAACGCTACTCATGTCAGCATTCGCACTTCTGATACCTCCAGCAGACCTCACGATCCACCTTCACAGGCGTACAGAACGCTCTCCTACCGCGCATCTTGCGATGCACCCGCAGCTTCGGTAACTGGCTTAGCCCCGTTACATCTTCCGCGCAGGACGACTCGATCAGTGAGCTATTACGCTTTCTTTAAATGATGGCTGCTTCTAAGCCAACATCCTGACTGTTTTAGCCTTCCCACTTCGTTTCCCACTTAGCCAATTTTAGGGACCTTAGCTGGCGGTCTGGGTTGTTTCCCTCTTGTGTCCGGACGTTAGCACCCGGTGCACTGTCTCCCAAGCTGTACTCATCGGTATTCGGAGTTTGCAATGGTTTGGTAAGTCGCCATGACCCCCTAGCCATAACAGTGCTCTACCCCCGATGGTAATACTTGAGGCACTACCTAAATAGTTTTCGGAGAGAACCAGCTATCTCCAGGTTTGTTTAGCCTTTCACCCCTATCCACAGCTCATCCGCTAGTTTTGCAACACTAGTCGGTTCGGACCTCCAGCACCTGTTACGGTACCTTCATCCTGGCCATGGATAGATCACCTGGTTTCGGGTCTACACCCAGCGACTGAACGCCCTATTCGGACTCGATTTCTCTACGCCTTCCCTATTCGGTTAAGCTCGCCACTGAATGTAAGTCGCTGACCCATTATACAAAAGGTACGCCGTCACCTTGCGGCTCCGACTTTTTGTATGCATGCGGTTTCAGGATCTATTTCACTCCCCTCCCGGGGTTCTTTTCGCCTTTCCCTCACGGTACTAGTTCACTATCGGTCGATTACGAGTATTTAGCCTTGGAGGATGGTCCCCCCATCTTCAGACAGGATTTCACGTGTCCCGCCCTACTTGTCGCACGCTTAGTTCCACAGCCGTCTTTTTTCATACGGGGCTATCACCCGCTATGGCCAGCCTTTCCAGACTGTTCTGATAAGTCGACTGCTAAAACGTGCAGGCTCTTCCGATTTCGCTCGCCACTACTTTCGGAATCTCGGTTGATGTCTTTTCCTCGAGCTACTGAGATGTTTCAGTTCACCCGGTTCGCCTCGTGACCCTATGTATTCAGATCACGATGACCTTACGGTCGGGTTTCCCCATTCGGAAATCTCCGGATCACAGCTAATTTGCCAGCTCCCCGAAGCTTATCGCAGGCTATCACGTCCTTCGTCGCCTGTAATCGCCAAGGCATCCACCACATGCACTTAGTCACTTGACCCTATAACTTTGACACCTTCAGCCGAAGGCATCGTCAAGGACTGAAAATCAACTTGCGTTGACTTTGAGTATTTACGCGTTATGCCGAACTTCTTCGAACTTGCATTCGTCGAAGTTTGTGTATTTGACGCAATCATTGAACTATGCTGACTTGTCCGCGCTTTCACGCAGTCCATCAGCACATTACTGATTTCGACTCTTTGAATTGTTAAAGAACGACAGGCAATCCACTGAAGAATCGCACAGGCCAAGAACCATCACAGTTCCTGGCCTGAACGAGCCAATTGGTGGAGGTGAACGGGATCGAACCGATGACCCCCTGCTTGCAAAGCAGGTGCTCTCCCAGCTGAGCTACACCCCCCAATAGGTGGTGGGTCTGGTTGGATTCGAACCAACGACCCCCGCCTTATCAAGACGGTGCTCTAACCGACTGAGCTACAGACCCCAATCTGCCGTCAAGTACAGCCGATAAGCGTGGGCGCAAGAATTAAAGCACCAGTTTTCCAGAAAGGAGGTGATCCAGCCGCACCTTCCGATACGGCTACCTTGTTACGACTTCACCCCAGTCACGAACCCTGCCGTGGTAATCGCCCTCCTTGCGGTTAGGCTAACTACTTCTGGCAGAACCCGCTCCCATGGTGTGACGGGCGGTGTGTACAAGACCCGGGAACGTATTCACCGCGGCAAGCTGATCCGCGATTACTAGCGATTCCGACTTCACGCAGTCGAGTTGCAGACTGCGATCCGGACTACGACCGGTTTTCTGGGATTGGCTCCCCCTCGCGGGTTGGCAGCCCTCTGTACCGGCCATTGTATGACGTGTGTAGCCCTACCCATAAGGGCCATGAGGACCTGACGTCATCCCCACCTTCCTCCGGTTTGTCACCGGCAGTCTCATTAGAGTGCCCTTTCGTAGCAACTAATGACAAGGGTTGCGCTCGTTGCGGGACTTAACCCAACATCTCACGACACGAGCTGACGACGGCCATGCAGCACCTGTGTTCTGGCTCTCTTTCGAGCACTCCCAAATCTCTTCAGGATTCCAGACATGTCAAGGGTAGGTAAGGTTTTTCGCGTTGCATCGAATTAAACCACATCATCCACCGCTTGTGCGGGTCCCCGTCAATTCCTTTGAGTTTCAACCTTGCGGCCGTACTCCCCAGGCGGTCAACTTCACGCGTTAGCTTCGTTACTGAGAAGAAACCCTCCCAACAACCAGTTGACATCGTTTAGGGCGTGGACTACCAGGGTATCTAATCCTGTTTGCTCCCCACGCTTTCGTGCATGAGCGTCAGTGCAGGCCCAGGGGATTGCCTTCGCCATCGGTGTTCCTCCGCATATCTACGCATTTCACTGCTACACGCGGAATTCCATCCCCCTCTGCCGCACTCTAGCCATGCAGTCACAAATGCAGTTCCCAGGTTGAGCCCGGGGATTTCACATCTGTCTTGCATAACCGCCTGCGCACGCTTTACGCCCAGTAATTCCGATTAACGCTTGCACCCTACGTATTACCGCGGCTGCTGGCACGTAGTTAGCCGGTGCTTATTCTTCAGGTACCGTCATTACCCCAGGGTATTAGCCCAGAGCGTTTCTTCCCTGACAAAAGCGGTTTACAACCCGAAGGCCTTCTTCCCGCACGCGGCATGGCTGGATCAGGCTTGCGCCCATTGTCCAAAATTCCCCACTGCTGCCTCCCGTAGGAGTCTGGGCCGTGTCTCAGTCCCAGTGTGGCTGGTCGTCCTCTCAGACCAGCTACAGATCGTCGCCTTGGTAGGCCTTTACCCCACCAACTAGCTAATCTGACATCGGCCGCTCCAAAAGCGCGAGGTCTTGCGATCCCCCGCTTTCACCCTCAGGTCTCATGCGGTATTAATCCGGCTTTCGCCGGGCTATCCCCCACTTCTGGGCACGTTCCGATGCATTACTCACCCGTTCGCCACTCGTCGCCAGGTTGCCCCGCGTTACCGTTCGACTTGCATGTGTAAGGCATGCCGCCAGCGTTCAATCTGAGCCAGGATCAAACTCTTTAGTTCGATCTTGATTTTTGCTCAAAGAATTGAAGTGAACTTCACTTCCATGAGCGTTTGAGGTTATAAACCCCGTGCCTTGCGGCTATCGGTGCTCGCCTTCAAACGCCCACACTTATCGGCTGTAACTTTTTAAAGAACTGCGCCTCTTTCGAGTCGCTGCTGATTCGTTTCAGTAATCAGCGAAGACAGTGATTATGACGTTGTTTTCAAATCCCTGTCAACTGCAAGGTCTTTCGACCTTCTCGCTAAACCCCTCAGCACCCGCCGTCTCCGGCAAACGCTTCAGTGATCAGCGAAGCCTTGCACTGTAGCACGGGTTTTGAAGAGCGCGCAAGCAGGGCGCGAAAAAAGTTCGGGGGGCTCTCAGCGCCCGGTGAACTGCGGCTTGCGCTTCTCGGCGAACGCCTCCACGCCCTCGGCGTGGTCGCGTGTGAGATTGGTCAGGCACTCATAGGCAGTGCCGGCATCCATATGGCCGTGTGCCAGCTGTCTCAGCGGGATGGTGTAGCCAGCCTTCGTCCAGCGGATGGCCTTGGCCGCGCCGTGCCGCAGCTTGGTGACGATGGACTCCACCTTGGTATCCAGCTCACTGGCGGGCACCACATGCCCGACTGCGCCCAACTGCCCGGCCTCGGTGGCGGTGAGCAGATCGCCGGTGAGCAGCAGCTCCCGCGCCTTGCCGAACCCGATGATGGCCGGCCACAGGAAGCCACCGCCGTCCGCGGCGTTGAGGCCCACGCGCACATGCGGGTCGCCGATGCGCGCCTGTTCGTCCATCACGGTGATGTCGCACAACAAGGCCAGCGTGGCGCCCAGACCCACTGCGTCGCCGTTGATGCGGCCGATGATGGGGATCTCGCAATCCAACATCGAATAGACGATGCGCTTGGCTTCCCAGGTGACGACCTCGAACTGGTCGGGATCCCGGACCGCTTCTCGCATCCATTCAATGTCGCCGCCAGCGCAGAAGGCGCGGCCCGCCCCGGTGAGCACGATGGCGCGCAGGTCGCGGCGTTCGCCCAGGTCGATGAACACGCGCGACAAGGCGGTGTGCAAGGCGCCACCGACGCTGTTCATGGCCTGCGGCCGGTTGATGGTGACGCGGGCGACGCCGTCCTCGATGGCGACGATCAGGGGGTTCTCTGTAGTCATGTCGGTTACCTCAGGGGGGAGAAACGGGTGGGGCGCAGCAGCCGGGTGTGCATGCGGACGATCCAGGGCAGCACCTGGTCGGCGTAAGCGATCCAGCGCGGGTCGGCCCACATGGCCGCGCGACGGCGCTCACGGTCCGTCAGGTCGGCATAGGCCCACAGGTGCATGGCGGTGTTGAGTTCGCCGGTCTCGGCGGTGAAGTAGCCCACCAGGCCGCCCAGGTGTTCCTGCATCAGCGGCAGGCCTTCCGCTTCGAACAGCTTCAAGAAGCGCTGGAAGTCCGCCGGGCGGAAGCTGTAGTTGCGTTCTTCGTAGATCACGATCGGCCTTTCAGTCGAGCGGGCCTTCGTAGGCGTCGCTGGCGGCGCCCCAGGCCATGTAGCCACCGTCTACCGGCAGGGTGACGCCGGTGATGAAAGCGGCGGCGTCGGACGCCAGGAAGGTCATGGCCTCGGCCACATGCTGGGCGGTGCCCAGCCGCCCGGCGGGCGTGCGGCGGCGCAGCCTGGCTGCGTCAAGCTTGCCTTCGTCGATCAGCCGCTGGGCGAAGGGCGTGAGCATGTAACCCGGCGCGATGGCATTGACCCGCACGCCGCGCGCAGCCCATTCGCACCCCATGGTGCGGGTCATCATGCCGATGCCGGCCTTGGCCGCGCTGTAGGCATTGCGGCGCGCCAGGCCCAGCACGCCGGCCACCGAGCTGAGGTTGATGACCGAGCCGCGGCCCTGCTGCAGCATGGTGGGCGCCACCGCCTGCGTGACGAGATAGGTGCCGGTGAGGTGCACGTCCACCAGCCGGCGGAAGTCGGCCACGTCCTGCTCGACCGTGGGCAGAAAACTGTCGGGAATGCCGGCGCTGTTGATCAGCACGTCGATGCGGCCATGGCGCGCCAGCAGCGCGGCCACCCAGCCGTGCACATCGCCTTGGGAGGCGACGTCGCCGCTGAAGGCGAGGTGACCACCCGACGGGCCCAACGCCATCGCGGCCCGTTCAGCGGCGCCGGCATCGAGGTCGGCCACCGCCACCCGCATGCCCTGCCCGGCCAAGGAACGGGCGGCCGCCAGACCGAGGCCGCTGGCGCCGCCGGTGATCAGGGCGACGCGGCCCTGCAGTTCGGGATAAGAGGCCATGGCGGCTCAGGCTTCCAGCCGGATGCCGGCCATGCGGATCACCTCGCCCCAGCGGGCGGTCTGCTGCGCCACGTGGCGGGCGAAGGCCTCGGGCGTGCTGGGCGAGGGCTCCACGCCCATCTCGGCCAGCTTCTGGCGCACCTCGTCGGCGCCCAGGGCCTGGTTCAGCGCCGCATTGAGCCGCGCCACGGTGGCGGGCGGCAGCCCGGCCGGGCCCGCCAGGCCTTGCCAGGCGTAGGCCTCGAACGCGGGAACGCCGGCCTCGGCAAACGTAGGCACCTCCGGCAACACCGGGCTGCGCTGGGCCATGGACAAGGCGATGGGCCGCAGCTTGCCGCTGCGGATGTAGGGCAGGCTGGCCGCGGTGTTCACCAGGTACAGGTCCACCTGGCCGCCCATCAGGTCTTGCAGCGCCGGGGCATCGCCACGGTAGGGCACGTGCAGCAGCTGGATGCCGGCGGTGCGCTGCAGCAGCTCCATGCCCAGGTGGTTGGGACCGCCGGCCCCGGGCGTGGCGTACTTCAATTCACCCGGGCGCTGCCTGGCCAGCGCCAGCAGCTCACCCAGTTGCCGTGCCGGCAGGTCGGGCCGCGCCACCAGCACGAAAGGGAACACCGTGGTGCCGCCGATGTAGCTGAAGTCGCGCTCGGGCCGGTACGGCAGCTTGGCATACAGGCTGGGCGCCAGCGCGACGGTGGATACATCGACGGTGCCGATGGTGCCGCCATCGCCCGGTGCACGGGCGATGGCGTCGCCGCCGATCAAGGTGCCGGCTCCGGGCTTGTTCTCCACCACGACCGTCTGGCCCAGCGTGCGGGCCATCGACTGGCCCAGCAGCCGGGCCACCACGTCGGTACCGCCGCCGGCCGGAAAGGGCACGATCCAGCGCAGCGGCGACCCAGCCGCCCCCACCTGCGCGCGGGCCAGCCAGGGCGCGGTGGCCAGCGACAGGGCCGTCAGGCCCAGCGTTCTGCGATTCACTCGCATGGTCTCCTCCTCTTCTATCTGTCAGGCGGCCAGCAGGGTGCGCCGCACGTCGATGCGCTGCAGCTGGTGCTCGGCGTCGCCGAACAGCGTGGCACTGATCTGCAGCCGCTTGTAGAGATGGCCGAGGCGGTATTCCTCGGTCATGCCGATGCCGCCCGAGACCTGGATGAGCTGACCCATGGCGCGCAGCGCCCGGCGGCCGACGAAGCTCTTGGCGGCCGGCAGCGTGGCCGGCAGGGCATCGGGCTGCGCGTCGAGCTCGGCCGCCAGGCGGCCGGCCAGCGCGATCAGCTGCTGCAGGTCGCAGAACACCTCGGCCATGCGGTGCTGCAAAGCCTGCTGGTCGGACAGCGGCCGGCCGAACTGCTGGCGCTGCTTGAGGTAGGCCAGCGTGAGCTCGAAGCCGGCTTCCAGCACGCCGACCGCATCGGCCACCAGGGCGGCGGCGGCCAGGTCGCGCACCAACGGTGCCGCGCCCACGCCGACTTCTTCCGCCGGCGCGGCCTCGAACACCAGCCGCACGCCGTGCCGGCCGTCGAGCAGCCGCACCGGCAGCGCCTGCACGCCGGGGCCTGACAGATCCACGCACAGCAGCGTGCCCTCGGCATCGGGCATCGGCAAAAGCACATGGCTGGCGTACAGGCCGCCCATCACGAGGTCGGCACGGCCCTGCACATGGCCTTGCGCCAGCCGCAGGCCGGCACGCACCGGCAGGTCGGCCAGCGCCAGCCGCATCTGCGCGCTGGCCAGCGCGCCGGCGTGCTGCGGGCGCTGGCGCGCCCACCAAGGCGCCAGCAGCAGGTGCAGGCCCAGCGGCTCGGGCCGGGCATCGCGGCCGGCGGCGCGCAGCAGGCCCAAAGCCTGGGCCATGCTGGCGCCGAAGCCTTCTTGCGTCTCGGGCAGCGTCAGGGCCAGCCAGCCCAGGTCGGCCATCGCGGCCCAGGCGCCGTCCTCCTCCCGGTGGCCCTGACGAAAGCGGGCCAGGCGCGAAGCCAGCGAACCATGGGCGGCGAACCAGCGGTCGGCGGTGCCCAGCAACAGGTCGAGCGATTCGGCGTCCATGTCACATTCCCAGCAAGGACTTGGCGATGATGGATTTCTGGATCTCGTTGGAGCCGGCGTAGATGGTCACGACGCGGCGGAACAGGTGCCGTTCCACCCAGCCAGTGGCCGCCTCATCCAAGGGCCCGCTGCCGTAGCCGGGCTGCAGCAGCAGGCCCGCCCGGCCCAGCCAACCCATCGCGGTTTCGGTCACGCGCTGCTGCAGCTCGGAGCCGCGGATCTTCAGCGTGGAAGCGGCCGGCCCCGGCTCGCGGCCGGCCATCTGCTCGGCCACCACACCCAGCACCGCCGACTCCAGCGCGATGAAGTCGGCCGTGAGCGAGGCCAGCCGCCGCCGCACCCGCGGGTCATCAGCCAATGGGCGGCCGGCGTCGTCGGTCAGACGGCGGGCCAGCTGCTCCAGCGCCACGATGTCGCGCTTGGTGCGGGCGGCCTGGGCGTTGTTGACCCGCTCGCGCGCCAGCAGGTCCTTGGCATATGTCCAGCCCTGCCCGCGCTGACCCACGAGGTTGGCCGCCGGGATGCGCACCCCATCGATGAACAGCGCATTGACGCTGTGGCCTTCGTCGATGGTGAGGATGGGCTGCAGGCTCAGGCCCGGCAGGCGCATGTCCACCACGAACATCGACAGCCCGGCCTGCGGGCGGCCCAGCGGCTCGGTGCGGGCCAGCAGGAACATCTGGTCGGCCATGTGGCCGCCCGACAGCCAGGTCTTCTGGCCGTCGATCACCCACTCGTCGCCCTCCAGCCGGGCGGTGGTTTTCAGCGAAGCGAGGTCGGAGCCGGCATTGGGCTCGGAGAAGCCCTGGCACCAGAACTCCTGCCCATGCAGGATGCCCGGCAGGTAGCGCGCCCGCTGCGCCGGGCTGCCTTCGGCGATCAGCATCGGGCCGGCCAGGAACAGGCCCAGCACGTCGCCCAGCGGCGCATCGGCGAACGCGGTCTCTTCTTCGAAGATGTAGCGGCGCGCTTCGTCCCAGCCCGGGCCGCCGGCCGATGCCGGCCAATGCGGGGCGCCCCAGCCGCGGCGGCCGAGCGCGGCCTGCCAGCGGGCGACGGTTTCACGCGGCAGGTGCAGGCCGGCGCGCGTGGCCTGCACCAGCTCGTCGTCCAGGTGCTCGGCCAGGAAGGCGCGCACCTCGGCGCGGAAGGCACGCAGCTCGGGGGTGTCGAACAAGCCCATGGTGTGCGGTCCTTCAGGGCAGGAGGATGAGGGAGCCGGTGGTGCCGCGGCCCTGCAGCGCCTCATGCGCGACGCGGGCCTGCTGCAGCGGATAGCGGCCGCCGATGTGCACCTGCAGCTGCCCCTCGGCCACCAGACCGAACAGTTCGGCGGCCGCACCGGCCAGGTCGGGGTGGTGCTGCAGGTAGGCGAACACGCCCGGGACCGACACGGTGAGCGAGCGCGCCGGCCCCAGGTCGGCCAGCGCCACCTGCGGCAGGCCCTGCGCCACCTGGCCCAGGTTGACGATGTGGCCGAAAGGCTTGATCACGCCGAGCGACTGCTGGAACACCTCGCCGCCCAGGCCCTCGAACACCACGTCCACCCCGGCACCGTGCGTCAGCCGCCGCACGCCTTCGGTGAACGGCTCTTCGTTGTAGAGGATCACTTCGTCGCAACCGCGCGCCAGCGCCAGCGCGGCCTTGTCGGGCGAGCCCACGGTGCCGATGACCCGGGCGCCCAGCCGGTGCGCCCATTGGCACAGCAGCGAGCCCAGGCCGCCGGCGGCGGCATGCACCAGCACCGTGTGGGCGGGCCCCACCGGCGCCACCTTCTTCAACAGCATGTGGGCCGTCATGCCCTGCAGGGTGACGGCGGCGGCCTGTTCGTAGCTCACCTGCGGCGGCAGGCGCAGCAAGGCGGTGGCCGGCAGGTTGCGCAGCGTGGCGTAGCTGCCGATGGGCCGGGCCGCGTAGCTCACCCGGTCGCCCACCGCCCAGCCGGCCACGCCCTCGCCCACCGCCACCAGCCCGCCGGCGGCTTCCACGCCCAGCGCGCCGGGCAGCGCCGGCAGCGGGAACACGCCGCGCCGGTGGTAGGTGTCGAGGTAGTTGATGCCCACCGCATGCTGGCGGATCTGCACCTCGCCCGCGGCCGGCGGCGGCACGACCAGCGACTCGGCGCGCAGTTGCTCGGGTCCGCCGTAGGCATGGATGCGCACGGCCAGGGCTTCGGTCGTCATGAGCTGTGTCCCGGGGTAGGGCTGGAAATGGGCGGCAGCTCGGCCGGCTGCAGCTGCAGCACGGCATCGCGCAGTTCGCGCTTGAGCACCTTGCCCATGGGGTTCTTGGGCAGCGCGGCCAGCACATGCCAGCGGCGGGGCACCTGGTAATCGGCCAGGTGGCGGGCGCAGGCGGCGCGCAGCGCGGTCAGGTCGAGCGTGGTGCCGGCCCGGGGAACCACGCAGGCAGCGATGTCTTCGCCCAGGCCCGGGTGCGGCACCGCCACCACCGCCGCCTCGGCCACGCCGGGGCAGCGGTACAGCACTTCTTCCACCGCGGCGCTGGCGATCTTGAGGCCGCCGCGGTTGATGATGTCCTTCTTGCGGTCGACGAAATGCAGGTGGCCCTCGTCGTCCAGCCGGCCCATGTCGCCGGTGCGCACCCAGCCATCGACGAAGGCTTGGGCGGTGGCTTCTTCGTTGTGCAGGTAGCCCAGCGCGGCGCTGGGGCCGGCGAACACGATCTCACCCACCTCGCCCGTGGCCACCGGTCGGCCTTCGTCGTCCACCACGCGCACCGCGCAGCCGGGCATGGGGCGGCCGATGCAGCCGGCCTTGCGCGGCAGGTACCAGGGCGGCAGGTAGGTGCCGGCGGGGCCGGTCTCGGTCATGCCCCAGATGTGCAGCTGGTCCACCCAGGGCAGGTGGCGGCTGAACTTGTCGATCACCTCGGCCGGCATCACCGCGCCGCCATACCCCAGCCGCCGCACGCGCGAGAGGTCGTAGCCGCCGCGGGCGTACTCGTCGATCATGAAGTGCAGCGGCGCGGTGACGCCGTGGTACACGCTGGTGCCTTCGGTCTCGATCAGCCGCAGCCGCCCGGCGTTGTCCAGCGTGTTTTCTTCCAGCACCACGCCGGCCCCGTGCACCCAGGCCGCCATGCACGCCATGTTGAGCACGCTGCTGGTGAAGATGGGCCAGGCACCCTGGTAGGTGTCTTCAGCCGCCAGGCCCACGCCGCCGCCCACCGCCAGGCCGGCGAACAGCTGGCTGCGGTGGCAGTGCATGACCGCCTTGGCCCGTGCGGTGGTGCCGGAGGTGAACAGCAGGCAGCTCAGGTCTTCAGCCCGCGGCGCGGGCAGATCGGGCAGCGGCGCATCGAAGCTGTGCTGCGGGTCGGGCCAGCGGTCGGCACTGTCTTCGGCCGCGTCCAGCAGCAGGCATCGCGCCGCGGGGTGCAGCGCGGCCACGCGCGCTGCCGATTCGACGGTGGTGACCACCATGCTGGGCATCACCAGCTGCAGCGCATGGGCCAGCTCTTCATCGGCGGCGCGCACGTTCAGCGGCGCCACCGCCGCGCCCAGCGCCCAGCAGCCCAGCGCGGTGAGCACGCCTTCCCGCGCCGCGGTGTTGGCCAGCAGCAGGGCCACCCGGTCGCCGGCCCGCAGGCCACGCGCATGCAGCGAGCGCGCCATCGCCTCCATGCGGATGACCAGCTGCACATAGCTCAGCCGGTCGCGGTGGCCGCTGTGCGAAGGGGCCGACAGCGCCAGGTGGTGGCGCCGCTGCGCGGCGCGGCGGCGCAGCAGCGCCGGCACCGTCAGCCCGTGCAGCTCGTTGGCCAATGCGTCGGTGGCGTGCATGTCCGCCGTCATGCGATGCTGTAGCCGCCATCCACCGGCAGCGTGACGCCGGTGATGTAGCGGGCGTCCGTAGACACCAGGAAGGCCGCCGCCTTGGCGATGTCCGACGGCTCGCCCATCTCGCCGGCCGGCAGGCGCTGCAGCACGGCAGCGCTGCGCTGCGGGTCGGCCATCACCGGCGCGGCCATGCGGGTGCGGATCCAGCCCGGTGCGATGGCATTGACGCGGATGTGCTGCGGCGCAAAAGCCACCGCCAGCGAACGGGTGAGCGCCACCACCGCGCCCTTGCTGGCGGTGTAGCCGGGGTTGAAGGCCGAGCCGAAATAGCTCCACATCGACGCGAAGTTGACGACCGCGCCACGCTGGCGGGCCAGGGCCTCGTGGAAGGCGAGGCACGCCAGCTGCGTGCCGTTGAGGTTGATGTCCACCACCTGCCGGAAGCCGTCGATGGTGAACTCGCGGCCTTCGCGCAGGATCACGCCGGCGGCATTGACCAGCACCGCCACCTGCGGCTCTTGCGCCGCCACCGCCTGCACCGCGGCAGCGTCGGTGATGTCCAGGCGGCGGAAGTCGATGCCGCTGCCTTCGAGCTCGGGCTCGGTGTCCAGGCCCAGCGCCAGCACGCGGTAGCCGCGGGCCCGCAGCTCGATGCCGGTGGCCAGGCCCAGGCCGGTGCCGCCACCGGTGACCACGGCCAGGGGAAGGGAGGATGAGGTCGTCATGTGCAAGGTCCGTTGACGGCAGCTCAGGCTGCCAAGTGTTCGAGCGAACGCATCGCGGCCACGAAGTCAGAGGCGTTCAGCGGCCGCTGGAAGTTGGGCACGTGGGGCGCGGTCATGGTCCCGTCGGCAATCTGCTGCAGCAGCGCGTCGTCCACGTCCGCGGCGCCCAGGGCGCGCAGGTGGGTCGGCAGGCCGACCGCGCGGTAGAAGGCCAGTTGCTCGTCGATGAAGCCGGCGCTGCGTTCTTCCAGCAGCCACTGCACCAGCAGCGCATAAGCCACCTGCAGGCCGTGCAGCGCCCGGTCCACGCCCGGAGCGCGCGGCAGGCCGCGGGTCATTGCATGCGCCAGCGACAGGCCCGAGTTCTCGAAGGCCAGGCCGCTGAGCAGCACCAGCGCTTCGGTCAGGCGCTCGAAAGCATCGTCGGGCTCGCCGCGGCCGGCGGCCCGTAGCGCGGCCAGCGCATCGGCGCGGATCACGCGGTCACAGGCCCGGGCCAGCTCGGCTGCCGCCAGCGTGGACGTGCCGCCGAAGGCATTGCGGGCACCGCTGCGGCGGCACTGCTCACCTTCGTACAGCTTGGCCAGCGCATCGCCGATGCCCGACAGCAGCAGCACCTTCGGCGCCCGCGCCAGCAGCCGGGTGTCGACGATCACCGCATCGGGGTTGCGCGGCAGGTGCTCCACCGACAGCATGCGGTGCGCCTCGTCGTAGAAGACGAAGTTCTTGCTGCACGGCCCGTCGTTGGAGGCGGCCGTGGCCACCACCACCAGCGGCGTGCCCAGCGCACGGGCCACGGCCTTGCCGGTGTCCACGCCCTTGCCGCCGCCGGCAGCGACGACCAGCTGCGGCGCCGGCCCGGTGGCTCGCACCTCGGCCAGGCAGGCATCGACGGTGGGGTGCGTGACCTCGCCTTCGGCGATCACGGTGCGCAGGGTCACGCCGGCGGCCTCGCAGGCCTGGCCCAAGGCCGGCTGCAGCATGGCCTGCACCACGTGGTCGCACACCAGCAGGGCCTGCTGGCCCAGGCTGCGGGCCACCTCGCCGGCAATGGCCAGCGCACCGGGGCCCTGGTAGTAGCGGTGGGCGGCGCCAAAGGCGCGCAGCCCCTCGGGCAGACGTTGCAGGCCCATCGCGTCAGGCCCCGATCCAGGCCGACACCCGCTGGCAGATGCGCGCGGTGCTGAGGCCGTAGCGGTCATACAGGAAGGCCTGCGAGCCGCATTCGATGAACTGGTCGGGGATGGCGATCTTGAGCAGCGGCTTGTGCACGCCCGCTTCGTACAGCGCATCCACCACCAGGCTGGCCAGCCCGCCCATGGCCACGTGGTTCTCGGCCACCACCAGGCGGTCGACCGTGGCGGCGAAGCGCAGCAGGCCTTCGGTGTCGAAGGGCTTGAGCGTGGCGGTGTGGAACACCGCGGCCGGATGGCCCAGCGTATCGAAGTGCGCCTTGGCATCCAGGCAGCGCTCGGTCATCACGCCGGTGGAGACGAAGCCGATGCGACCGCCCTGCCCCACCACGTGGCCGCGGCCCACCTGCACCCGGTGCGTGGTGGGGTCGAACACCACCGGCACATGGGCGCGCAGCAACCGGCAGTACAGCGTGCCGGGCAGGCCGGCCGCCATCTCGGCGATCTGCGCCATCTCGGTGGCGTCGGCAGGGTCCATCACCGTGAGGTTGGGGATGGAGCGCATCAGCGCCAGGTCTTCGATGGCCTGGTGGGTGCCGCCGTAGCCCGAGGCCAGGCCCGGGTTGCCGGCGAACACCTTCACGTTCTCGTGGCTGTGGGCACAGGCAATGGCGATGAAGTCGTAGGCCCGCCGGCTGGCGAAGGTGCCGTAGGTGGTGCAGTAGGCCACCTTGCCCACCTTGGACAGGCCGGCCGCCACCATCACCAGCGCCTGCTCGGCCATGCCGACGTTGAAGAAGCGCTCGGGGTGCTCGCGCCGGAAGTCGTGCACGTCGGTGTACTTGCCCAGGTCGGCCGTCAGCACCACCAGCTCGGGGTGCATCTCGGCGGCGCGCAGCAGCCCTTGCGAGAAGGGCGCGAACTGCGAGGGCCGGCCGACCACGGCCTGCGATTCGCCCATGCCCAGCGTGCGGCCGGCGGTGGGTGTTGATGCGGTCAGGGTATCAGCCATGGTTCGCCTCCAGCTCCTGCGCCACCGCATCCCATTCCTGTTCGTCGATGCGGATGAAGTGCGCGCGGTCGCGCTGCTCCAGCCGCGGCACGCCCTTGCCGGGTTTGGTGCGCAGCACCACCGCCTTGGGCCGGCCGCGCCGTTCGCGCGCCCAGGCAAAAGCGGTGAGCAGCTGCGACAGGTCGTTGCCGTCCACCTCGTGCGTGTCCCAGCCGAAGGCCTGGAAGCGCTCGGTCACCGGGTCCACCGGCACCACCAGCGGGCCATCGGCCTGGATGCCGTTGCAGTCGATCCAGCACACCAGGTTGTCGAGCCCGAAAGCGCCGCCGGCGCTGGCCGCTTCCCAGGTCGAGCCTTCCTGCAACTCGCCGTCGGAGATCTCCACATGGATGGCGGCGCGGCGGCCGTCCAGCCGGTAGCCCAGCGCGGCGCCCACCGCGATGCCCAGGCCATGGCCCAGCGAGCCGCCGGTCATCTCGATGCCGGGCAGGCGGCCTTCCATCGTGCTCATCTCCAGCGGGCTGCCATCGGCGCCGTAGCTGGCCAGGTCGTCCAGGCCGATGACGCCCAGCTCCGCCAGCACCGCCCACAGCGCGATGGAGTAGTGGCCGGTGGACAGGTAGAAGCGCTGGCGGTCGCGGCGCGAGAAGTCCACGTCCTGCGGCGCCAGCTCATGGAAGTACAGCACCGCCAGGAAGTCGGCCATGCCCAGGCCCTGGCCCAGGTAGCCCTGCCCCTTGCCACGCGCCTGCGTGACCATGTGGCGCCGCAGCCGCAGCGCCCGCTCGCGCAGTGAGGCCAGCGTGGCCTGGCTGCTGCCGGATGTCATGTCCATGCCTGCTCTCCTGCCTTTCACAAGCCGAGGTAGCTGCTGCGCAGCCGTTCATTGCGCAGCAGTTCGCTGCCGGTGCCCGACATCTCGATGACGCCGTTCTCCATCACGTAGCCGCGGTCGGCCATCTGCAGCACCTTGAAGACGTTCTGCTCGATCACCAGCACCGAGATGCCCAGCGCCCGGATGCGGCCGATCGACTCGAACAGGCGGTCGGCCATGATGGGCGCCAGCCCCAGCGAGGGCTCGTCCAGCGCCAGCAGCTGCGGCTTGGCCATCAGCGCCCGGCCCACCGCCACCATCTGCTGCTGGCCGCCCGACAAGGTGCCGGCGCGCTGGCTGCGCCGCTCGGCCAGGATGGGGAAGATGTCGAACACCTCGGCCAGCGTCTGCTGGCGCAGCGCCCGGGCGCGGGCGTTGTGCGCGCCCACCATCAGGTTCTCCTGCACCGACATGTCGGTGAACAGCTGCTTTCCCTCGGGCGACTGCACGAAGCCCGCTTCCACGATGCGGTGCGGCGCCAGGCCCTGCAGCGCCACGCCGTCCAGCCGCGCCTGACCGCCGGTGGCCCGCACCAGGCCCGAGAGGCTGCGCAGCAGCGTGGTCTTGCCGGCGCCGTTGGCACCGATCAGCGCCACCATCTGGCCGCGGTCCACCGTGAGGTCGATGCCGCGCAGCACCGTCACGTCGCCATAGCCGGCCTGCAGGCCGGACACCTCAAGCAGCGGCGTTGACATAGTCGTCTCCGAAGTAGGCCTTGAGCACATGCGGCTCGCGCACCACGGCTTGCGGCTGGCCGTTGGCGATGAGCTGGCCGTGGTGCATCACGATGACCCGGTCGGACAGGCCCATGATCACCTTCATCACGTGCTCGATGATCAGCACCGTGACGCCGCGGTCGCGCACCCGCTTGACCAGGCCCACCATGGTTTGCGCCTCCTGCGGCGTGGCGCCGGCCACCACCTCGTCCATCAGCAGCAGCGTGGGCTTCGTCGAGAGCGCGCGGCCCAGCTCCACCTTGCGGCGGTCGAAGGCGGTCAGCAGCTCGGCATCGGTGTCGGCCAGCGCCTGCAGGCCCAGGAAGTCGATCAGCTCGTCGGCCATGCGCAGGCTGGCGGCGCGGTCGCGGGTCTTCTCCAGATGGCCCACCACCAGGTTCTCGCGCACCGTCATGCCGCCGAAGGGCCGCGACAGCTGGAAGGTGCGGGCGATGCCGGCGGCGCACACCGCCCAGGGCTTGGCGCCGGCGATGTCCCGGCCCTCGAACACGATGCGTCCTGCGTCGGTGCGCACGTAGCCGGCGATCATGTTGAAGGCGGTGGTCTTGCCCGCGCCGTTGGGGCCCAGCAGGCCCAGGATCTCGCCGCGGCGCAGGTCGAAGCTCAGGTCCTTGACGGCCTGCAGGCCGCCGTAGCGCTTGGAGATGGCCTCCACGGACAGCAGCACGTCGGTGCTCATCGCGGCGCCCCTCCCAGCAGACGGCGGGCCCAGCGCGACAGCGGCGCCAGCAGGCCCTTGGGCAGGTACAGCACCGCCAGAATGAGCACCAGGCCGTAGATCACCAGGTGCAGGCCCACCAGCTGGCCGCCCAGCTCGCTGCGCAGCACTTCCGACACCGGGGTAAGGAAGAAGGCGCCGATCACCGGCCCCAGCACCGTGCCCTGGCCGCCGATGATGCTCATCAGCGCCATGTCGATGGACAGCTCCACCCCCATGTTGCGCTCCGGATTGATGAAGCGGATGAACTGCGCGTAGAAGGTGCCGCCCAGCGCCGTCATGAAGGCGCTGAGCGCAAAGGCCGCCAGGTAGTAGCGCGTGGGGTTGATGCCCAGCGACTCGGCGGCGTCGCGGTCGCCGCGGATGGCCTTGAGGCACACGCCCAGCCGGCTGCGCTCCATCCAGGCGGTCAGGCCCATCACCAGCAGCAGCATCGCCAGCATGATGTAGTAGTAGGGCACCTTGCTTTCGAACTGCATGGCCGCCCAGCTGGTGCCCACCAGCGGCACCGTCAGCCCTTGCGATCCTTTGATGGCGATGCCGAACACCACGTCGGTGTTCTCGAACCAGATGCGGATGATCTCGGCCACCGCGATGGTGGTGAGCGCGAAGTACGGGCCCTTGAGCCGCATGGTGGGGTAGCCGATGGCCACCGCCAGCGCCGCGGCCGCCAGCGCGCCCACCAGCATGCCCAGCCAGGGCGACATGCCGGCATGCGTGAGCAGCGTGACCGAGATGTAGCCGCCGACGCCGCTGAACACCGAGTGGCCGAAGGACACCTGGCCCACGTAGCCGCACACCAGGTTCCAGGCGCTGGCCAGGTAGGCGAAGTACAGCACCATGATCACCGAGTGCAGCCAGTAGTCGTTGCGCACCAGCAGCGGCAGCAGCAGGGCCGCGGCCAGCACGGCGGCGCCGGCCACCATGGCCCGGGTGCCGCTGGTGCGCTGCGGCGCGGCCAGGGCCGGCGCGCCGGTTTGGAGGGTGGTGGTGTTCATGGGCCGGCCCTCAGCGCTTGCCCATGAGGCCCTGCGGCCGCACGAGCAGGATGACGATGAACAGCGCCAGCGAGAAAATGGACGCCGTGGGCGTGGTGACGAACTGCGCCGCGATCGACTCGAACACGCCGATCACCAGGCCGCCCACCAGCGAGCCGGCGATGCTGCCGATGCCGCCCAGCACCACCACGATGAAGGACTTGATGCCGAAGCTCAGGCCCACGCTGGGCGTGAGCGGGATGAAGGGCGCCAGCAGGCAGCCCATGGCGCCGACGATGGCGCAGCCCAGGCCGAAGGTGGTGTTGTAGACCTGGCCCACGTTGATGCCCGACATCGCGGCGCCGTCGCGGTTCTGCGCGGTGGCGCGGATGGCGCGCCCCATGTCGGTACGGGCCAGCCACAGCGACAGCGCGGCGGCGATGGCGATGGAGGACACGCAGCCGACCACGCGGAAGGTGTTGAGCGGATAGTCGCCCAGGCTCAGCGTCGTCTGCTCGATGTGCGAAGGCACCGAGCGCACGTTGGCGCCGAAGGCCATCAAGGCCAGGTTGTCGACCACGATGTAGACGCCCGCGGTGAGCAGCAGCGCACTGATCGGCTCGACCACCAGCGCCCGTTCGCGCCGGATCAGCGGCGCGATGATGGTGGCCTGCACCGCATAGCCCAGGCCGAACATCACCGGCACCGCCACCAGGGCCGAGGCATACGGGTCCCAGCCCAGCCAGTGGTGCAGCCAGAAGGCGATGTACATCGACAGCATCAGGAACGAGCCGTGGGCGAAGTTGACGATGCGCAGCACGCCGAAGATGAGGCTCAGGCCCAGCGCGATGCCGCCGTACATGGCGCCGATCAGCACGCCGTTGAGCGCCGAGTAGGTGAGGATGTAGCTGTCCAAGGGCTTCTCCGGGGCGGACTGCGTGGGGGGGCTTCAGCGCTTGGACCAGGCCGGCACCGGCCACACCGGGCGGGTGTCCTTGGCGCGGCTGTCGGCCGGCCACACCGTGCGGCGCTTGCCGCCGATGTTCTCGGAGATCACGCCGTGGGCATGGGTGTTCTGGCCCTGCTCATCGAACTGGATGCGCTGGTAGCCGGTGATCAGCGCCGGGCCCGAGGTGATGTCGGTGGCGGCCAGCGCATCGCGGATCTTGTCGCGGTCGGCACTCTTGGCGCGCTCGAGCGCATCGGCGATCACGTACACATTGGAGTAGCCCTGGGCCACGTAGGCGTTCAGGCCATGGCCCAGCGCGGCCTGGGTCTTCTTGTCCAGCTCCACGTAGGCCGGCTGCGGGTTCACTTCCAGGATGTCGATCTGGTAGTCCTCCTGCACGAAGTAGTAGGCCACCATCCGGGGGTCGACCGACTTGTAGAAGGACGGGTCTTCGGTGCCACCGCCGGCGGACCACAGGCCGTAGGGCAGCTCCAGCCGCTGCTCGGCCAGCTGCTTGGTCAGCAGCAATTGGTCGGGCGTGTAGAAGGCGACGATCAGCGCGTCGGGCCTGGCGCCGCGGATCTTCAGCAGCTGCGAGGTGAAGTCGGTCTGGTTGGGCGGTGCGGCTTCGTCGAACACCACCTCGTACTTCAGCTGTGCGCCCAGCTTCTTGATGTTGGACGCGAAGGAACGGCCCCAGTCGGAGCCTTCGTAGAACAGCGCGATGCGCGACGGGCCCTTGCCCGACTCCTTCTTCAGCAGCTCCAGGCCATCGACCACCTCGCGCGAATCGAACGAGGCCTTGTTGTTGGGGCGGAAGGTGTACTTGAAGTTGCGCTCGGTGATCTCGTCCTTCACCGCGCTGGCCACGATCCAGGGCGTCTTGTTGCGCTCGGCCACTTCGGTGGCCGGGAAGGTGACGGCGCTGTTGAAGGCGCCGCACATCACCGACACGTTCTCGCTCTTGATCAGCCGCTCGGTCTCGGACACGCCGACGTCGGCCTTGGACTGTGAGTCAGCGAACAGCACGTTCAGCCTGGCCCCACCCATGGACTTGATGCCGCCGGCCTGGTTGATCTGCTCGGCCGCGGCGGTGATGCCCACGCGCAGCTGGTTGCCCACCGAGGCCGAGCCGCCGGTCAGCGGCAGCAGGCAGCCGATCTTCACGGCCGTCTGCGCCTGCGCGGCGGCAGCCATCAACCCCATCGACAAGACGGCGGCCGCGGTGCGGCCCCAGGCGGTTCGTTGCATCGTCGTCTCCTTTGTTGTGGGCGTGTTCGAGCGAACGCCTTCAGTGTTCCGGCGCGCCCGGCCCACGCAAACCGCGAACGTGCAATCGGTTCACGATGTGATCAGCTGGAAAACACCAAGTGCGCGCGTGCCGCCAGCGGCCTGCAATGACGCATGAGCCTCACCCACGCATCACCCCGCCCCTTCCAGCTGCAGGTGCCGCAGGCCGACCTGGACGAGCTGCAGCAGCGCCTGGCCCGCACCCGCTGGCCCGATGAGCCGCCGGGCGAAGCGCCCTGGTCCAGCGGCACCGACATGACCTGGCTGCGATCGCTGGTGGCGCACTGGCAGCACGGCTTCGACTGGCGCGCGCAGGAGGCGCGGCTCAATGCCTGGCCGCAGTTCAAGTGCCCCGTGGGCGGCATCGACCTGCACTACCTGCACGCCCCCGGCGAGGGCCCGCGGCCGATGCCGCTGCTGCTGTTGCACGGCTGGCCGGGCTCGGTGTTCGAGTTCATGGACCTGCTGCCACGGCTCACCCAGCCCTCGCGCTTCGGCGGTGCTGCGGCCGATGCCTTCACCGTGGTGGCACCCAGCCTGCCGGGCTATGGCCTGTCGTTCACGCCCGGCCAGCGCCGCATCGGCATAGACGGCATGGCCGACCTGATGGCCACGCTGATGAGCGACGTGCTGGGCTACCCACGCTTTGGCGCGCAGGGCGGCGATTGGGGCGCCTCCGTCGCCGCGCGGCTGGGCTGGGCACATGCGCCGCTGCTGCACGGCATCCACCTCAACCTGATGCCGATTCCGCGTGAGCCAGCCCACGTGACCGGCGACAGCGACGAAGAGCGCCGCTACCTGGCCGAGCTGCGCCGCTGGCTGGCCGAAGAAACCGGCTACAGCCTGCAGCAGTCCACCCGGCCGCAGACGCTGGCCTATGCGATGACGGATTCGCCGGTGGGCCTGGCCGCCTGGATCAGCGAGAAGTTCCGCGCCTGGTCGGACTGCGGTGGCGATGTGGACAGCGTGTTCAGCCACGATGCGCTGCTGGCCGACATCTCGCTGTACTGGTTCACCGGGGCCATCGGTGCTTCGTTCTGGCCGTACTACGCGCGGCGGCGCGATGGCTGGCCCGTGCCCGAAGGCGCGACGGTGGACGTGCCCACCGGCTATGCCGAGTTCCCGGCCGAGATCGTGCGGCCGCCACGCAGCCTGGCGGCCCGAACCTTCACGCAGATCCAGCGCTGGCAGGTGATGCCGCGTGGCGGGCACTTTGCGGCGATGGAGCAGCCTCAGGCGCTGGCCGAGGAGATTCGCGCCTTCTTCCGCCCGCTGCGGGCCTGAAGCGCGCCGTCAATCGGGCCGGTCGGCGAAGGCCAGCTCCACCTCGATCTGCCGCAGTTCCTCGGCGATCAAGGTCACCAGCTCATGGTGGCGCTGCGGCGTGAGCTTCGCGGCGATGGAAGCCACGCTGATGGCCCCTATGCCGAGCCGCGCGATGCGAAAGGCCAGGCCCACACCGCCAATGCCCACCTCCAGGTTGTTCATCGTGAAGGCATGGGCCTGTCGACGCGCCTGCTCGGCCTCTTTCAATAAGCGCTCGGCGTCCAGCCCCATCTCGGCATAACGCGCGGCATGGCGGCGGTGCAGGGCCAACAGCTCCTCACGCCCCAGCAGGCCCAGGATGGCGATGCCGCCGGTGCCGGTGCCCAGCAGCCGCCGCTGGCCGATCACGGTGGACAGGATGCGGATGGGGCTGGGCCCGTCTTCCCGGTGCGCGCAGTGCACATGGTCGCCTTCGCGCATCATCAGGAACACGGTGTCGCCGGTGCGGCGCGCCAGCCGCTTCATCGCCGGACCGAAGCGCTGCAGCAGCGGCATCGGCTGCGTGAGCGTGGAAGCCAGCAGCAAGGCGGCCGGGCCCAGGCGGTACAGCCGGTGCTCGTCACGGTCGACGAACTGCTGCTCCACCAGGCAGCTAAGCATGCGGTAGGCGGTGCCGCGGTCGATGCCCGACAGCAGCACCAGCTGCGACAGGCGGATGCCCGCATCACCCTGGGCGGCCACCAGCTGCAGCAGCTCGAAGGCGCGGCGCACCGACTGCGTGCCTTGCACCGCGGCCGAAGTGCCGGACGCCACCGGCGGCGTGGCGCCCATGCCGGCCCGGGTCACGGCCGCGAAGTCGAAAGAAGCGGCGGCGCCCATCACGGCTCCAGGCGGATCTGTGCGTCCTGGATCACCTTGCCCCACAGGCCGGCCTGCTGCCTGACCAGCGCCGCGAATTCCTCCGGCGAAGAAGGCGCGGGCTCCACGCCCAGCTCGGCCAGCCGGCGTTGCACCGCTTCGGTGGACAAGGCCTGCAGCAGCGCCTGGTTGAGCCGCGCGATCACCGGCCTGGGCGTGCCGGCCGGCGCGATCAGCCCCTGCCAGGAGAAGGCGACGAAGTCGGGCACACCGGCTTCCGCGAAGGTGGGCACGTCCGGAAAGGCCGCCAGCCGCTGGGGGTAGGAGACGGCCAGCGCCCGCAGCTTGCCGCTCTTCACATAGGCCTGGGACGAGGCGGTGTCCACCAGCATGAACTGGATCTGCCCGCCCATCAGGTCCTGCAGGCCGGGCGCCGCGCCACGGTAGGGCACATGTGTGAACTTGACGCCGGTGCGCTGCTGCAGCTGCTCCATGGCCACATGGTTGGGGCCGCCGGTGCCGGGCGTGCCGTAGCTGAGCTTGCCAGGCTCCTTGCGGGCCAGGTCCAGCAGCTCCTTCAGGTTTTTCGCCGGCACCGCAGGGTGCACGAGCAGCGCATACGGAAAGCGCGCGAAGCCGCCGACGAACTCGAAGTCGCGCTCAGGGTTGTAGGGCAGCTTGGCATACAGGTGCTGGTTGAGCGCCAGCGTGGCGTTGTCGGCCGAGCCCACGGTCAGCCCGTCGGGCCGGGCGCGGGCCACCTCCTGCGCGCCCAACATGGTGTTGGCGCCGGGCTTGTTGTCCACCACGATGGTCTGCCCCAGCTGCTGCGCCATGGGCGCGGCCAGCGTGCGGGCGATGACGTCGGTGCCGCCACCGGCGGCATACGGCACCACCCAGCGCATGGGCGCCGTGGAGGGGCCGTCGGCCGCGCGGGCCAGCGCGGGCGCGGCGGCCAGGGCCATCGCGGCCAGGGTCTGCAGGACGAGGTGTTTCATGCCGGGGTCTCCTGGTGGTTGTCGTGGTGCAAGCCGGGCCGCACGCCGCCGAAGGTGCTCCAGGAGCCGGCCACCAGCCAGCCAGCATCCACCGGCAGGTTGATGCCCGTCACCATCTGGGCCTCGTCGGACAGCAGGAACACGATGGCCGCGGCGATGTGCTCGGGCCGTATCAGCACGCCCAGCGCGCTGTTGGCCTTGAGCTTCTCGGGGTCGCGCAGGCCCTTGTCGATCTGGCTTTGCAGCGCCGCCGTCACGGTGTAGCCGGGCGAGACGGTGTTGACCCGCACGCCGCTGCGACCCCATTCGGCCGCCAGGCTTTCACCCAGGCTGATGACGCCGGCCTTGGCCGGCGAGTAGGCATGCAGCGGCATCGAGCGCATGCCCGCCACCGAGGCGATGTTGACGATGGCGCCGCCGCCGCGGCGGGCCATCGCGCTGCCGAACTCGGCGCAGCAGGCATAGGTGCCTTCCAGGTCCACGGCCACCACCTGGCGCCATTGCGCGTGCGTCAGCGCATCGGGCGGCAGCGGGTCCTGCACGATGCCGGCGCAGTTGACCAGGCGGTCCACCTGCAGGCCTTCGGCTTCCAGCTGCCGGCGCACAGCGGCCACGGCCTCGCGGTCGGTCACGTCCAGCGTCACGCCGCGCAGGCCCAGGCGCGCGGCGGTGTCGGCGGTGCGGCCGGCATGCAGGTCGGCCACCACCACGGTGGCGCCGAGCGCCCGCAGCCGCTCGGCACAGGCCAGGCCGATGCCGCTGGCACCGCCGGTGACCAGGGCCACATGGCCTGCGAAGGAGGAGGAAGACGACATGGCAGTGGCGCAGTGGAGGTGGCAGGGCGCAGCCACATGCAGCGCCGGACGCGGGAGCGTCGGCGTCTGCAGCGGCCGCGGGGGTCGGGAACGGGAACGGGGCAGCGGGGCGCGGCCTCAGCCGGGGCCGCTGGGCACCGCCGCCAGCGGCGGCGCGGCGCGGGCGCTGGCCACGATGCGGGGCCAGTGCTGGCGGATGACCTGGGCGGCTTCGTGGATGTGCTCGCGCATCAGCGTCTCGGCGCGCATGCCCTGGCCCTGGCGCATCGCGTCGAGCATGCGCACATGGGCGTCGTGCGAGCGCCGCACGATGTCCCGGTCGCCCCACAGCACCATGCGGTCGGACGCGATCGGCATGTCATTGGCGCGGCGCACGAAGCCATCCAGCTGCCGGTTGCCGCTGGCGGCCAGGATGGCGTTGTGGAAGTCCACGTTCATCCGGCTGTAGGCGGCATGGTCCTGCGCCGCCAGCCTCGGGCCGGCGGTCACGCGTTCACCCAGGTCGATGCAGGCCTGCATGCGCTCGGCCAGTGCCGCCGGCAGCCCGCGTTCGGCCGCCCGCCGGCAGGCCAGGCCTTCCAGGCAGCCACGCACCTCGTAGGCTTCCAGCACCTCGTCCAGCGAGAACTCGCGCACCCAGTAGCCGCGGTGGCTGGCGTACAGCACCAGCCCCTGCTCCACCAGCGCCTTCAGCGCGGCGGTGACGGGCGTGCGCGAGGTGTTCATCGCCTCTGACAGCGCCACCTCGGTCAGCCGCTGCCCGGGGCGGTAGACGCCGCTGAGGATGTCGTCGCGCAGCCGGGCCGTCACCGTGCCCAGCCGCGTGGCGGCGGCCAGCGGCAGGTCTTGCGGGCACGGAGACGATGAGCGAGGCGCCATTGCATGCAATCCGTTGTGTGCCGCGATGATCGGCCCGCCGGGCGCCCGAGGCGCACGGGGCAAACCCGAGCCGGCGTTCACCATGTGAACATTCGGTCAGGCAGGATGCATGCAATGAGGCGCCCAGCCGGGCGCCGCGCGGCGGGCGGTCAGGCCGTCAGGTCGACCAGGCTGCGCGAAGGGCGGGCCTGGCGGCTGCTGTCCTGGCTGGTCTGGCCCTGCGCAGCAGCCTGCGCCTTCTCGCGCTGGGCAGCCTGCTGGGCCAGCTGGGCGGCGCGCTGCAATGCCTCGATCTGGTTCTGCACCGCCTGGATCTGCGCCTGCAGCAGCTTGGTCCGCGCCATCTTGGACTTGGCGTCCTGGTCGGAGGCGACCACCTCGCTCAGCTCCTTGTTCAGCGCGGTCAGTTGCTTGCGCAGGGCCGCGATCTGGCTGCTGTTGCCGTTGGAGGCGCCGGAAGCGGTGGAGGGGGCGGTGGACACGCGCATGACGCTTCATCGGCCGCGGCAGGCCCCAACTTGAGCGCCTGGCCGGCCCGGTCAGCCCGCCGCCTGGCGCAGCACCGGGGCGATGGCGCGCACCAGCGCCGCGATCTCGCCTTCACGCACGCCGGCGTACGACAACACCAGGCCCGCCCGGCGGCTGCCCACGGCATAGGCCGAGAGCGGGATCACCGTCACGCCGCGGCGGGCACAGGCCGCGGCCAGCGCGCGGTCGTCGCTGCCCGGCGGCAGTGCAAAGCACAGGTGCACGCCGCGGGCACCGCCCGTCAGGCACAGCGCGCTGTCGGGCCGCGACAGCGCGGGCACGTCCGCGTGCAGCGCCTGCAGCAGCGCCTCGCGCCGACGGCCGAAGGCCTCGCGCAGCCGATGCACATGGCCGGCGTAATGGCCTTCGTCGATGAAGCGCGCCATCACCGCCTGCAGCAGCTGGTCGCCGTCGCGATCGAAGTCGTGCGTGGCAGCGGCGAAAACGCCCGCCAGCGACTGCGGCACCACCATGAAGGCCAGCCGGATGCCCGGGAACATCGTCTTGCTGAAGCTGCCCAGGTAGATCACGTGTTCGCCCGCGCCCGACTCCGCATCCAGGCCCTGCAGCGAAGGCAGCGGCGCACCGGCGTAGCGGAAGGGGCTGTCGTAGTCGTCCTCCAGCAGCAGCATGCCGGCGGCGCGCGCGCAGGCCAGCCAGTGCAGGCGGCGCGCCAACGGCATGGCGGCCCCGGTCGGAAACTGGTGTGAAGGCGTCAGGTAGGCCAGCCGCGCGCTGGACGCGGCGGCCGTGGGCACCGGCGCGCCGCCGTCGTCCACGTCCACCGGGCGCAGCCGCAGGCCCTGCTGCTCCAGCGCGCGGCGCGCGCCCCAGTAGCAGGGGTTCTCGACGATCACCTCGTCGCGCGGGTCGCACAGCAGGCGGCCGATCAACGACACCGATTGCGCGGTGCTGTCGGTCAGGATCACCTGCTCGGGCTCGCAGCGCACGCCGCGGGTGGCGCGCACATGGCGCGCCAGCGCCTGGCGCAGCGCGGGAGAACCCCCTGGCTCGCCGGGCAGCAGCAGGTCGGCGCTGGGCCGGCGCAGCGCCTGGATCTGCAACTGGTTCCACACCGCCTGCGGAAACAGCTCACCGGTGAAGCCGCCCGGGCAGAACGGGCGCTCGACCCAGAACTCATGGATCGGATCGCCCCGGTAGTCGCGGCCGCGGCGGGACAAGCGCGGGCGGGCGCCCGCAGCTTCGGGGCGAAGGGGCGGCGCACCATCCGCGGGCCGCTCCTGCACCACCGGGCGCACATAGGTGCCCGAGCCATGGCCGGCAACGACGAAGCCTTCGGCCTCCAGCTGGGCGTACACCGCCACCAGCGTGTTGCGTGCCACGCCCAGCTGCTCGGCCAGGGCGCGTGTGGCCGGCAGCCGCTGGCCGGGCAGCAGCACGCGCGACATCACCGCTTCCCGCAGGCCCTGGGCCAGCTGCAGGCGCAGCGGCTGGCCGGGCCGCTGCAGGCGCTGGCCACGCAGCCATTCGGCCAGGCTGTCGGTGGCCGGTAGCGTGGCGGCCGGCCGCAGCCGCAGCTCTGGCGCGCTGGCTTCAGACATGGCAAGGCATGCCGAGGTGAACGAGGAGGATCAGCATCGAGGGAACCACATTGAATCCGAACTTTAGTTCGGTTGCTAGCAAAGGCCAGGCCGGGAAACCCCGATGCGGCCGCTAACATTCCTGCATGCCCTCACCCGCCGCCCCCAAGCCCCGCGCCCCCGCGCGCAAGCCGGTGGCCGCCAAGCGCAGCAGCAAACCGCTGCTGATGCGGCGCCGGCCCTCGCAGGAACGGGCGCACGGCACCCTCGAGGCGGTGCTGAAGGCGGCCGAGCAGGAGATTGCGCAAGGCGGCCTCGACCGCCTGACCACCAAGCGCATCGCCGCCACGGCGGGCCTGTCGGTGGGTGCGGTGTACGAGTACTTCCCGAACAAGGAAGCCGTCATCGGCGAGCTGATCCAGCGCTGGCTGGTGCGCGTGTTCGATGAGCTGGACGCCGTGCACCCGCGCCACGGCGCCGGCCTGGACCTGCTGAGCTTCGTGCTGGAACAGATGCAGCGCGCCGTGCGCCTGTACCAGGACCAGCCCGGCCTGGGGGCGCTGCTGGGCATGCTGACGGCGATGCCGGCCCTGCGCGCGGTGCTGGACGACCACGACGAGCGCATGACGGCGTCGGTTTGCAGCGCGCTGGCCTTCTACGTGCCCCGTGCCGAAGCGGCTGAACTGCGCGCCACCGCGGTGAGCATCCGCGTCATCGCGCACGAGATGATCGCCGCGGCCGTGGTGTACCGCCCGGCCGACCAGCAGCGGCTGCTGACGCACCTGCGGGTGTGCCTGATCGCGCTGGTATCTCGGCTGCTGGCCCCCGCCTGAAGTCGACAGGCTGAATTCCGATCCGGGGTTCGGCTTTTGCCGGGCTTCACGGTGGACCAGCCCGTCGGCGCAAAGTGGCCCATCTGCGGCGCTGCGGCCCTTCCTACGATGGGGCGGCCCATCCACCAAGAGGAAGTGCCCCATGCCCCTGCTCTCCCGACTCGCGACCCCGGCTGTGCTGGCGGCCGTGCTCGCCACCCTGGCCGGCTGCAACGACGGCGGCACCAGCCCCGCCGACGTGGTGCTGCGCGGTGGCAAGGTCGTCACCATGGACGACCAGCGCACCGTGGCCCAGGCCGTGGCCGTCAAGGACGGTCGCATCGCCTTCGTCGGCAGCGATGCCGACGTGACGACGCACATCGGCCGCAAGACACGGGTGATCGAGCTGGAGGGGCGCATGCTGATGCCCGGCTTCATCGATGCCCACCTGCACAGCATCGCCGGTGGCCGCGCGCTGCTGGTATGCGACCTGCAATACCAGCCGCTGACACGCCCGCAGCTGGTCGAGAAGCTGCAGGCCTGCCTGGACGCCAGCCAGGACCGCGGCCCGGACGCCTGGCTGGAGGCAGTGAACTGGGACCGCCAGGCCACGGCCAACCTCGATGCCGACCCCACCGCGCAGACGCTGACCGCGCTGGCCACGACGCGGCCGGTGGTGGTGACCTCGAGCGACTTCCACTCCACGCTGGCCAACGTGCGGGCGCTGCAATTGGCCGGCATCACCGCGGCCACGCCCGACCCGGCGGGCGGCAGCTTCCTGCGCGATGCCCAGGGCAACCCCACCGGCATCGGCATCGACGGCGGCGGCTTCCAGATCAAGGCGGCGATTCCGCCCGACACGCAGGAAGACGTGCTGAAGCAAGCCCGCGCCGCGCTGCAGGCCATCCGCGCGCAGGGCATCACCAGCTTCATGGACGCGGCCGCCGGCGAGAACACGCTGCGCACCTACCAGACGCTGCAGCAGGCCGGTGAGCTGACGGCGCGCGTGAACCTGGCACTGAGCATCCAGTCGGCCGACGACATTGCGGCGCTGCGGGCGGTGGCCGATGCCGGCGACAAGGGCGACGCGGTGGCCCAGCCTGGCGTGCGCGCCCGCATCCTCAAGCTGTTCATGGACGGCGTGGTGAACGCGCCGGCCGACAACGGCGCGCTGCTGCAGCCCTACTTCCAGAACGCGGGCACGCCGCAGGCGCCGGTGCTGATCCCCAGCACCAACTACGGCGCGCTGTACTTCGAGCAGGCCCGGCTGCAGGACATCATGGTCAAGGCCATCGACAACGGCTTCGACATCCACATGCATGCCACCGGTGACCGCGGCGTGCGCACGGTGCTCAATGCGCTGCAGACGGCCCGCCAGCAGCGGCCGCAGGCCGACTTCCGGCCCGCCATCGCCCATGCCGAGACGGTGGCGGTGAGCGACTACGCCCGCTTCGCCACCGAAGACGTGATGGCGACGATGTCGTTCCAGTGGGGTGTGCGCGCCTCGTTCTCGGTGGGGCTGACGGAGCAGCACCTGGGCCCGGACCGCTTTGCGCGCATGGAGCCTTCGGGCAGCCTGCGCCGGGCGGGCGCACGCATCGTGCACGGCAGCGACTGGCCGATCGACGCCTTCGACACCTTCCTGGCGCTGAAGGCGGGCGTGACGCGCTCGGGCGATCCGCAGAACCCGCGCAGCCCGGCCAGCCAGTCGCCCGACTACGTGGGCCGCATCAACGACGACCCGGCGCTGTCACGCGATGACGTGCTGGCCGCCATCACCCGCCATGCGGCCTACCAGCTGCGGCTGGACCAGCAGGTGGGCACGCTGGAGAAGGGCAAGCTGGCCGACCTGATCATCCTGGAGCAGGACTTCCTGGCCGTGCCCGACGAGGAGCTGGCCCGCAACCGCGCGCTGCTGACGATGGTGGGCGGGCAGACGGTGTACGCCACCGGGCCTTATGAGTCGCAGATGAGCGCCGCCACCGCCACCCGCACCGCCGATGCACGGGCGATGATCCTCAGCCCCAAGGGCTCGGCCGGCATGCTGGTGCACCAGGTGGGCAAGCGGGTGCACGTGTGCACGCCGGGCGACGGGCACCTGCCTTTCGGTCAGCGTGCGGCCTTGCGCAGCACGGGCAGCGCCGGCTGATCGGCGGTGGGCTGGCCTTCGCCCGCCAGCACCTGCAACACACGCGGCAGCGCCTGCTCGTACAACTCGTCGGGCGTGCGCCGCGGGCCGGGCGGCGCGGTGGGCAGCAGGGCCGGCGCCTGCTCACCCAGCAGCGCACGCAACGCCGGCAGCGGCAGCAGCCGGTCAGGCGCTGCGGCATCGCCCGGCAGCGTGAGGCCCAGAAGGCGGCCGGCCATGTCGAACACCGCGCCGCCCGGCTGCTCGGCCGGCAGTCCGATGCCCAGCGCCTGCACCGCTTCGCCCATCGGCCGGCCGAGGAAGCCCAGGTGCAGCACCGGCCAGGCCGGCTGCGGCCCAGCCGCCTGCAGATGGCCGACCACCACGGCCGGGCTGCCGGCAAAACCGGCGGCCGAGGAGCTGGCCAATGGCGCCGCTTCGGGCAGCGCATCGGCCAGGCGTACCCACACCACCGTCTGACCCTTGCCCGGCCAGGCCTGCACCGGCGCGGCCGTGCGGCTGCGGCCCAGGCCATCACGCACCCACAGCGGCTGGCCGGCCGTGGGCGCAGGCCCCGCCAGTACCAGCAGCGCCTGCTGGCCGCCCGCCAGCAGCAGCCCGCTGCCCACGGGCCGCGCGCCTGCCGGCAGCACCGCGCCGGTGGCCACCGGCCCTAGGGCGCCCGGCGGTGGCAGCGCTTGCGGCTGGCCGGCCTGCAGCGTGGCCAGCGCCTGCCGGGTGCCCAGCAGCACCGCATCGTCGGGCAGGCGCTGCAGGCCGAGGCCCAGCTGCGCGTCGGCAAACGCCGGCTGGCCGCCCACGGCCGCCAGCCATGCATACAGCGCACGGGCCTGCGGCACGTCGGCATGGGCGCCGGCGGCATGGGCCGCAAAGGCCAGGGCCTGCCGGTAGGCGCCGCGCTGCATCATCTGCTGCACCATCAGCAGCTCGGTGTCGGCGGCATGCTGCAGCGCGGCCGCGCGGTCCAGCGGTGCCTGGGCGGCCTCGGCATCACCGGCCTGCAGCGCTTGGCGCGCCTGTGCCAGCAGCTGCTGGCGGCCCGCCTCCTGGTCGGGTGGCAGCGGGCCGCGCGGGCCCAGCACCGGTTGAGCAAAGCGCGGCAGCTCGGCCGGCGCCAGCGGCTGGGCCGGTGCCAGGCCGGCGGCCCCGCACAGCAGCGCCGCCGCCGCGGCGGCGCGCAGCCTGGCTCGCAGGCGCCGCGTCAAGGCACCCGCACGATGCGCGGCTTGCGCAGCGCGGCCGACGTCGGGTCGTAGGCCGCGGCCGGCGACTTGTAGCCGGCCAGGTAGGCCACCAGCGCGTCGATGTCCTGCGCCCCGCCCTGCGTCTGGGCACCGCCCGTCAACACGCTGAAGCCGTCACCCCCGGTGGCCAGGAAGTTGTTCACCGTCACGCGGTAGCTGCGGTTGGGGTTCTGAACCACGCCGCCGATGACGATCTGCTCCGTCGGGCCGGTGGCCACCGGCGGCACGGCCTGCAGGTCGGTGGGCGTGAAGCTCAGGTCCGTCACCTTGGCGCAGGTGGGGCCGCTGGCGCTCCAGCGGTACTGCACGCCGTTGGACACCTGCAGGACGCGCGTGCCCGTCTGGCCGTTGCAGCCGGCGAACTGCTGCTCCAGCAGGTCCTTCAGCTGCTGGGCGGTCAGCGTCATCGTCACCAGGCTGTTGCCGAAGGGCTGCACGGTGAAGGCATCGCCATAGGTCAGGTCGTACGGATAGCTGCCCGCGGCGTTGACGAAGCCGGGGTTGCGCACGCCGCCCGGGTTCATGAAGGCCATCACCGCGCCGCCCAGCCCGGCAGGCTGGGTCGCCTGCAGCTGCGCATCGGCGATCAGGTCGCCGGCCGGCATCTCGCCGGCGGCATCGGCCGCATTGGCCAGCGGTGCCGTGATGCGGCCCACCACCTGGCCGGCCAAGGGCGACACCGCATTCTTGTAGGCCAGCACCACGTTCTTCACCTCCGGGTTGGCGGCGATCGCGGCGGTCACTTCGGCGTCGGTGCGGTCGATCAGGCGGTTGCGCGGGCTCACGTCCACCACGTCGCGGGTCACCGGGTCGATCTTCAGGTCCACCTCGGTCAGCACGCGGCCGAAGGCGCTGGCGCTGGTCACCGGCACCTTGCGGCCGGCCTTGTTGGGCAGGCCGGCCTCGCGGGCCACGCTGCCGTTGTCCAGCGTGTTGCGCGAGCAGTTGTAGGCCGCATGGGTGTGGCCGCTGATCACCAGATCGACCGCGTTGTCCAGCTGCTTGACGATGCCGGCGATGTCGCTGCCGGCCAGGTCGCCGACGCAGCCGTTGATGTCGCTGTTGCCCGCACCCTGGAAGCCGCCCTGGTGCACCAGCACCACGATGGCCTCGATGCCCTGCGCCCGCAGGCGCGGCACCAGTTCGTTCACGGTCTGCGCCTCGTCGCGGAAGCTGAGGCCGGCGACGCCGGTCGGCGTGACGATGCCGGGCGTGCCCTTGAGCGTCATGCCGATGAAGGCCACCTTCACCTTGCCGAAGGTCTTGATGCCATAAGCCGGCAGCAGCGTCTTGCCGGTGGCCGTTTCCACCACGTTGGCCGACAGCCAGCGGAACCTGGCACCGTCGAAGCTGCCGGGCGCGGCCGAGCCGTAGCCGCGGCAGCTGTTGGCATCGGGCGCGCCGTTGGTGAGCTTGCAGCCGCCGTTCTGCAGCCGGCGCAGCTCGTCCTTGCCCTTGTCGAATTCGTGGTTGCCCACGGCCGAGAACTCCACGCCGATCTTGTTCAGCGTCTCGACCGCCGGCTCGTCGAAGAACAGCGACGAGATCAGCGGCGTGGCGCCGATGAAGTCGCCTGCGCCCACCACCACGGTGTTGGGATTGGCCGCGCGCATGCGGGCCACGTAGGCCGCCAGATAGTCGGCGCCACCCACGGCCGGGCGCTGGGCCGAAGGCACCGAGGTGTTGGCGCCGAAGGTACCTGGCGACTCCAGGTTGCCGTGGTAGTCGTTGAAACCGACGATCTTGATGCTGACCGGCGCCTGGGCGGGCACCGGCGTCACGGCGCAGGCGGACAGGGCCAGGCCGGCCAGGCCGGCAGCGGCCACCGCACGGGCCATCAGGGTCAGGCGGCTCATCATGCACCCCCTTCGCAGCGGCGGCGCAGGGCCAGGCCCAGCAGCGGCAGGCCGGCCAGCAGCAGCGCCAGGTTGCCGGGCTCGGGCACCGCGCTCACCTGCAGCTGCAGGCCACCCACGGTGGCCTCCAGGGCCACGCCGCCCAGCACGGCCGACTGCAGCAGCCGGCCACTCAGCGTGTACGAGCCCGCCTGCAGCGTGAACACGCCGCGGCTGTAGCGGCCATCGGCCAGCGCCGCTTCAAAGTCCACGCCGAGGCTGTCGCCTGCCGTGGCCGGCACTGCGCTGGTGAAACCCAGCGGCTGCCCGCCCAACGAGAGGGCGAAGGTGTCACCGGCGAAGCCGCCGTCCACCACGGTGAGGCGGCCGACGAAGCCGACCGGCACGCTGAACTCGAAGGTCTGGGCCAGGCCGGTGTCGGTGTCGATCCAGCCCAGGCCACCGTCGCGGGCGGTCAGGGCATCGACATAGAACTCGGCCCACTGGCCGTCAGCGGCCAGCGAGGCGGCCTGGACGGGCAGCTGCAGCAAGGGCAGGCAGGCGGCCAGCGCGATGGCGCAGGCGGCCCGGCGAGGTTGCAGAGTGGTCAAGACGGTCCTCCTGGTGCGTGCTTGGATGCACGCTGGCTGCCACGATGGCCCAGGCGTTTGACACCGCCATGACACCGGCACTTCAGACCGGGGGAGCCGACGCGCGGTAGCCGCCCAGGAACACGCGCACGGCGCGACCGGCCATCTCGCCCAGCTGCTTGCGCGTGAGCCGCGGCGGATGCTGCAGATACTGGCGCAACTCCACCTCGGCCCGCACCAGGCCCAGCAACTGCAGCGTGAGGATGGGGGCCGGGCCCGGCTGCAGATCGCCGCGGTCCATCGCGGCCTGCAAGGCGGCGCAGACCGCCTCGATGCAGCGCCGCGGCCCGCGCTGCATGAACACCTCGCCCACGTTGCTGCGCCCGGACTCACCGACGATCATGCGCTGCAGCGCCTGCGCTTCCTCCTTCACGATCAGCGACAGCAGCTTCTCGGCGAAGCGGATCAACCCGGCCTCCAGCCCGACGTGCGGCAGCGCGTCCAGCTCGGCGACCGCCTCGGCCAGATGGGTTTCGCCGGTGGCCTCGGTCACGGCGGCGAACAGCTCCTCCTTGGAGGGAAAGTAGCCATACAGCGTGGCCTTGGAGCCGCCGACGCGCTGCGCCAGCTCGCTCATCGTGGCGCGTTCGTAGCCCATCTCGAGGAATAGCCGGGTGGCCTCCCGGACGATGGCTTCGCGGCGGGCTTCGGTGCGGACTTTCATCACGATGTCTCCTGCGTAAAGTGTACCGCATGGTTCACTTTCATTTGACGTGGGCGTCGCTCCAAATCTAAACTGAACCGTACCGTTTTACATCGGAAGGTTCTCCATGCTCCGCTTGCGCCCCGTTGCCGCAGCCACCTCCACCTTGCTGGCCCTGACGGCCGCCGCGCTGCTGTCCGCCTGCGGCGAGCCGCCGGGCGGCCCGCCGCCGCAGGCCACCGGCACGCCGCAGGTCAGCGTGATGACGCTGCAGCCCCAGCGCCTGGCGCTGACCACCGAACTGCCGGGCCGGGTGGCTGCCGCGGTGAGCGCCGAGGTGCGGCCGCAGGTGTCGGGGGTGATCCAGAAGCGCCTGTTCACCGAAGGCGGCAGCGTGCGGGCGGGCGACTTGCTCTACCAGATCGACCCTGCCACCTACCAGGCGGCCGTCGCCAGCGCCGAGGCCACGCTGGCCCGCGCCGAAGCCACGCTGACCAGCGCCCAGCTGAAGGCCGAGCGCCAGCGCGAGCTGGCACAGATCCAGGCCGTGAGTCGCCAGGATTTGGAGGATGCCGAGGCTGCGCTCAAGCAAGCCAGGGCGGATGTGGCTTCGGCCCAGGCCGCCTTGCAGACGCAACGGATCAACCTGGCCTACACCCGCGTCACCGCGCCGGTGGCCGGGCGCATCGGGCGTTCCGCCGTCACGCCGGGCGCGCTGGTCACGGCCAACCAGAGCGGCGTGCTGGCCACCATCCAGCAGCTCGACCCCATCTACGTGGACGTGACCCAGTCCAGCAGCGCGCTGCTGGCACTGCGGCGCTCGCTGGGCGCCGGCACGGTCAAGGGCGGCGCCGCCAAGGTCAAGGTGGTGCTGGAAGACGGCAGCACCTATGCCGAGCCGGGCACGCTGGAGTTCGCCGAAACCAGCGTCGACGCCAACACGGGCACGGTCACGCTGCGCGTGCGGGTGCCCAACCCGCGCGGCGAGCTGCTGCCCGGCATGTACGCCCGTGCGGTGGTGGAGCAAGGCGTGGTGGACGACGCGCTGCTGGTGCCGCAGCAGGCGGTGGCGCGCGACGGCAGCGGCCAGGCGCTGGTCTCGCTGGTGGGCGCCGACGGCAAGCTGACGCGCCAGCCGGTGACGGCCGAACGCGCCCTGGGCGACCGCTGGCTGTTGACCGCCGGCGTCAAGGCCGGCGACCGGGTGGCCGTGGAAGGCCAGCAGAAGGTCACGCCGGGTGCTGAGGTGCAGGCCGTGGCCGCCACCGCGTCCACCGCGCAGCGCTGAGGAGCTGGCACATGGCACGCTATTTCATCGAGCGCCCGGTCTTCGCGTGGGTGCTGGCCGTGGTCACCATGCTGGCCGGCCTGTTCGCGATCCACGGGCTGCCCATCGCGCAGTACCCGGCCATCGCGCCGCCGGCCGTCAGCATCACCGCCACCTACCCGGGCGCATCGGCCAAGACGGTGGAAGACACCGTCACCCAGGTGATCGAACAGAAGATGAAAGGCCTGGACCGGCTGCAGTACATGCAGGCGGTCAGCGATTCGACCGGCCAGGTCACCATCACCCTGACCTTCGAGACGGGCACCAACCCCGACACCGCCCAGGTGCAGGTGCAGAACAAGCTGGCGCTGGCCACGCCGCTGCTGCCGCAGGAAGTGCAGCAGCAGGGCGTGCAGGTGGCCAAGTCGGCCACCAATTTCCTCGCCGTCATCGCCTTCGTGTCCGAAGACGGCCGCATGGACGCCGGCGCGCTGTCCGACTACGTGGCCAGCAACGTGCAGGACCCGATGTCCCGCGTCAAGGGCGTGGGCGAAACGCAGCTGTTCGGCTCGCAGCGGGCGATGCGCATCTGGCTGGATGCCGAGCGCCTGACCGGCCTGAAGCTCACGCCGCTGGACGTCAGCGCCGCCCTGCAGGCGCAGAACCTGCAGGTCTCGGCCGGTCAGCTGGGCGGGCTGCCTGCGGTGGCCGGCCAGCAACTCAATGCGGCCATCACGGCGCGCACGCGGCTCAAGACGGCCGAGGAATTCGAGAACATCCTGGTGCGCGCCCAGACCGATGGCGGTGCGGTGCGTCTGCGCGACGTGGCCCGCATCGAGCTGGGCAACGAGAACTACGTCTGGAACGCACGCTACAACGGCAAGCCCGCGGCCGGCCTGGCGGTCAAGCTGGGCACCGGCGAAAACGCACTGGACACCATCCGCGCGATCGATGCCGAGATCGACCGGCTGCAGCAGTTCTTCCCGCCGGGCATGAAGGCGGTCAAGCCCTACGACACCACGCCCTTCGTGCGCATCTCCATCGAGGAAGTGGTCAAGACGCTGGTGGAAGCCGTGGGTCTGGTGTTCCTGGTGATGCTGCTGTTCCTGCAGAACATCCGCGCCACGCTGATTCCGACCCTCGCGGTGCCGGTGGTGCTGCTGGGCACCTTCGGTGTGATGGCCGCCTTCGGCTACTCGATCAACACGCTGACCATGCTGGCCATGGTGCTGGCCATCGGCCTGCTGGTGGACGACGCCATCGTGGTGGTCGAGAACGTCGAGCGGGTGATGCACGAGGAAGGGCTGTCGCCCCGCGAAGCCACGCGCAAGTCGATGGGGCAGATCAGCGGTGCGCTGGTGGGCGTGGCGCTGGTGCTGGCCGCGGTGTTCGTGCCGATGGCCTTCTTCGGCGGCTCCAGCGGCGTGATCTACCGCCAGTTCACCGTGACCATCGTCGCGGCGATGACGCTGTCGGTGCTGGTGGCGATGATCCTGACGCCCGCGCTGTGCGCCACCTTGCTCAAGCCGGCCAACGGCCATGCCAAGGAGCGTGGCTTCTTCGGCGCCTTCAACCGCGGCTTTGCCGGCGGCACCCGCCGCTACCAGGGCCTGGTGCGTGGCGTGCTGGCGCGCAGCAAGCTGTCGATGCTGGTGTACGCGGTGCTGGTGGCCGCCGCCGGCCTGGTGTTCAGCAAGATGCCCGCCGGCTTCCTGCCCGATGAAGACCAGGGCTATGCCTTCGTGCTGGTGCAGCTGCCGCCGGGCGCGGCGCAGGCGCGCACCGTGCAGGTGATGAAGCAGGTGGAGACCTACTTCCTCGAGACCGAGAAGGACTCGGTGGACTCCATCTTCACCGTCTCGGGCTTCAGCTTCGCCGGCTCGGGCCAGAACATGGGCATGGGCTTCATCAAGCTCAAGCCCTGGCCGCAGCGCCCGGGCAAGGACCAGAGCGTGGCCAAGATCGCCAACCGCGCCATCGCCGCGCTGTCGTCCATCAAGGACGCCACCGTGTTCACGGTGGCGCCGCCCGCGGTGGCCGAGCTGGGCAATGCCACTGGCTTCGACCTGATGCTGCAGGACCGCGCCAACCTGGGCCATGAGGCACTGACCGCCGCGCGCAACCAGCTGCTGGGCGCGCTGATGAAGGAACAGGGCCTGGTGGCCGTGCGCCCCAACGGCATGGAGGACACGCCCGAATACCAGCTGGAGATCGACGAACACAAGCTGGGCACGCTGGGCCTGAGCGCAGCCGACGTCAACGACACGCTGGCCATCGCCTGGGGCGGCCGCTACATCAACGACTTCATGGACAACGGCCGCGTGAAGAAGGTGATGCTGCAGGGCGACGCCAGCCACCGCATGCTGCCCAGCGACCTGGAACGCTGGCAGGTGCGCAATGCCAGCGGCACCATGGTGCCCTTCAGCGCCTTCGCCACCGCGCGCTGGACCCAGGGCAGCCCGCGGCTGGAGCGCTTCAACGGCGTGCCGGCCATGGAGATCCTGGGCATGGCGATGCCGGGGCAGATGTCCAGCAGCCAGGCCCTGGACCTGGTGGAGCGCCATGTGGCCGAGCTGCCCAAGGGCATCGGCTTCGAATGGACCGGCGTGTCGCGCCAGGAGCGCGAGGCCGGCGGCCGCGCGGGCATGTTGTACGCGGTCTCCATCCTCGTGGTGTTCCTCTGCCTGGCCGCGCTGTATGAAAGCTGGAGCGTGCCGGTGGCCGTGCTGCTGGTGGTGCCGCTGGGCCTGCTGGGCGCGCTGGTGGGCGCCCTGCTCACCTGGAAGATGAACGACGTGTACTTCCAGGTCGGCCTGCTGGCCACCATCGGTCTGTCGTCCAAGAACGCGATCCTGATCGTGGAATTCGCCAAGGCGCTGGTCGAACAGGGCCACAGCGCGGTGGACGCGGCGATGGAAGCCGCCCGCCTGCGGCTGCGCCCCATCGTGATGACCTCGCTGGCCTTCGTGCTGGGCGTGCTGCCGCTGATGCTGGCCACCGGCGCCGGTGCGGGCGCGCAGAACGCGCTGGGCACGGCGGTGGTGGGCGGCATGGTCAGCGGCACCTTGCTGGCCATCGTCTTCGTTCCGCTGTTCTTCGTTCTCGTGCACCGGCTGTTCGGCCGCGGCCATGCCGCCACACCCGCGCAGCCCGCCATGGAGCAACCCGCATGACTCCCCTTCTGTTTCGACTGGGCACGGTGGCCGCGGCCGCCCTGCTGACCGCCTGCGCCAACCTGGCGCCCGACTATCAACGCCCGGCCGCCCCGGTGCCCACCGCCTTCCCGCAGGCAGGCAGCAGCGCCGAAGCCGGCCCCGGCGCCGCCGCCGAACGGCCCTGGCGCAGCCAGTTCAGCGATGAGCGGCTGCAGCGCCTGATCGAGCTGGCGCTGGCGCACAACCGCGACCTGCGCATCGCCGTCCTCAACATCGAGCAGGCGCGGGCCCAGTACCGCGTACAGGACGCCGCCCGCCTGCCCACGCTGCAGGCCGCCGGCAGCGGCACGCAGGCCCGCACGCCGGCCGACCTGTCGGCCACCGGCCGCTCGGTGGTGAGCCACAGCTACAGCGCCACGCTGGGCACCACGGCCTTCGAGCTGGACTTCTTCGGCCGCACCAAGAACCTGTCGGAGCAGGCGCTGCAGCAGTTCCTGGCCACCGAAGAAGCACGGCGCGCCACGCAGATCACCGTCGTCGCCGAAGTGGCGCAGGCCTACTTCACCTGGGCCGCCGACCTGCAGCGGCTGCAACTGGCACAAGACACCTACAAGAGCTACGCCGAGACGGTGACGCTCACGCAACGGCGCGTGGCCGCCGGCGCCGATTCGATGCTGACGCTGCGGCAACAGCAGACCAGCGCCGAGACGGCCCGCGGCCAGGCGGCCACGCTGCGCGCCACGGTGGCCCAGGATCGGCAGGCGCTGGCGCTGCTCGTCGGCACCGAGGTGCCGGATGCGCTGGCCCCTGCGGCGCTGGCCCCGGACGCCGACCCCGGTGTGCCCGATGTGCCGGCCGGTCTGCCGTCGGAGCTGCTGCTGCGCCGGCCCGACTTGCTGCAGAGCGAGCGGTCGCTCAAGGCCGCCACCGCCAACATCGGCGTGGCCCGCGCCGCCTTCTACCCGAGCATCTCGCTCACTGCGACGGCCGGCAGCGCGAGTGCCGACCTGGGCAGGCTGTTCAAGGGCGGCCAGGGCAGCTGGAGCTTTGTGCCCCAGGTGTCGCTGCCCATCTTCGATGGTGGCGCCAACCGCGCCAACCTCACGGTGGCCACCACCGCGCGCGACATCGCCGTGGCCCGCTACGAGCAGGCCATCCAGACGGCCTTTCGCGAGGTGGCCGATGCGCTGGCCGTGCGCGCCTCGGTGGGCGAACGGCTGGCCGCGCAGCAGGCGTTGGTGGAAGCCAGCGGCAGTGCGCTGGAACTGGCCCGCGCCCGCCAGGCGCGCGGGCTGGACAGCTGGCTGCAGGTGCTGGATGCGCAACGCACCTACGACAGCGCCCGCCAGGGGCTGATCGACGTGCGCCTCGACCAGGCCAGCAACGGCATCACGCTCTACAAGTCATTGGGCGGCGGCGCGGTCTGAGCGCGCGTGCGCCCGCCCAACTTTCTTCTTCAGGAGTTCGACATCATGTCCAAGATCGGTATCACCGGCGCCACCGGCCAACTCGGCCGCAAGGTCGTCGCCAGCCTGCGCCAGCGGTGTGCGCCCGAAGACCTCGTCGCCATCGTGCGCGACCCCGCCAAGGCCGCGAGCCTGGGCATTGGCGTGCGACAGGGCAACTACGGTGACCGCGCGACGCTGGAAACGGCCTTCACCGGGCTGGACACCCTGCTGCTGATCTCTTCCAGCTCGATCGGCACCCGCCAGGCCGAGCATGACCACGTGATCCGGGCCGCGCAGCGCGCCGGTGTGCGGCGCATCGTCTACACCAGCCTGCTGCACGCTGAGCGCTGGGGCATTCCCTTCGCCGAAGACCACCTGGCCACCGAACGCTGGATACGGGCTTGCGGGCTGGCCTTCACCATCCTGCGCAACGGCTGGTACTGGGAGAACCACACCGCCGGCCTGCCACTGGCGCTGAGCCATGGCGGCATGGTCGGCAGTGCGGGCGACGCAGGCATCTCCTGGGCTTCGCGCCAGGACTATGCCGACGCAGCCGCGGCCGTGCTGACCCAGACGGGCCACGACGGACTGACGCATGAACTGGCCGGCGACAGCGCCCACACGCTGGCAGAACTGGCGGCCGAGACTGCACGGCAAAGCGGCGTCGCCTTCGCATACCGCGATCTGCCGGAGGCCGCATATGCCGAGTTCCTGGCGTCGGTCGGTCTGCCGCCACCGGTGGCCGACATGCTGGCCCAGATCGACGCCCGCGGTGTGGCCAAAGGCGTGCTCCGTCGCGACCACAGCGTGCTCTCGGGCCTGATCGGCCGGCCCACCACCACGCTGGCGACGGCGGTGGCCGACGCGCTGGGTCGGTGAGGTGATGGCGGCGACAGGCCCGAATCGCATCGGGCCTGCGTCGACAAGCAAATGGCACTGCATGCGGCCACCGATGCGCCTGTCGTGCTCGCGGGCCGCATCGCGGCCGTTCAGCGCCTTCATCGGGCGCACAAAGAAAAACGGGTCAGCTCTTTTGGAGCTGACCCGTTTGATCAGAACAGTGTTCTGGTGCGGCTGGCAGGATTCGAACCCACGACCCCTTGGTTCGTAGCTTGTCCAGCGAGCGTAAGTCCTTGATTCTTATACAACCTGCCGTCCGTTCCATCTTTCGCCTTGCACTGTGATGACCTGTCCACAACGTTCAAGTCCCCCAAAAGTCCCCCGCTGAGCGCTAACTGAGCGCCGAAGAAGCGACATCGTCAAGCTGCTGTGGTTCGATGGTCAAGGCCTGACGCTGCTGGCCATGTGACGGGAGCGACGTCGCTCTGTCTGCCGTAGACGACTTCGGGCGGGATGTCGCTCAAGTCGATGCCGGCGTGCGCAAAGGCGTGACGACCAGCGAGGCCGGGCGTGTGAAGGAGCTCGAACGCGAAGTACGAGAGCTTCGCAAGGCCAACGAGATCCTGAAGCTGGCCAGCGCGTTCTTCGCCCAGACGGAGCTCAATCTCCGCCTCAACTCCTGAAGGCCTGTCGACCGGCATCGCCAGGAGTTCGGGGTCGAGTCGATCTGCCGCGTCTTGCAGATCGCTGGCCATCGCCGAGCTGCCCACGCCGGTGCTGCCTGTTTTCGACAGCCCCACCGCGATCTGCGCGCCTTGGGTGCCCAAGCTGCGCGAGGTCTACGAGCGCGACGCGGCCGGCTTCCCGCAGCGCGTGGCTGATGCCAGGTCTTCCCTGGTACGCCCTGACACTCACGCCCTGTTCCTGGCGCCGATCGCCACCGAGTGAGGCACCGGTAACACCTGCGGGTATTCTCTTGCTCAGGCTGATTGGCCATGAGGGAACGTCATGAAGTGGGGAAACTTCGTTGAAGCTGCGCGTCCGACGGAAATCCAGCTCGATCCGACGCCCAGCCAACTAGCGGAGGTAAGACGATGGCGAAGGCTGCAGAGCGCTCTGCTCGCAGTGGTTGTAGTCGCGGCGCCGATTTTTTGGCTCACGGACTGGATGCCCGACTGGCTTATGTATGCGATGGCGCCCATCGGTCAGGCTGCGATGCTGTGCTCTCTGCAAGCAAAACAGGCGCTCAGGACGCCGTACCACGCGAAAGAGAACACAGCCGACTTCAGCGGCAAGCAGTGAGGCACCGGTGACGCCGAACGAGCGGCGGAACTTCCGCGCGCAGAGGGACCATCGCTACAACCGGGCGTGGTGGACGTTCTTTCTGGTGGGCTGCCTGGCGGCTTGGTCGGCCTGATCGTGGGGCGCTGGCATCACGCCAGGCGCATCGCTGAGGCTGACGCCTTCCAGGACCTGCAGGCGGCCCAAGCGGAAGCGGCCGAGACGGCAATGGAGAGAGATGCGAAGCAAGCCGCCCGGCGGCGCGCCCAACCTGGCCAGGACGACGAGGGTGGGCCACCAGCGGCTTAAAGCAGATCCTTATGCTGCAACGCCTTCAGCGCTGCCCGCGACGGCTTGGCGACGGCTACATCATAAAGATAACTGTACATACCAGCGCGCCGACGAAGGAGATAATCGCCAGAGCGCGCTTGCCCCGCTCTGCGAATACCTCGGCCGCCAGATCAAGTGCGACGGATAAGAAGCCCCACATGCCTTTCCCCTTGTCCTAAACACCGGCTTGGCGGAAGGCTGAGCCGAAACTGCTTGATCTTAGCGACGGCCTCTCACAGCAGATCCTGCTGCAAGGAGCTCCATTGGCGCTGCCGGCGCGTCGCCATCGGGCCCCGCGTCATCGACATCGACATTGGGCGGCACCAGGGCCGCCGCGGCCTCTTCGGCGGTTTCCCGGAGCCACGCAACGAAAGCCGAACTTGAAGCGGCACCACGGCCCGCTCGTCCGGCATCGGCGCCGGCCGCTGGGGGTCAGGCCGGTGCATTCGGTTGAGAAGAGGGTCATGGATCCGCGTTGGACTGAGCGGACCCAACTCGGCGGGCGCCTTGTGGGCGCAAGAGCTCGCCCGAGGGTATGCCAAGTCCGCCGGCCAAGCGCTTGATGTTGTCGGGCGAGGTCATGCGCCCGCGACGTTCAAAATGGCCCACGCAGGTGCGACGCAGACCCGCATCGTGCCGGGTCTTCTCGCGGCCAGACCTGCACGCGGCGAAGCCGACGAGGTTCAAGCCAGGCAACGCCAGAGACATCGCGACGCCGGCACGTGTTTCAAGCGCAGTAAGTGGTCGCTGACATCCCGTTGCGTTTGTCATGGAAACCCCGTATCCAGGTCGCCGAGGCATCACCTACGTTGACTACCGATCGGACTTCATGAGCAATCTCACGAGGTGCTTTATGAGCATGAGCCCAACGATCACGGAAGAGCTTGTGTGGCGAGCGGTAAACCAGCTTGCAGCCCAGGGAACTTCCATCACCAATGGATCAGTCCGCTCGCTCCTTGCTGAGTGGACCAGCACCAAGGGGGGCAGCTTTTCCACCATCGCTCCGGTCCTGCGAACTTGGAAAGCGAAACAGTTGGTGGCGCACTGTGATGTACGGCGCGAGATGCCGCCCGAACAACTGGTAAGTCGCAGCCGCGAGCTCCTCGGTGATCTCTGGGACGCTGCGTTGGTTGAAGCACACGCTTCGCTGGAATCAGAGCGACGGAAACTCTCTGAACAGACACATGTTTGGCTCGGGCAAAAGGAAGAACTCGAGGCAAAGCTCGCTAGCTCGCATGCAACTTTGAGAGCACTCGAGGACCGTGCGGCTGAAAGTGAGAGACGCGTTCAAGCGCTGCTCATAACAGTCGAGACTTTGAAAGGCATCCTCGGTGCCTCTTCGAACCGGGACGCAGAGGCAATTACATCCTCGCTTGAAGATCAGCGACCAACAAGCTTGTCACAAAGTGCGGAGCGCCCGCATGCTTAGGCCCAAAGAAGACCGAAGCGCCTGTACATCTCGAAAACAAGGCCGCAGGAGACCGAGATGGCAAACCGACACTGTGAAGCGGCTCTGGCGGCGTCCACGGTCGCGGACCTTCGGCGCGCGGTGTTGGAGTTCGCCGCGTCTCTGGGGTTCCGTACAGTAAGTGCCGTGACAGTGACACCCAGTGGTGATGGTGGCTTCCACTACATGAGCATTGACAACAACCCGACTGCCTACGAAGAGGCATATTACAACCAGACCGATGCCCGCCGCGATCCCGTATTGCAACACCTGAGGCGCCGAAGCGTTCCCATACTGTGGAACCAGCAGACATATGTCGAAGCGGGATGTGCTGAGCTGTGGGAAGCCCAAGCGTTGTTCGGATACCGATTTGGGATAGCGACGGCCAGTCACCTGCCCCATGCCATCCATTTTGTCTTAGGACTCGATACGGACATCCCCATCCGAACTACAGACGCGAACAGGCTGATTGCCGAGATGCAGTTGTTCGCTGTCTATGCTCAAGAAGCCATCATCGCACTTGCGCACGCAAATTCAACGTCCACACGCCCGTGCCTCACGCATCGCGAACGTGAAGCACTGCTTTGGACGATGGAAGGAAAAACCGCTTGGGAAACGGCCCATATCCTGGGAATTTCTGAACGAACCGCAACTGAGCACATGAAAAATGCAATGCATAAGCTCAACTGCAATTCCAAGCATCAAGCGGTTGTCAAAGCGATAAAATTCGGCATTCTCGGTTGAGCACTCATCCTCAGTCAGGTCGCAGGCCGTCGAATACATCATAGCGAGACTGAGCGAACCAACAACACCGCCACACAAAGCAAGAGAACAAACCCTAGCGCTCGACAAACCAACCAAGTTGTCGGACTGTAATTGCAATCTTTCGCTGCACGCCAAATTCTTGCCATCATCCAACTGAGCAACACAATGCTCGCGAGCATCGGTATAGATGCTCCGTTAAGCGCATTTGCTGCCCCGAGAGCGATTAGAGGCCAAGCTGCCGCGTCGACGCAGTGCAGAACACGCTTCATTGCGGTGCGGGTGACTTGATCCTTGATGACAATTATCTTAATCATGTCGTAGCAACGTACGTGGGTGCTGGCTGACCACCTCAGCTATAGCTCACCCCTTTGGCTTAAGCAAGGGCAACGACAATAACCGAAGTACGTCAATGCAAACCTGCGCAGGTTTGTTTGCACTGGCACGACTCTCTATAGGCCTTTCCGGCACAGCAAATGACCCTATTCAACAGGGTGCTATCCGCACATTCAAACACCGCAGAGATCCGGGAATAAACCACTTCGCGCGCCTTGCTGGTTTGCTGACGACGCCTGCCACCACGTGGCCTACCGCTCGTCGACTCACAAACATTGCTCCTGTCAAATTTGACAGGTTGTACCGATGGGCTGCTCCGCGCAACATGTGCTGCATCCGTCACCATGCCGAAAACCACCGGCACTGTTTGGCGACAGCCATCGGAGACATAGCTATGGCGCGGCACACCAACCAAGCGAATCGACCACCCGACGTCGCAAGAACGACGAACGGGCTACGGCGCAGCTCTCGCCCTCCGAGATGTCACGCATGCCGACGCGCATGGCACCGCATCGACCGCGCAAGCTGCCTGCAAGCGACCGCGGAATCGTTATCAAGCGAAGATGGATCCATCGTAATTACGCCTGTGCAACGTGGCCAGACGGTGGAGGTCCAGCGGGTGGAGTGCTCAGACGCTGGCCCCAAGTCCAGCGTTGCGGTGCTGTTCTTCCATGCAGAAGAGTTCAAAGCTTGGTGTGAGTCGGAGCCGATGCGCTTCAAACATCCCCTTCTCATGAGTCAGCTTGTGAGAAGGGTAGCGGACATGTTCGAGGCGCATGGACACCAGTGACAGCAAGCTGGGAGCGATGGAACATCTGCGGCTGAATGCGTTCCCGTGTGCTGGGGCGCTATCTTGGCAGCATCCTGCCGGAATCCCCCCGCTCATCGTGTTTGAGTTGATGGAGCAAGCGATCCACATTACCGGGTGCGACTGCGCATGCTTCATCAGCGTCGCTCGGGAGGAACCCGCGCACGGGGCCCGTCGGGCTGTTCTAGCACGATGTGCCGAGCTTTCCCGTGTGCTTGACGGTCTAAGCGAAGCCTTCGATTGCCCATGGCTCGAGCATGCACGAGCCTCACTTTGGCCGACCGTTGGCAGCAAGCTATGTATACGGTTACCGCAACACACGGTCTTCCAGTCCCTTGTTTCCACGCTAGGGTTCAGGTCTTCTCTCATCATTCCCATGCCACCTCCCCGACGGCTTGAGCGCACTGCGGCCCTTGTTCTTGGATCAGCTCAACAAGGGTATTTTGAGTCGATCGACACGATGAAGTTGGCGCAGGCAACTGGTATCGCGATGATGGTCAATCTTTGGCATTCATCTTCGGTGGCCGACGAGCTCAAGTCCAGGAGCCATCTGACATCGGACGAAGTCGCGCTGCTATGCGCTGAGCTGGAGGGTCTGTCCAGTAAGCAGATTGCGAAGACACTTGGTTTGGCGCCGGACGCGATTGACTGTCGCTTCCAGCGGATTTGCGCCAAGCTGCGGACGAAGACAAGGCGCGAGGCCCTTCGCATTGCTGTGGCGTACGGGTACATCGATGACAGGCCAGCGGGACCGCGCTGCCTGTCAGCTTAGGTGCATTGTCGCTACCGCGCCTCTGAAGCAAGCCTGGCGAACATCAGCTACGGTGCTCAACGCCTTGAATGTTTACACGGTGTACGCGCTGTAGGCCGCTCAGCCTTACGGTCGTATGCGCACCAACTGCTCCGTAACCGCAGCGCACCGAGGCCCGAAGCGCCCCATCCGCAATTCGTAAGAGAGCGCTATGGGCGTTTTGGCCAACTCGGAACTTCTTCAGGAGATCGCCTTCTCGATCTCCCTAGTCCACTGAATCCTTGAAATCGGCTGTGTATGCTTCATCTTGAAGGACATGCACAGGATGACATTGACGGACGACGATCGCGCGGATCTGGAGGCGGTGATCCGCAAGCGCAGTGGTAGCGCGGCGCTGGCTCGGCGGGCGCGCTGCGTGCTGCTGTGGGCTGATGGCGAGCGCCGGGTGGACATCCGAGCCAAGCTGGCCTGCAACGATGCCTTCGTCACGCGCTGGACAAAGGCCTTCGAGCTTCAGGGGCTGGCCGGGCTGGTATCGCTGCACCCTGGTCGCGCTCCCGTAAGGCCAGTGGCCAAGCTGGAAGCCCGGGTGCTGAACAAGACCCTGAAGCACAAACCCAAGGACGGCTCCACGCACTGGAGCAGCCGCAAGCTGGCGGCCGAGCTGGGCGATGTCTCGTTCTCCGCCGTGCAGCGCATCTGGCGCAAGCACGGCCTTCAGCCGCACCGCCTGGAACGGCACCTTGTTTCCAACGATCCGGACTTCGAAGCCAAGGCCGCTGACGTGATCGGGCTGTACCTCAACCCGCCTGCGCACGCTGCCGTGTTCTGCGTCGACGAGAAGACGGCCATCCAGGCCCTCGACCGCAAAGACCGGATGCTGCCGTTGGCTCCTGGCCGGGCCGAGAGCCATGGCTTCGAATACAAGCGCAACGGAACCTTGAGCCTGTTCGCCGCGCTGAACACCGCCACTGGCGAGGTGCTGGGCATGACCGCGCCGCGCCACACGAGCGAGCAGTTCGTCGGCTTCCTGGGCGACGTGGTCGCCAGCCAACCCCAAGGCCGCGAGATCCATGTCATCTGCGACAACGTCAGCAGCCACAAGACTGAGCTGGTTCAAGCCTTCCTGGCCAAGCACGGCAACGTCCAGATCCACTTCACGCCGACCTATTCGTCCTGGCTCAACCAAGTTGAGAACTGGTTCTCCCGCATCCAGCGCGACGTCATCAGCCGGGGCATCTTCACCTCCGTCAAGGACCTGGACAAGAAGCTCATGCGCTACATCCGCGAGCACAACAAGAGCCCCAAGCCGATCAAGTGGAAGTACGACAACCCGAACCGTCGACACCACCAATTTTTCTGATTCAGTGGACTAGGCGCTGGAACTACGCCGTATCCAGCCCACGACTGAGGCGAAGCACCTCCTAGCCTTGTATCAACGTCAACCGATCGACAAGGCTGCTGTGAACAGGCTCTCATCCTTTGCTAATAAAGCAGCGCTGTGTGTCACGCTCGCAAGCCAGGCAACCATCGCGGATGCGTCTGACGGCTGCCTGGTGCTCCTCTGCCTGGCCGCCCCCAGCTGGCGCGCCATTCCCCAGTGCGTGCCACCCATCCGTGAGCTGTTCCGCGACCTCGCACTGGGCCGACCCTTCCCGACCTGTGCGATGGCCGGTGCCGGCAACAGCGCCACTCACCGCTGGGCCAGCGCGCCAGACTTCTGCCCACCGCAGTACGTCACCAGCAGCGACACCGAGAGCAGCACGCAGTACCACTGCGACTACGCAGGCGCGGTGTCGGTGTCGATCCACGGTGAGCCCTTTGCCCGCACGTGGTGGCGGATGGACGGCGAAGCCGTCACCGAGTTCAGCCCCACCGCCAAGGCGCAACTGGGCGCTTGGGACCACCGTTTCGAAGACGACTACGCCGCTTGGCTCGCCAGCCAGCCGCCGGTCGCCCCGGACCCCACCGCACCGTGAGACGGCCATGGCACCCACCTGGCTCGCTCCCCTGCTGCTGACCTGCGCCCCGGAGGTCCACGCGGTGACGGCTTCCGCCCTCATCCACACCGAGAGCGCCTTCAACCCCTGGGCCATTGGCGTGGTCGGCGGCGCCTTGGTGCGCCAGCCGCGCAGCGCGGCCGAAGCCTTCGCGACCGCGCAAGCGCTGCGAGCTGCGGGCTGGAACTTCAGCGTCGGCCTGGCCCAGATAAACGTTCGCAACTGGGACCGCTTGGCCCTGACCGCCACCACCGCCTTCGACCCCTGCCACAACCTGGCCGCGATGCAGACGGTGCTGCTGGAGTGCCAGACCAGAGCGGGCCCTGGTCCTGTGCCGCCCGACCAGGCGTCCCTGCAACGCGTCCTCTCCTGCTACTACAGCGGCAACTTCGCCACCGGTTTCCAGCACGGCTACGTGCAACGTGTCCGCGCCGCCGTCTTGGCGGTGCGCCCTGTGTTCCCTGTCCCCTCGAAGGAGCAACCATGAGCCGCTTACTGTCCCTGACCCGCACGGCCGCCTGGGCCGTCACACCCTGGCTGGCCTCGGCCGCCCGCGCGCAAGGTTTCGACAAGGTCAACACGACCGTCATCAACGTCAACACCATCCTGGTGACGATCTCTGTCGCTGTCGTGACCATCGCGATCATCTGGGCCGGCTTCAAGATGATCTTCCAGGGCGCCCGACTCACCGACGTTGCCAACGTGCTCATCGGCGGCACGCTGGTGGGCGGCGCCGGCGCCTTCGCCGCCTTCATCGTCAACTGACAGGGGCGCGCCGTGCAGGCCGAGGTCATCTACAAGGGTGCCACCCGACCGGCGATGAAGCTGGGCATCCCGCTGGTGCCGTTGGTGCTGGTGCTGGGCACCGGCTTCCTGCTGATGCTGTGGGGCGGTCTCCTGGTCAGCGGCTGGATCGCGCTGGGGGTGCTGGTGGCCTGGGTCCCTGCCCTCATCAGCATGCGCCTGGTCACCGCCCAGGATGACCAGCGCTTCTGGCAGGCGTATCTCGCGGCCAAGCTGCGTTGGACGCACCACAACCGGCGCTTCTGGCAGTCGCGCAGCTATGCGCCCACCCTCTACCGCGGAGCCAGCGATGTTTACCGCCGCTGAACGTCAGGCGCCTGCCACGCCGCGCCGTCCTGGGCGCCGGCCGGCCTCCCACCTCCTGCACCCTCGGTGCTGGCATCAGGCACAGCACGAGAACCCGCTGTCGCGCTTCATCCCCTTCTCCTCGGTGCTGACGCCCAACGACGTGGTCACGCGCGGGGGCGACTACCTGCGGGTCTGGCGCCTGGAAGGCGTGCCCTTTGAGTGCGCCGACGAGCCCGACATCGCCGAGCGCCACGAGGCCCTGTGCAGCCTGCTGCGCAACCTCGCCGGTGGCCATTGGGCCGTCTGGACACACCGGCTGCACCGGAGGGTGGCGGACCAGCTGAGCGATCCCGCAGTGCCGGGGTTTGCGCAGGACCTGTCGCGGGCCTATCAGGCCCGCCTGGGTGAGCGACGGATGATGAGCCACGAGCTCTACCTGACCTTGGTCTACCGGCCCACCGTGTCCCGGGCCGGCCGGGCCTTGCAGTCAACGCAGCGCACCCGCGACGGCATCGCCCGGCTGCAGGCGGAGGCGCTGGTGGAGATGACCGAGCGCACCGCCCTGGTCGACCGGGTGCTGCGCCGCTTCGGGCCCCAGTTGATCGGCAGCCGCGAGCACCGCGGGAGGCTGTACTCCGAGGTGGCCGAGTTCCTCGGCTACCTGGTCAACGGCTGTTGGCGGCCGGTGCCGCTGGCCGCCGGACCGCTGTACCGCACCTTGCCCACGACCCGGCTGTCCTTTGGCGGCGACAAGCTGGAGCTGCGGCAGGGCGACACCTGCCGCTACGCGGCGCTGGTGGACATCAAGGAGTACGCCGACGCGGTGGAACCGGGGGTGCTCAACGCCTTGCTCTACGAGGCCAGCGAGTTCATTGAGACCCAGAGCTTCTCGATCCTGCCGCGGCGCGAAGCGATCCGCGCGCTCACCTTGCAGCGCGACCAGCTGATCGCCAGTGACGATGGGATCGCCACCCAGGTGGCGGGTATGGACGCCGCGCTGAACGATCTGGGGGACGGCCAATTCTGCATGGGTGAGTACCACTACAGCCTGGTCGTTTTCGGCGACGACGTCGCCGACGCCGGGCGCCGCGCAGCGCAGGCCATCGGTGCGGTCGGCGAGTCCTCCAGCCTGCAGATGGCGCCGGTGGACCTGGTGGCCGATGCCGCCTGGTTTGCGCAGTGGCCGGGCAACTGGCAGTGGCGGCCCCGGGAGGCCAAGCTGTCGTCGCGGGCCTTTGCGGCCCTGGCCAGCGGGCACAACTTCGCGCGCGGTAAGCGCGACGGCAACCCGTGGGGCGAAGCGCTCGCCTTGCTGGGAACGCCGTCCGGGCAGCCGTTCTACTTCAACTTCCACAGCAGCCCGCCGGGCCAGGACAGCACCGACCAGGCGCTGCCGGGCAACACCTTGATCATCGGCTCGACCGGTGTCGGCAAGACGACGCTGGAGATGTTCCTGCTGGTGCTGACGCGCAAGTGGACTCCGGCCCCCCGGCTGGTGCTCTTCGACCTGGACCGCGGCTGCGAGATCGCCATCCGGGCGCTCGGTGGGCGTTACCTGCGGCTGCAGGCGGGGCAGCCGACCGGGCTCAATCCGCTGCAGCACCCGCCGACCCCGGCACGGCTGCAGGCCTGGGCCCAGCTGGTGCGCACTTGCCTGGAGACCCCCACCCTGCCCCTGCTGCCGGCCGACGAGCGGGCGATCGCCGAGGCCGTCAAGGCCGTGGCCAGCATGCCGGCGGCGCTGCGGCGGCTGTCGACGGTGCGCCAGAACCTGCCCAAGGCGGGGTCCAACAGCCTGTACGACCGGCTGGGACGCTGGTGTGCCGGCGGCGCACTGGGCTGGGTGTTTGACGAAGCGGACGACCAGCTGCAGGCGCTGAACGACGCGCCGATCCTGGGCTTTGACACCACGGACTTCCTGGAGCTGCCCGAGGTGCGCACGCCGGTGATGATGGTGCTGCTGCAGGCCATGCAGGAGCGCATCACCGGAGAGCGGCTGATCTACGTGATCTCCGAATTCTGGAAGGCGCTCGACCACGAGGTCTTCAGCGACTTCGCCAAGCAGCAGCAAAAGACCATCCGCAAGCACAACGGACTGGGCCTGTTCGACACGCAGAGCCCGTCGGACGTGCTCCAGCACCCGATCGGCCGCACGATGGTCGAGCAGAGCGTGACCAAGATCTTCCTGGCCAACACCGATGCGGTGCGCGAGGAGTATGTGGACGGCTTTGGGCTCAGCGAAGCGGAGTTCGACCTCGTGCGCAAGCTGGGACGGCACGGCGGTCGGCGCTTCCTCGTCAAGCAAGGCGCCACCAGCGCGATCTGCGAGCTCGACCTCAGCGGGATGGAGGACTTCGTCACCGTCTTGTCAGCGACCACCGAAAACCTGGCGCTGCTCGATCAGCTGCGAGAACGCCATGGTGACGATCCGTTTCGATGGCTTCCCGCGCTTCTGCGGGAGGTTCACGATCGAAGGTCCCGCATCGTTCGGAGGCTCGTATGAACAACATTCCCTTGCTGATCACAGCGGCAACCTTCCTTTTCCACGGTGGCGCCGCTAGGGCCCAGTTCGTCGTCGGCAACGAGGCTGTTCAGATCAGAGCCGACGGTGGGCGAAGGGTTGAGACCCCGCCCTTACCACCCGGCTCCATGCCGCCGCCATGCCCTGCATCGCGTCTGTCTTGCGCAGGCAGCGGATGGCGAATGGTGGAGACGAAAGAGGGCCTTCGTGACTGCACCGAGATCTACGCGAGGCCGTCGACCTGTCGACCATCGACGTATGGCAAAGAGAAGGCAAGCCGACTTTGGATCGTAAAAGTTCGTGGCGAATGGCTGCAGTGCCAGCGCCCAGACCTACGCAGCAAGTGCGTAAGTACGAAGGCACTGCCATACAGCGCGGTCCAATAAAGGGAACGAGCCATGTTCATTTGGATAGGCAACCAGCTAGACACCGTGCTCAACGGCTATGTGCTCGCCTCGGTTACAGGATTGATGGCTGCACTTGGACCGATTGCGCTGAGTGCACTGACGCTCTGGATTGGGCTCTACGGATGGGCAGTGCTGCGAGGACAAGCGCCTGAGGCGCTCCCCGCCTTTGTCTGGCAGTGCTTCAAGCACGGTCTTATCCTTGCACTCGCACTCCAGGCTGGCCTGTACGTTCAGACGATTGCCGACGTGGCCAACGGACTAGCGAACGGTGTGTCGGCCCTGTTTCTTCCCGCTGCGGTCAACGCCTCAACCGCCGCAACCCCATACGCCCTGCTCGACGATTTCGCGACCCGAGCGATCGAGCTCGTTGTCGAGATCATGAAAGACGCCAGCTGGCTACGGCTAGACCTGTTGTTCGCTTCTGCGGTGGTCGCGATTGGAAATGCGGTCTTCCTCTGCGTCGCCCTGTTTGTCGTGACCTTATCGAAATTGCTGCTCGCGTTCGTCATCGCCGTCGGCCCACTGTTCGTTCTCTCCTTGGCGTGGCGACCAACTGCCAGGTTCTTCGACAGCTGGCTATCGATGGTTTTGAACACGGCTGTTCTGACTTGGTTCACGTTCTTCGCTCTGGGGCTAAGCGTCTACGTCGGCGATGCAGTTGTCCAAGCCGTCCGCGATCAGGGTGGCTTTCAGGGCGCCACCTTCAACGTCGTCGCCGAAAGCCTCAAGTACTGCGTCGTGATGGTGCTCATGGCCATCATCTGCTTCCAGGCCCCGGGCTTGGCTGCGGCCCTCACCGGCGGTGCGCCGGTCCAGCAAGGCCTGCAGATGGTGCAAAACGCCATGATGATCGCCGGCCTGCGCTCCATCTCGTCGTCGCGCAGCGCCCCGGCCGGTGCCGCGCAAGGCGGCACGGTCCGCGCGGGCGCTGGCCTGCTCGGCGCAGCACGCGCGCTTAGCACCCCCGGGGCCGGCGCCGGCGCCAGCTCTCCACGCACGCCGGCCTACCGCCGCGCCGCCCTGCGCGGCCTGTCCTGAGCTCTCGATCCGCAAGGAGATCACCATGTCCATCCTGCTTCGTCTCGTTTCTCGATGGGCGCTCGTCGCCTTGGTGGGCGGCGGTGGTCTGCCTCACGCCAGCTTGGCCCAAGGCATCCCGGTCATCGATGCAGCGAACCTGTCGCAGACGATCCAGCAGGTCGCCAACGACATCACCAGCCTGCAGAACCAGGTGCAGCAGATCACCCAACTGCAAACGCAGATCGCCAGCCTCAACGGCGTGCGCGGCCTGGGCAACGTCTTCAACAACCCGCTGCTGCAGAACTACGTGCCCCCGAAGGCCTACAACCTCGTCAACGCCGTTAACGTGTCCGGCTATTCGGGCCTGAGCGCCACCGCCAAGGCGCTGCGCGACGTCGGCATGGTCTACAACTGCGCCGATCGCAGCGGGGACGCTCGCCTGGCGTGCCAGTCCTCCCTCGCCCAGCCCTACCAGCACAAAGGCCTGCTGCAGGACGCCATGCGCTCGGCCGCCGGGCGCCTCGGCCAGATCCAGTCGCTGATGAGCCAGATCAACGCCACCACCGACCAGAAATCGGTGCAGGAGATCCAGGCCCGCATCGGCGCCGAAAACGCCCTGCTCGCGCACGAGATGTCGCAGCTGCAGATGCTGCAAGGCCTGGCCGACAGCGAAGAGCGCATCGCCCGCTCCCGTGAGCGTGAGCGCCAGTACGAGATGCTCAGCCGCACCGGCCGCATCGCCGACTACCTGCACTGACCGCGAGCCCCCCATGAGCACCGTCCTGACCCCAGGCGTCGCCGCCGCATGGCCAAATCACGGCCCCTCGGCCCCGGACACCCCTGCTGCGCTGCCATCGCCGGCCGACACGCTGCCCGGCGAAGACGAGGTCTTCGCGCACAACCGAAGCTGGGAACTCGACCGCGCGCTGATGCTGGAGCGGTCGGAGCGTCGCGCTTGGCGAGTCGCCATGGCCGGGGGGCTGCTGGGTTTGCTTGGCATCGCCGCCGTCTTCGTGCAGGGACCCCTGCGCCGGGTGGTCGAGATCCCCATCGTCGTCGACCGCGTGACCGGCGAAACCACCATCCAGCAGCGCCTGGCCGAAGAGACCATCCCGGCCCTCGACGCCCTGGACAAGCACAACCTCGCGACCTTTGTGCGGGCGCGTGAAGGCTACAGCTGGATGTACCTGCAGCGCGACTTCGACCAGGTCGCCCGCATGGCGGTGCCCGCGGTGTTCGCCGACTACAACCGGCAGTTCGAGGGCGAGGCGGCGCTGCATAGAAAGCTGGCGGCGACGGAAGAGTGGCGCATCCAGGTGATCGGCGTGCGCCTGTCGCCCGCCGGCCGGCGTGGCAACCGCGGCGACGCCACGGTCACCTACGACAAAGTCAGCCGCCGCAGCGACCGCCAGACCCCGGAAGTCACCAGCCGCCACGTGGCCAGCGTCGTGTTCGAGTACCAGCCCAAGGTGCTGGCCAACGAACGCGACCGGCTGGAAAACCCGTTCGGCTTTGTTGTCACGGCCTACCGCTCGGATCCCGAGCTCAACGGGCCGACAACCGGGGCAAAGCCATGAAGCGCCACGGCCTCCTCGACATCGCCCTCGCCCTTCTCCTTGCGCTGTGCGCCGCGCAGGCCAGCCATGCCGCGCCGGACCCGCGCCTGCGCGACATCTTCTACGACCCGCAAGCGGTGGTCACGGTGCCTGTTCAGCGCGGTGTGCTGACGCTGATCGCGCTGGACGCCGATGAGGCGATCACCGAGGTCGGGGCCGGTCTCGGCAGCGACTGCAGCAAGCCGGAAGCGGCCTGGTGCATCACCGCCCAGCCGGGTGGTCGTCACGTGTTCGTCAAGCCCAAGAGCAGCGCGCAGGCGCCCAACACGCTGGCCGTGATCACCGACCGCCGGGTGCACACCTTCCGGCTGGTGCTCGTGGAGGACGCGGCACGACAGAGCCCGGTCTATCGGCTGACCGTCCGCGCACCCTTGCCGATGGCCACGCCGCGGCTTGAGCCGGCGGCGGCCAGCCCCACTCTCAACGGCGCGCGGACCCTCGCCAGTCCGCTCCTGCCGGCCGCCGATCCAGCCACCTTGCTTGCCGAGCGCCTGCAGGCCAAGCCGTTGGTGCGCAACAGCGCCTACTCGATCGCCGAAGGCGCGCAATCGCAGGACATCCTGCCTTCGTTGGTCTTCGACGACGGCCGCTTCACCTACCTGCGATTTGCCGGCAACCGCGAAGTCCCCGCGGTGTTCCAAGTGCTGGGGGACGGCTCGGAGACCTTGGTCAACGCCCGCATGGAGGACGACCTGCTGGTCGTCGACCGCGTCGCACGCCGGTTGACGCTGCGCGCCGGTCAGGCGGTGGTGGCCGTCTGGAACGACGCCTTCGACTTGGATGGCGCCCCGCCCACCGGCGGCATGACGGTGCGAGGCGTCATCCGGCGCCTTCAGTCGCCTGAACGCCCGGCTGTTTCTGCAGGAGACAACAATGACTGACCCCGAACTGACGCTGGAACGCCTGGATCCGGATGACAGCGGCGCCCCGGGTGACGACGCCAAGAACCCCGCGCCGCACCCGCAGCCAAACACCCTCCACCCGTTGCCCGGTGAAGCCGGCATCCCGCATGTCGCCGCACCGCGGACCTGGCAGGTGTCTCGCAAGGCGGTGCTGGCAGTGGGATTGTTTGTGGTCACAGTCGCTGTGGGCATCGGCATGACAACCCACCGGGTGCTCAGTGGCTTCGGCACGGCCCGCGCCCCAGCGGCGCCGCTGGCCGCCCAGCAGCCGACGACCGCCACCGCCCCGCCCCGTCGCCTGGATCTGTCCGAGGCAACGCCGGCCTCAGCGGTGGTGGCGTCGGCGCCCATCGCGGCTCCGCCTGCACCGCGCATCCCCGCCCTGGATCCCGCAGCCGAATTGGCCGAACCCATCCCCCTGCGGCGCAACGGCACGCCAACACCTGCGGGCCCTGTCCCTACGCGCCCCGAAGACGCGCCGATCCTGCTCGTGTCGAGCCGGCCCGGTGCCATCGCGCTGCCGGGAAGTGCAGCCCCCGCGGGCCCGTCGGACGCCTTGGCGGCCACCCGTGAGCGGCTGGACGCCTACCAGCGCCAGTTGCAGGGCCTGCTGCAGAACCTTGAACGGGGCACGCAACTCGCCACCGGCGCCGACAACGGCCGCACTGGCGCCGCCGACAACGCCCTGCTGGCCACGCCGACGCCACCTCAAGCCCCGCGCACCGCGACCCGCGGCGCTGCAGGCCTGCTCGGCGGCGCCCTGCCGACGTCCGCCACCCCCACCGTCACCGCGACCACCCTGCGCGACCGCAGCCTGACCCTGCCCAAGGGCACCGCCTTCACCTGCGCGCTCAAGACCAAGGTGATCAGCGCCAACGCCGGCCTGGTGGGCTGCCAGGTGCAGCGCAACGTTTTCAGCGAGGACGGGCGCGTACTGCTCATCGAACGTGGCAGCCACCTGGACGGCGAGTACCGGGTCACCACCGTGCGGCCGGGCACGACCCGCATTCCGGTGATCTGGACCCGTGTGCGCACGCCCTTGGGTGTGGTCGTGGACCTGGACTCACCCGCCACCGGCCCACTGGGCGAGTCGGGCCTCGAGGGCTACGTCGACAACCGCTGGCCCGAACGCATCGGCGCGGGGATGCTCGTGTCCTTGATCGACGACGCGGTCAAGATCGTGGTGCAGAACCAGACCCAGGGCGACGATGGCGACGTGATCGTGCTGCGCTCGAGCAGCGGCAACGCCAGCAAGCTGGCGGAGAAGGTGCTGGACAGCACGATCAACATCCCGCCCTTGATCACCCAGCACCAGGGTGGCCTGGTGGGCATCTACGTCGCGCGGGATGTCGACTTCTCGAGCGTCTACACCCTTCAGCCGGAGGCGCGATGAACACCGCCCTTCTGGCCACCGATCGCGCTTCCGACATCCCGGTGGCGGGCGCCTGGTGTGGCGACGCCACCTCGGTGATCAACTTCCTGCAGCCTTTGCGGATGGCCTTGGACGCGCCCGGCGTGCTGGAGGTCTGCGCCAACCGGCCCGGCGAGCTGCTGGTCGAGACGCTGCACGGCTGGCAGACGGTGGAAGCACCGGCCATGACCTTCGACCGCTGCCTGGCGCTCGCCACCGCGGTGGCCACCTTCTGCGACCAGCAGATCCACGCCGAGCGGCCCCTGATGGCGGCCACCTTGCCGACCGGCGAGCGAGTGCAGATCGTCATCCCGCCGGCGGTGCCGCGCGGCACCGTTTCCATCACCGTGCGCAAGCCATCGGCCGTCACCAAGCGGCTGGACCAGCTGCACCATGAGGGTCTGTTCGACCGCATCGCCCCAGGCGGCATCGACGACCGCATCTCGCCGCTGGAGCAAGAGCTGATGAGCCTGCGATCGGCGGGTCGCTACCTGGAGTTCCTGCGCCTGGCGGTGCGGTCACGGCAGACCATCGTTGTCAGCGGCCGCACCGGCTCGGGCAAGACCACCTTCATGAAGGCCCTCATCGAAGAGGTGCCGACCCATGAGCGCCTGATCACCATCGAGGACACCGCCGAGCTGGGGCTAGAGCACCACCCGAACGTGGTGCACCTCTACTACAGCCGCAACATACCCGGCAGCACGGTCACCGCGCGCACGCTGCTCGAAGCCAGCTTGCGCATGAAACCCGATCGTCTGTTCCTGGCCGAAGTGCGGGGCGAAGAGTGCTTTTCCTTCGTGCGCCTGGCCGCCTCCGGCCATCCCGGCAGCGTCACCAGCGTACACGCCGGCAGCTGCGCGCTGGCGCTGTCGCAGATGGCGCTGATGATCCGCGAGAGCAGCGCCGGCGGTGGCTTGAGCCTGCCCGAGATCCACGGCCTGCTGCACACGGTCATCGACGTCGTCGTTCAATTTGACCGCGACGCGGCGGGTCGACATGTGGCCGAGCTGCACTACCGGCCCCGCAGTCAGCGCCCTTTTAGTTCAATGGGAGCGCTGGCATGAGCAGCGTGGCCGCCTTGCCTTGGTCCGCCTGGCCGCGGCCACGGCAGGTGGCCGCCGGCGTGTTCGGGCTGTTGGTGCTCGCAGTGCTAAGCGTCTGCGCAATGTACGTCGCAGGAGTGGCCTTCCTGCTACTGGCCCACGCTGACCCGCGCCAGGCTGAATGGACGAGCATCCTGGTCTTCTGGGAACGCTATGGCGAGGACCCCCGGCTGTACAACAAGCTGCTGGTCAGCAGCTTGGTCTCGGGCAGTCTGCCGCTGCTGTTGCCGATCGCGCTGCTCATCACCGCCCGGAACAATCGCCCCCTGCACGGGGCGGCGCGCTTCGCCACCCCCGCCGAAGTGGCACGCGCCGGCCTGACCGGCCCGCAGGCGGCAGGGCCCAGCATCCTGATCGGCCGCCACCGCGGTCGCTTCTTGAGCCTGCCCGGCCAGCTGTCGGTGATGTTGTCGGCGCCGACCCGCAGCGGCAAGGGTGTTGGGGTCGTGATCCCCAACCTGCTCAACTGGCCGGACTCGGCGGTGGTGCTCGACATCAAGGGCGAGAACTTTGACCTCACCGCCGGCTACCGGGCCGAGCACGGCCAGGCGGTGTTTGCGTTCTCGCCCTTCGACGAAGCCGGCCGCAGCCACCGCTGGAACCCGCTGTCGGCGGTGCGGACGTCGCCGCTGCACCGCGTGGGCGACCTGCTGACGATCGGGCAGGTGTTTTTTCCCAACGACGGGAGCGGCACGTCGTCCGAGGCATTTTTCAACGACCAGGCGCGCAACCTGTTCCTGGGGCTGGGGCTCTTGCTGCTGGAGACGCCTTCGCTGCCGCGCACCATAGGCGAGATGCTGCGCCAGTCCTCCGGACAAGGGCAGTCGCTGAAGGATCACCTGGGCGGCGTCATCGCGCACCGCCGCGACACCGCCACCGACTGGCTGCCGGCGCTGTCGGACGAGTGCGTCGACGCGCTGCAGCGCCTGCTGTCCAACTCCGACAACACGCTGTCCAGCGTGGTGGCGACCTTCCACGCACCGCTGACGATCTTCGCGGACGTGGTGGTGGATGCGGCCACCAGCGGGGACGACTTCCAGCTGCAGGACCTGCGCCGACGCCGACTGTCGGTCTACGTGCGGATCCCGCCCAATCGGCTGCTGTCGGCCCGGCCGCTGTTGAACCTGTTCTTTTCGCAACTGGTCAGCCTCAACACCCAGCAGCTGCCCAGCCAAGACCCGTCGCTGACGGTGCAGTGCCTACTGGTCAATGACGAGTTCACCGCGATGGGCCGGGTGCCGGTGATCAGCACCGCCGCGGCATTCCTGGCGGGCTACGGCCTGCGGCTGCTGACGGTGGTGCAGGCGATGTCGCAGCTGGATGCCGTCTATGGCGACAAAGAAGCGCGGACCTTTGCGACCAACCATGGGCTGCAGATCCTGTTCGCGCCGCGCGAGCAGCGCGACGCCGATGAGTACAGCGCGATGCTGGGCACCTTCACCGAGCGGGCCACCTCGCATGGGCGCAGTCGCTCCTTCAGCGGCCGCAGCTCCAGCAGCGTCAGCCGCAACGTGAGCGACCAGCGGCGGGCGCTGCTGCTGCCGCAGGAGTTCAAGGAACTGGGCAGCGAGCGGCTGGTGGTGGTCTGCGAACACTGCAAGCCGATCCTCGGCGAAAAGATCCGCTACCACCAGGACCCGGTCTTCCAGGCCCGCCTGCGTCCCCCGCCCGTGGTGCTGGCGATGGACCTGGACCTTCACCTGGCGCGGGTTCAGCGCCGGGTGCGGTGGCTGACCGAGGACATTGCGCCGGGAGAGACGTTGAGCATCGAGCGACTGGCCGGGGACTTCAGCGCCCTGCCCGATCGCTTCGACGGCGCGCCAGACGATACGGCGCGCCAGTGCCTGGGCTGCTTCTTCACGGCGCAGGCCGCAGGCGGCCAGATCGAGGCCGTCGCGGACGAGGACGGTGTGCTGGGCGGAACAGAGGCCGATGCGCTCGCCCCGGCCACCACCGAATAACGGGAGACCACCATGCGAACGTTAACACTGACTGCGCTCCTCATCGCCCTGACCGCTTGCAGCAGCCCGCCGCCGCTGCCCAGCGCCGACGATGCGCCGCTCCGGCCGGTGAATACCCCTGAGGCGGTTGAGCTGCAGAGTTGCCGCAACGCGCTGCACAACGGCCGCATCGAGCTGCGCGAGTCGCGCGAGCAGGTGGCGCTGCAGGCCAGCCGTCTGGTGCAGTGGGCGCAGCAAGGTGCCACCGCGCCGCTGGTACCCCGCGGCAACACAGTGGTGACCGTGCGGTTCGCGTTTGGCGCTCACGAGGCGGACTTGCCCGCGAGCGTGCTGCAGGGCCTGATCCCGGCCGCGCGGCAAGCGCCGCTGATCGTGCTGCGGGGCCGCACGGACGGGACCCGCGACAGCTTTGCGGAAGCTCGGGTGGCCCGAGAGCGCGCCAACACGATCCGTGACCTGCTGGTCGCCGCCGGCATCGAGCCCACGCGCATCCGCACGACTTATCAGCCCTCGGGTGACCATGTCGCGGACAACGGCAGTGCCGGTGGGCGCGATCTCAACCGCCGGGTGGAGATCGAGCTCTACCGCGTGGCACCGGAGCCGGTCACAGCTCAGGCGTTGGCTGCGGGCGCGGTGATCGCGCCTTAAACGTCTTCATTCCAACCTCATCACGCTAGGAGCTCACCATGGACGATGTTCCTGTGCCTGTTCGCCCAGCACCGGCCGGTGGCAGTGTCGAGCCGGCCAACCGGGCGACAGTCGCCAAGGCTCGCTTCCAGGCGCCGGCCGAGCCGGCGAGCGAGCGCTTTGAATTGCGGGATCCGTTTGCGGAGACGCTGTACACCAGCTCCCACTGGTCGGACATGGTGGCCAAGGCGGAGCAACTGGGCAGCCGGCGCTTTGTGGCGATCGCCGCGGATGGACAACGCAGCCAGGTGGACCAGGTGGACGGGCAATGGAAACGCGGCCCTCTGCGCCCGGCCATGCCGGCTCGTGCACCGGCGCTGGCGACCACCCGCGATGAAATCCCCGACCTGGCGGCGGCGACCGAGGCCAAAGAGCGAGGCGCCGACCCTGCGGTGAAGGCCGCCCCTGCCAAGCGCTCGGCCCCCTTGAGCAGCAAGAGCTCGCTGCCGCAGATCGACGCGGAGGCGGATCGCAGCGCACGCGTGGCGCAGTTGGAGGCTGCGTTGAAGGACCGTTATCTGATCAAGCGAGCCGCCGTGACCATTGGCGAGACGACGTTGGGCCGGCTGGAATACCGCTTCCGCGGGGACAGCACGCGGGTGGCCTTCACCGAGTCGACCTTCAAGCTGTCCACGGACACCAACAGTCCCTCGGTGGCCCGCTCGATGATAGACGTCGCGGAGGCCCGCAACTGGCGGGCGCTGCGGGTCTCGGGCAACGAGGAGTTCAAGCGGCTGGTGTGGCTGGAAGCTTCGGTGCGCGGGGTCAAGGCGCTGGGCTATGAGCCGAATCCTGCCGATCTCGACGCGCTCGCCAAAGAACGCGCTGCCCGGCAGCGCAACCATATCGAGGCGGCCCCAGAGGCCGCGGCCACCACGCCGGCGAGCCAGGCGGCTCAGGCAGCTCAGAAAGGCAACTCCGGCCGTGGTGGTGGTCGCAAGGCCGTGATCGCTGCCATCGAAGCCATCCTGGTGGCCAAGCAAGTGCCTGAGCGCCAGCGCGAAGCCGTACTCGCCGCGGCCAGCGAGCAGCTGACCCATCGGCTGCGCGCCGGCCAGACGCCCAAGGTCGCGGTGTTCGACCGGGAGGCGGCGTCCCAGCGGGTCGGCGTGCCGACACCAGACCGTACGCGCACCCGCGAGCGCAGCGCACTGGCGCGCTGACATGAACACCCAGCGAGCAAGCGAAGGACCTGCTGGCGACACGGTACCCCGCTACGCCATCGGCGCCGACGTCCTGATGCCGAGCGACCCGGGGTGCACGGCGGCGTTGGCCGCGGCGTATGCCCAGCAGTTGCGGCCACAGTGTCTGTGCGGGGGGATGGAGCCGAACGGCCCACCGATGTACTTGGCGCGCCGCCAGGGCGGTTACCTGGTCAAGCGCATGCCCGGCACTGGGCACCTGCACGCGCCGCACTGTGCTTCGTACGAGGTGCCGCCCGAGCTGGGCGGCCGCAGTGAGCTGGACGCCGCTGTACGCGAGGACATCGCCAATGGCTGCTTGATCGTGAAGCTGGACTTCCCGTTGACGCGTCAGCCCGGCCTCTTACCGCCGACGCCGGGCGGGGGAACAGGCGACGTGCGCAGCAGCGGCAGGCTGAGCCTGCGTGGGCTGCTTCACTTACTGTGGCAGCAGGCCGAACTGCACCGGTGGCATCCCGGGTTTGCGGGCAAGCGGACCTGGGGCCTGGTGCGCAGGCACTTGCTGCAGGCGGCCGGCACAACGCGCGTGGGCGGCCAATCGTTGGCAGAGCGGCTCTACATCCCCGAGGTGTTCAGCGTCGCCGACAAAGAGGCGCTGGCCTGGCGGCGGCGTCAGCAGTGGTCGCATGCTCTGCCCTGCGCGGGCGTGCAGCCGCTGCTGCTCGTGCTCGCGGAAATGAAGCACTTGGCGCCCTGTCGTCATGGCCATCAGCTGGTGCTCAAGCACATGCCAGAAGAACTGCTGTGGCTCGATGCGGGGATGGCTAAGGCACTGGAGCGTCGTTTTGAAGCCGAACTGGCGGCATGGGGGGCTGACGACGGCCTGCACCTGGTATTGCTGGCGACCGCCGTGCTGTCCGCCGCGGGAAAACCCAGCGTGCAAGCCCTGACGCTGATGCTCACCACCGCGACCTGGCTGCCAGCCCTTGGCGTGAGTCAACTCCCCCTCCTCCAGCGCCTGGTGCAGGACAGTCGACGTTTCACGACCCTGCTGGGTGCGGACGACCGTGAGTCCGGAACCTGGCCCACCGCCGTCTTGACCGACACCGCGGCTCCGCCAACGCCGCTCTACGTGGACAGCGAAATGGACGCCGAGGACCCGACCGAAGACAGGGGCGTTTGGCGCTGGTCGCCTTCACAAGGCGCCTTGCCGCCGCTCCCACCTCGGGCGCCGGTGCCTGCGCGTCCCTTGCCCACGCCGCCTGGCAGGCACTCGATAGGGGGTAGCCCCGGGTCGACCCTGGAGGCAGACTCTCGGCCTGCACCTGACGTTTCAGCGCCATGACACCGAGCCCTGCCCTCGAACCGGGAGAAGTCCGAGAGGTGTGGTGCGTGCGTATCCGCGGCCGCGTGCAAGGCGTGGGTTACCGCGACGCCTGTGTGGAGCAAGCGCGTCGACTGGGGGTGACGGGCTGGGTGCGCAACCGCCATGACGGCTCCGTGGAGGTGGAGATGTACGGCACGGTGGCCCAGCTGAACGCACTGGCGCGCTGGCTGGCCGATGGGCCGCCGTTCGCTGAGGTGCGCAATGTGGCGCTGCAGCCCAAGCCGGCCGAAGCCACCGCCTGTACGTCCTTCGAGCGACTGCCCACCTCATGAGTCGTGCAGCCCGTCACAGGTAGGCCAACACCCGGGTCGGACGGCCTCCACATGGGCGGTGGCGCTGAAGGTGCCGGTACGCGATGCTCAGGCACTCGATGAACAGGAGACGACGATGGCCTTGATCCGATGCGCCGCCTGCAGCGAAGTGGTGAGCTCGCTGGTGAAGACCTGCCCCAGTTGTCGGTTGCTCATGGGTGGGTTTCAGGCGTCGGCCGCAACATCCTCGTCAGCGATGCAGGACCGAACCGTCGCACCGCTTCGGGCGCGGCCACCTGTGGCTCGGGTGTCGAATTTCCCGACCGGCACTTGAGATGGCGTCAGCCTTGGACTTGGAACGACTCGAGGGTTTTGCCACCGGCCAGCGCTTCTTTGAGCCACTTGGGCTGCGGGCCGCGGCCACTCCAGCGGTTGCCGGCGTCGTCCTGGTACCTGGCGGAAGTCTGTTCTGCGGCCTTCGCAGCCGCGCCTCGAGGCGCCTTCTTGGCGGCGCGTGGGCGACGAACTGACCCGCTGCCTGCGCTGTTGCTCGCCGCAGCTCCCTCAGCTGCCTCAGCAGCACTTAAAGGTGCGGTCGCCGGGTTAGAGGGGCGCGCGCCGGCCGCAAAGTCTTCCAGCGACTTGCCCTGCTGCAGGGCCTCTCGCAGCCAACGCGGGCGCGGCCCGCGGCCACCCCACACGTTGCCACTGCCGTCGGCATAAGCGGCCCCGCGCGCCGCGGACCGGCCAGCGCGCTTCTTGCCTTTCATCGCACGGTCCGCGGCCGCGCCGAACAGATCCGCCGCGGTGAGTTCGTACGCGGCGATCGCCTCGCGGATGCGAGCGACCACGCCGGCTTTTTCCTGCTGCTTCAGCGCCTCGGCTTCGGCTTGCAGCTTTTGGATTTGCGCCTGCAGATCGGCCAATGATTTCTTTGCCATTTAGAGACTCAGCTAGATCTTTGAGGATTGGCAGTATGCCTCAATGCTATTGGTAGGGATGAGTTCAATGTTTCACATCTGTGAACCCGCTACTCCGCAGAACGAAGCGGAAATCCGACCGCTTCCTGATTCGAGCCACTGGTCAAATACTTGCTGAGTGCGGCGATCAGGGAAGCGCTTCTTCACTGACCCGCACCAGTTTTGATCCACGCCGCAATCCCACGGGAAAGCACCGGTCCAGGAAGGCGAGCGCTTGCGAACTTCACCTCCATACGCACGCAGTCGTGGTGTGGGCTTCACCGGCTGCCTCATACTCGCTGGGCAAGGTACGGCCAGGAGGACACGAATGAACCGCACGAACCCCAAGCTCCTCGCAATGCAGCGGCTAGGCAGTACCAGCGACGCGTTGCCTCGCAAGCGGCCTGCCTGCAGTAAAGGCACCGTCGTACGTTTGGGGCTCCCATGAGCAGCGGCGGCATGTCCCCTTACCGCGAGGCGCTGGCATGGTTCAGCCAGGAGCCTTATGGCGGCAGCTCTCTTGGGCTGGCCAAACTCATCTTGTCTCTGTCCACAAGTCGACATCCCTTTTCGCTCGCCGACTGCCTGGCGTCGACCAGCGGCCCACACAGGCGTTTGGCCATGCGCATCGTTCACCACTACGAAGAGAACGGCGTCGACGATGAGCTCCATGCAGCGGCCGAAGAAGCCTGCCGGCACCATCCGCGACTGCTGGCACTGAGCCACGCGATGAAAGAAGCCAGTAGAAACTTGATGGCCGCCTGGGCAGACGACTTTGCCAATCAAGCCCGCCAGCAGGCCGGCAAGCCCTGGACTGACGACTGAGCGAGCGGACATGCACGGGCCGCCGGCAAGTGCAACGCTGCCGGTGCCGGTGTTGGCGGCCTCTGACGGCCCCTCATTTACGCGGCGTAGGCGCCCCAGCTGCGCGAGGTGGATCCCCGCGACCATGAGGAGTTCTCTAGGCGCGCCATCTTGGCCAGGGCCTGCATGGTGTGGCCTGACACCCGTACACTGTCATGGCAGTGACGTCGACTTGAGTGAGGCACCAATGACACCCAACGAGCCACGAAACTTCCGCGCCCATCGTGACCACCGCTTCAATTGCGCGTGGTGGGCATTCTTTCTGCTTGGTTGCGTGGGAGTCGTAATGAGCGCAACCGACCCGGAAGGATCGGCAGGCTCGCCGTGGCTGATCTTGATCGGCCTGCTCTTCATGATTTTGGGCCGCCGGCAGCATGCCAGGCTCATGGCGAACGTTGACGCCGTCGAAGACCTGCAGGCAGCCCGAGCCGAGGAAGCCGCCAAGACGCAAGCAGCCAAAGCAGCAACGGCAAGCGCCGTGCAGACGGCGCAGGCGCTCGACGAGGCGCTGAAGCGGCTGACTGAAGTCAATGAATCCTTGGCGGAGTCACTGACCAAGCAGGCTGAAGAAGAACAGCGTGCCCGTGCTGCCAAGGATCACTCGCAAAACCCGCCTTAGCCCTAACGCCGAAGCGTGGCGCGTCACGCGTGGCTCAGCTTGAAGACGGCCACTGCGCTCACCAGCTTGTCGGCCTGGGACTTCAAGCTTTCTGCAGCGGCGGCTGACTCTTCGACCAGCGCCGCATTCTGCTGCGTCACCTGGTCCATGGCGGTCACCGCCTCGCCGACCTGGCCGACGCCGGCGGCTTGCTCACGTGAGGCCGAGCTGATTTCGCCCACGATGTCGGTCACTTGACGAATCGAGCTCACAACCTCCTGAATCGTTGTGCCGGCCTGGTCCACCTGGCGGGTGCCTTCTTCCACGCGCTAGACGCTCTGCGAGATCAAGGTCTTGATTTCCTTGGCAGCTTCGGCCGAGCGCTGGGCCAGGCTGCGCACCTCGTTGGCAACGACCGCAAAGCCACGGCCTTGCTCGCCAGCACGGGCGGCCTCCACAGCCGCGTTCAGCGCCAGGATGTTGGTCTGGAAGGCGATGCCGTCGATGGTGCCGATGATGTCAGCGATGCGGCCGGAGCTTTCGCTGATGCCCTTCATGGTCTGGACCACCTGCTGCACCGCGGCGCCGCCTTCGACCGCCACGTCGCTGGCCGCCAAAGCCAGCTGGTTGGCCTGCTGCGCGTTGTCGGCGTTCGCCCGCACGGTCGAACCCAGCTCTTCCATCGACGCGGCGGTTTCTTCGGGCGCCGAAGCTTGGCTTTCCGTCCGCATGGACAGGTCGCTGTTGCCGCTCGAAATCTGCGCTGAGGCCGTGGCCACCCCTTCGGCGTTCGAGCGCACATCGGCCACGATGGCCGCGAGGCGGTCTTGCATGGCCCTCAGCGCGCCCAGCAGCTGCGCTGTCTCACTCTTGCCGCTGGCGTCAATGTGCTGGCTCAGGTCGCCGGCAGCCACGCTGCTGGCCACCCGGACCGCTTCGTGAATCGGGCGTGTGGTGGACCGGATGATCCACAGCGCGACCGCCACGGCGCCAACCAAGGAAGCCAGCACCGCCACCTCAATGGTCCAGCGCACCATGGCTACTTGGGCATCTACCGCATCGCCGGCCTTGTTCACCGCCTGCTGGCTGTAGTCGGCCATGGCATCGACGGCGGCCATGTAGGCCAGCTGCGGGCCGCGCAGCTCCGTCAGGAGCGCCTGGCGCGCCTCATCGAGCCGCCCGGCCTTGAACAGTTGCATGACTTTCTGGCGGGGCTTGCTGTAGGTCGCTCGCGCTTCGGTCAACTCAGCGAGCAGGGCGCGGCTCTTGTCACTGGACACGCCGGCTTCCAGCGCCTTGAAGGTCGCGCTGGTGCGCTTGGCAATCTCATCCATCTCTGCGAATAAGGCCTGCGCCTCGCCCTCGTCCTTGACGATCATCAGCTCGCGCATGGCGCGCGCTACGCTGGCGTTGGCCAGCTTGATCGACTGCAGTTGCAGCAGTTGGGGCACGCGCCTGGCAGCCAGGTCGTCAAACCCCCTCAGCCAGGCGGTCGATCTTGGTCCACGTCGCTGCGGCGAGCGTCAGGAGCAGGGCCGCCATGAAGGCAAAGCCCAGGGACAAGCGCGTGGAAATCTTCAGGTTCTGTAGCTTCACAGCTCTTTCCGAGGAAGCGGACTGTGGGATTTCGGTCACTATTTACCCTTCTACAGTTGTATCAAGGAGGCTACGTAACCAGAGACATGCTTGTTGCGCCGCTGCGGACGGTGGAACCCGCAGGTCCTCTCTGTAACAATAGGTCGGTTCAGTAAGCGAGCGAAGATGAAGAAGATTGGGTATCCGGTGAAGGTGGCGGGGTCAAAAGCTCTCGTGGGCTGTCTCGTGACATCAGGGACCTACCCGACCTGTTTGCACACGGTGAAGACGTGGCAGACGCCCTATTGAACGCGAGCCAAGCGCTGGGACGGCTCATCCGACAATACAAGGCGACGGGGCGCGCGGTCCCCGATGCCTCAGCCACTCAAGACGGCGAATGGGTGGTCTACCCAGCGCCGTTCGGTTCCCAAGCTCCGACGCCCAATGGGTCAGACACTTGAGGACAGGTGGCCTGCGTTGGGGGCGCTGTATGCAGCAGCTCGCGCACTTGCAGGCCAGCTTGGTGCCCAGTCACAGCGGAGCCCTGAACTGCGGAGCATCTTCGGTACGCAGACCGGCGGTCTACCGAGCTGGGCGCTGCGCGAGTACAGCGGGCCGAAGGCAGCTTCCAGTCGCGCCCACGGCACGCTGCAGGCCATTTCCAGAAGGAATCGCTCGTAAGCGGTCAATTACCCGCGTCCTTGAGGCGGCACCGCCGAGCTGACAGTCTTCGTCCCCACTTAGCAAGTGAAGTGGGGACGTATGTCGGTAGATCTGGAAGCTCTGAAGCAGCGCCTGGTGTTGCGTCACAAGCCCGGTGGGCGCTGCGTGTACGACAAGGCGGCGAAGGCCGAGTTCGTTCAGGTGTGCTTGCAGCCGGGCGTCTCGGTGGCCCGCCTGGCGCGCGAGTTCGGCATCAATGCCAACCAGGTCGCGCGGTGGATTCGTGATCACGGTCAGCTGCGCAAGCGTGCACCTGTCGAACCTTCAGCGGCGGCGCACTCGCCCTTCGTCGCGGTGCCGGTGGTCAGAGTCGCTGCCGAGCGCGTCGTGCATGACTTTGATGAACGTCGAGATGTGAGTTTGCAGGCGAAGCTGCCCAACGGCGTGGCGGTCGAGCTTCGGGGCGTCGGGCAGCGCCAGCTCGCCGATGTGCTGCAGATGCTGGGCAGGCTGACGTGTTCCGTCTCGACGAACATCTGAAGGTCTACTTGCATCGTGCCCCGGTGGACTTCCGGCTCAACATCAACGGCCTGGCCACCCTCGTGCAGCAGGCCCTCGGCCTGGATCCATTCGCCGCCTGTGTGTACGTGTTCAGCAACCGCCGCCGCAACCGCGTGAAAATCCTCGGCTGGGACCGCAACGGCTTCTGGCTGCTGCTCAAGCGGCTGGAGGAAGACCGCTTCATCTGGCCCGCCGAGATGGCGGCGCCGACGCTGACGGTGGAGCAGCTGCACTGGCTGCTGGAGGGCATCGACATCGGCGTCGTGCAGCGCCATCCCCAGCGCATGTACCAGCACGTCGGCTGAGAACGGCAGCGCCGGCGTGCGCCATTGCGGCAGATCCGCATGGTGTCCCCGGGGCTGTGGCGCGGACACTGGCCGCAGATGGTCCACATGCCCACGCCCGACGAAGTCATCGCATTGCAGCAGGCGCTGGCCGAAGCGCTCAAGCGCAACGAGTCGCTGGCCGGCGAACTCCGCGTGACACGCGCCGAGCGCGACATCCTCAAGGAAAAGCTCAGCAAGTTCACGCGGCAGTTCTTCGCCGCCAGCAGCGAGGCCGCGGTCCTGCAGAAGGACATGTTCTTCAACGAGGCTGAAGACCTCGGCGCGCAAGCCGAGCCGGCGATTGAAGAGGGCTGCGACAGCGACGACAGCGACAAGGTCGACGTGCCCGGCCACAAGCGGACCAAGCGCGGCCGCAAGCCGCTGGACCCCGCGCTGCCGCGCGAGGTGATCCGCCACGAGCTGCCCGAAGGCGAGCGCGTGTGCCCGCACGACGGTGCCGCGCTGCGCGAGATCGGCGTGGAAGCCAGCGAGCAGCTGGACATCATCCCGCAGCAGGTACGCGTCATCCGGCACGAGCGCGTCAAGTACGCCTGTCCGTGCTGTGACGGCGGCATGCGGCTGGCGCCGCGTCCCGCGCAGATCATCCCGCGGGGCCTCTTCACCGAGAGTGCCCTGGCCTGGATTGCCGTGTCCAAGTACCTGGACGGCCTGCCGCTGTACCGCCAGGCCGTGCTGCTGGGTCGCTTCGGCGGCACCGACATCGCGCGCAACACCGTGGCCGGCAGCATGGTGCGTGCAGGACTGTCCGTACAGCCGGTGATCAACCTGCTGCGTGACCTGCTGTTGGACGCCCCGCTTGTGTTCGGCGACGAGACGCAGCTGCAGGTGCTCAAGGAGCCCGGGCGCAGCGCGCAGGCCAAGAGCTTCATCTGGGCACAGATGACAGATGGCAGCGGCCGAGACGGCAGCGGCCCACCGATACGGCTGTTCGCCTACTCGTCCAGTCGCTCGACGAAGACAGCGATGGAGCTGTATGCCGGCATCCGCCCCGGCACCGTGCTGATGACCGACGGCTACGAGGTCTACGACACCCTGGCCGGGACGCACCAGCTCGTGCACCTGGCGTGCTGGACGCATTGCAGGAGGTACTTCATCGAAGCACTGCAGGCACTGCCCAAGGACCAACGCGGGCCCAACCAGCTCGCGGCGCGCTTCATCGCGCTGATCGGTCAGCTGTACCACGTCGAGGCCGAGGCCAGACGGGACGGTGTCGACACGGATGAACTCAAGCGCCGGCGCCAGCAAGACAGCGTCCTCGTGTTGGCCGACATCGAAGCCCTGCTGCTGGCCAACCTGCACGGCGTGCTGCCCAAGAGCCTGCTTGGGCAGGCGCTGCACTACCTCTCGTCGCAGTGGAGCAAGCTCAAGCGCTACGTCGAGGACGGCCGCTACAGCATCGACAACAACGTCCAGGAAAACGCCATCAGGCCGTTCTGCGTGGGGCGCCGCAACTGGCTCTTCGCCGACACGGTGCATGGCGCCAACGCCAGCGCCAACCTGTACTCGCTGCTGCAGACCTGCCGCGTCAACAACATCGACGGCTACCGCTACCTGCGCGCACTGTTCGCTGCGCTGCCCAACGCGCAGACCGCCGACGACTACGCCGCGCTACTGCCCTGGAACATCGACCTCAGCAGCATCTGGGGCTCGCTGACAGACTAACCCGAGAGAGGCAAGGCCGCTGTTGATTGACCGCTTACAATCGCTCGCACCGCGTGCGCTTGTTCTTCGATGCGTATGCGCCGTGGGCGAAACTAACTTGGCTCGTGCTGTGATGCTGCCGCCTCGGGGCAATCGCGCTTTGCGGTCGGGACCGATCAATCAGCGTTTCCCTATCGCATTGGAAAACGGCGACTTGAAAAGCGTCGCCCTGACGCCAGCCGTCGCCCGGCTTAGGAGCATCGAGCGGCGGCCGACCGGCAAAGTCGGTCATGCGCCCGCGACGTGCTCTCCGACGCCGATGGCTTCGATAGCCAGCCAAGCCGCCATGCTGGTCATGGCGACGGCAATCAAGACATCCACCAGTCGCCAGGCAGCTTGCGGCGTCATCCACCGCCGGGCACCCCTGGCCAGGTGGATCCAAACGATGAACCAAGTGAACGACGCAGCCTGAACCGCCCCGCTTTTGAACTGACCCCCAAAAGTTGGACGGTTGGACGCTAGGCGTTCACGGCCCGCAGCCAGTACTGCACCGGGCTCGACCCGTTGAGCTTGAGCCTGATGCGCTGATGGTTGTAGTAGCGAACGTAGCGGCGTAGACCGGACTTCAACGCTGCGATGTCAACGAATTTGTTGAGGTAGAAGAACTCCGACTTGAGGGTTGCGAAGAAGCTCTCCATGGCCGCGTTGTCCAGGCAATTGCCCTTTCGAGACATGCTCTGCGTCAGCCCTTGTTCGCTGAGTTGTTTGCGGTACGCCGGCATCTGATAGTGCCAGCCCTGATCGGAGTGCAGGAGCGGTGCTGCTCTGCGGCCCTGCAGCTTCGAGAGCGCCTTCTTGAGCATGTTCCCGACAAGAGAGTACAGAGGCCGCTCCTGCATCTCGAAGGCCACGATTTCGCCGTTGTAGAGGTCCATGACCGGTGACAGGTAGAGCTTGGCGCCGCGGACGTTGAATTCGGTCACGTCCGTCACCCACTTCTCATTCGGCCGTGCTGCGCTGAACTGCCGAGCAAGCAAGTTCGGCGATGGGGCCAGCTCTCCCTGGTAGGAGCGATATCGCTTCGGCCGGACCAGCGACTTCAGGCCGAGGCTGTTCATCAGTCGCTGCACAGTCTTGTGATTCACCGTCTGGCCTCCCTGACGCAGTTCGCATGTGATGCGCCGATAGCCGTAGCGGCCCTTGTGGCGCTCATAGGCGGCCTTGATCCGCGACTTCAAGCTTGCGTGCTTGTCGCCGGCCTCCAAGACCTTGGCCTGGTAGTAGAACGTGCTCCGCGACAGGCCTGATGCCGCCAGCAGCACCTGCAACGGGTAGTCTGGCCTCAGCTCGAGGACGGCTTGCGCTCTTTGTGAGCGGGTTGCCGATTGCCCCGAACCAAGGCCTCCAATTTTTTTAGGTAGGCGACCTCCGCACGCAGCCGTTCAACCTCCTCAAGAAGCGCGCGGTTTGAGCTGGCACTATCGGGGTCGGGTGGCTCTGAGCTGGGCTTGCCGGGCTTCATAAGGGGCGTTCGCCGTTTGCCTTCAAGTGCCCCGACGCCACCGCCATCAAGCGCTCGTCGCCAGACGACAACCTGGTTTGGATTGCGAATATCGTAGATCGCCGCGACCTGCCGGCTTGAGAGCTGCTCACGATCTTGATGCCTCAGCACCTGGAGCTTGAATTCAGTGGTGTAGGCGCCGCGCTTGGGCTGCAGGGCGGCCACTCCGTGTAGCCGGTAATGGCTGACCCAGCTACGTACCTTCTCCTCCGGCACTGACCATCGCCGAGCAAGCAGCTTTGCACCGCCATCCCCAGCCAGAAAGCTCTCGACGACCTTGAGCTTGAGCTTTGTTTCGTACTTCCCCATGGGACCTCTTGAACTGTGTCCAACTTCTGGGGGTCAGTTCATACCCAGGGCGGTTCAACCATCGCACCAGCAGCAAAACTAAGGACTTTTGGTTCTGGCATTACCGCGCCGGTCCTCACGATCTTCGGGCAGGCGTCCGGATTCGTCGCCAGAGACGGGTTCTTGTAGGTCATGGCCAGGAATTCGCAGTAAGTGGCTCCGAGATGCTGGTACGAGTTGCCCTGGGTCAGCTGGTGCAGGCGGCTCTCGAGCGGCTGTGCCGTTGAGCTTTCCAACGTTCCGCTCAAGACGTTGGCGTCGTAGTCCTGCAGGCACGCGGCGAGATCTTTGGCTAGAGGCGCGCGGTGCGAGCGTTTGGCGGAAGCCGCACAGAGCTGGGATGCCACGCGGGCAAACCGGTCGGGCTCACGCGCCTGCAGATCGGACCGGGCGAAACTGCAACGGTCTTTGTCGAATTCGACAAAGGGATCGCCTGTGGCTTGGCCAGCTGGCCGCACAGCTCAAGCGGCCCCGGGGGGATTGAGGGTCTGTGACCTCACTGGCAGCGCCGCTACCAGGCAAGCAACAACCAGCGCGACCGACAACATCCGCGACATCCCGCCCCCCAGACAAGTGCCGCCGATGATAAGGCGAAGTCAAAGGACCAAAAAAACCAGTAGGCCGGAAGCGGAAGCTTCCGGCCTGTAGTTACGCCACCTTGGCGGTCATTGCATCCCTGCTGTACCGCATGGCCAGATTAATGGCCGGGGGCAATGCTGGCAATAGATGAGATACAGGGATCACTGCGTTGACGTCTTAGCGGCGGCGCGCGCCAACTGTCCAATCTGCCTTTTGTCATCGATGTTGGCCAGCAATTCTTCGCCTGTAAAAACAACTTGGCTCTTTTGCCGCCGCATCAAATAAATGGCAAGTTTTTCGCCACTGCCGCTCCGCGAAATGACGAAAGGAACCAGCTTCTTCCGGATATCTGCATTCGATTTGAACCCAAGGGCCTTGGCCACATCGTCGGACCCGGCGCCTTGCAGACTTACCCCCTCACGACACCGCGCCGCCGTACGGAGAATTGCACTCCCCAATTCTTCATCCGGTGCGGACAGCTCACACCGTTCCGATGGAAGCTCGAATACCACCGATCCATCGGCAACAGCGCTGTTCGCAACAAAATACAGAGAATCGCCAATGAGATAGGCATCAATGACGAATTTGTCAGGCATCTGTGCGTCCATGCTTGATCATACCATTGGGGCGTCGGGGCCGCAATCATGGTCAGGGGATGACTTTGATCGATAGGCCGACGTTCTTCGACTGCGCCGCAGAGCGCAGGATTGCCTCAAACTCAGCACTGGGCGCCTTGTTGAACACCATATAGAGCTCTCTCGACTGGATTTGGTTGGGGAGCAAGGCACCAAAATCGGTGCCGTCCGCCAACTTCCTGGCATTCGTACCTTTGAAACTGACCAGCGAGTCAGCGTAACGTTCAATGGTTCGGCCAAAAGTGGCGGCGCTTTGATAGGTTTTTGCGTCCAGATCCATCGACTTAATGCTGACCGCGCGCCCCGTTGCCCGGTCAAACACGTCAATAACGGGGTAGTTGCCGAGCAGGGCCTTTCCTGGGATAAGCGGCGCGACCAGGGCTTCTATTTCCTTGCCACGTGCAAACGGCGTCTTCGACCAAGCAGAGGCAACCTTCGCTGCGGGAGCCGGCAGGAATTTTGCAACATCGGGGACGTACTTGGAAACATATTTAATGATCTCGTGGTATTTGGCCGGAAACTTGACTAAGAACTTAGCGGCGACGCCTCCGGACTTGGCCGCATCACCGACGACAGGGACCACACCCGCGACATTGATCGCCGCACTGGCCCATTCGCCTTGGAACAGGTTGGCCAAAAAGTCGCGGACGTCTCCAACGACAACCACGCCTGACAGGATTTGCCCTACCAGTTCAGGGGTCGTGTCGATGTCAATGAGATCGCCACCGATAAAGCCTTTGAACAGCTCCAGCCGAAATGACGAGTTGACGCGGTAGTCGAACGTCGTGGGATCAAAACCTTCGCTTGCACGGTTCAGCTCTTCCAGGTCCGACAGGGTGTCGCCGTCACTGTCCGCCAGAAGAGGATTGGTTCCGTGCGTTCCCAGCTCGAGGATATCGGTCAGCCCGTCGCCGTCAGTGTCTGCGCTCAGCGGGCTCGTGCCGGCATGGAACTCTTCGGAATCCGGAATGCCATCACCATCACTGTCCGCCTTCGAGGGGTCGGCATAGCCCATCACCACCCAGGGGTTCTTTGCGCCAGCCGGGGCCTTCTGAGGGATGCCGGCTTCTGCACCGTCGAGGATGCCGTCGCCGTCAGTGTCAGCGACCATGGGATCGGTGATGATGACCGTTCCCAGAGAGCTGTAGTAGACGCCATTCGTCTCTTGGCAGTCCGTCAGCCCATCGAAGTCTGAATCGGTTCCGTCATCACCGAACACCGAGGAGAACTCCTTGAAAATACCACTCAGACCATTGGCGTTGGCAATCTGCTTGTAGGCGCCTTTGGTGGCTGTAGCGATACCCTGGAGGAGCGCAGAATCGACCGACCCAGTCAGACCGATGGTGAAGGCCCTGATGCCATTATCAACCATCAGCTGTGTCAGATTCTGGTCATAGGCTCCCTGCCCATCTGTAAGCAGAATAACGACACGGTTTCTGTTTACGTTGCTGTTTTGGAGCAGTTGTTGGATGGCGATGTTGACGCCGGCGCCAATATCCGTTCCCCCATTAGAGTCAATGGTCCTGATTGCGGACGAGATCCCGCCCTGGTCACTGCTCAGGCCGATTGCTAAACGTGCGCCGCTGTCAAAATCAACGACCCCGACCTTATCAACTGGCTTCATGCCACCAACGAAATTGATGGCCGCGCTGACGCGCACATTTTGGGGGTCATTCGTCTGCATACTGCCAGACGAATCAATCACGAGAACCACGTCAGAAGGAAACGCAGTCGGATCAGAAACAAGGTCGCAGGTTTGAGCCAGCTTCGACAAGGAGTTCTGAAAGACGACTTTGTCGGCGATCATGAACGGCGAGAAGTGCGTCGTTGTTCCAATGACCGTCCCTGTCTGGGGATTCACCGTCGACGGAATTTCGACCCACATTCCCGTGTCGGGATTAAGGGTGTAGATTGCGAAGTTGGTGGGATCCGGCGTATCGGCCGGGTTATCCTTATCCTGATAGGGCAGTTCGACTGTTGCCGACTGCATGGAGGCCTGAAGTGCTGGATCCAGGCGGATGTCAAAACGGCGTCCGACTTGGCCTGGCACCGGCTTATCAGAACCAATGCCGACTGACACCTTCGATGCAAGGTCGCCTGCGCCTGTTATGTTGACGTTGACGGACTCTGATTTCCCTGTGCCGATGTTGAATTTGGAGAAGCTGGCACGTGACTGCACCACCTTGTCTGCATCCGCGAGCAGGGGGTTGCTGCCATTAGCAACCTCTCGTCCGTCGTCTACACCGTCGGAATCTGTATCTTTGAGGAGGGGGTCCGTTTTTAGGGTGGTGACTTCTTCCCCATCCGGAAGAGAGTCGCCATCCGTATCGGCATGAATTGGGCTTGTTGCGAGCGCTTGCTCGGTCTTGTTCGAAAGCCCGTCTTTGTCCGCGTCGTCCTCGCCATCCGGGATGCCGTTGCCATCGGAATCTGCGACATCCGGACGAAGAAGCGGGTAGCCGTACCTGATCTCGAAATCATCCGACAGGCCGTCACCATCAGTGTCGGTTTCGGTCGGATCAGCGCCGAATGCAACCTTCACAGAGGCAGGAAGCGCACCGTCCGTGGTCGTGGTATTTTCCGAGTCGCCGCCGTCAAAAAGGCAGCCGCCTAAACTCAAGGATAAGGCCAGTGAAATTGCCAGGCCGCGCCAGTGGAACTTTGCCATATTTAGCCCCCTTGATTCGAAGATGTCGGCGAACAAATCTGAGGCGCTCGATGGCGCCCTGGTCGATCCTAGGCCTATCAAAGGGGTGCCGCCTCCATAAGATTGTGGAGGTGAAAATTGCCGGCTGCCGCTGTACACGGCTCGCATGCGGGTTTTCGGGATAGGCAGCGCCCGGTCCCTGTGGCAGGGCCGGCTGATTGCGGTCCTGGCGCCCGGCGCGGACTTGGTGCATTGCGCACCTACGCCGACAGCTCCTGAGTGGTCGCCACACGGCCGCTTCCAGTCCCTGCCCTCTCTGATCCTTGGCGCTGGTTGCCACTGGCATGGCGAATGGTGAACTGCGCCACCCACGTTCAAAGCGCCCTGCGCCCAGCCCAGCCGAAAGCCGTCGCCACGGCATTGTTCAGCGCGTCCGAAGCGGACCGAGTTGGAACTTTCTCGGACCAAGCCGAGTGTCGAAGCAAACTACCCGCCTCATCACCAGCTGTTGCCCCGCCACCAATGCTTGACGATGCGCTCCATCTTTCAAAGAATCGGTTCGCGCCGCGTGCGCTTTTTCTTCAAGGCGCACTCGGCGCTGGCAAAGCCGTGTTAGTTCCCGCGGTGATCGGGCCCTCAAATGGACAGACGCGCTCTCTCCTCCTCCTCACCTCTCTCCTCCTCACCTCTCTCCTCCTCACCTCTCTCCTCCTCTCCTCCTCCTTTCTCCTCCTCCCATCGCGGTCAGCATGGATGAATCCGCCTGTCTTTAGCGCAAACCCGCAGCGCGCAACGTCTTCGACGAAAGGCAGCTGGTGGGCAACGCGTGCTGCTGCCAAACGGTGCGCCCGGTATCCGACATCGCGATGAGCCGGGAGCGCCTGTCTTGGCCATCGGGCGCAGCCGTGATGTGGCCGTCGCGCTCCATCCGCGTCAGCAGCCCTGACAGGTTCTGCCGGCTCACCATCAGGTAGCGGGCCAAGTCGCCCACGCTCATGCCCTCGCCCGCCTCGGGCCGCGACAGCGCCCCCAGCACCGCCCATTGCTGCGTCGTCAGACCGTACTGCTCCACTGCACGGCTGCCGGTCTTATGCAACATGTTGGCGCATTGATAAAGCCGGAAGAACAGGCGGTTGGCCATCTCCATGCGCGCCGGGTTGGCGTTCTCCTGATGGGCCAGGCGCTGATGGCCGCATCCTGGGGGGTGCCTCGGTCCCAGCTGCGGCACGCTGGCTTCAAAGCTGCGCGCTGCGCTGATCGGCCCCCACTTTCGTCGCCGACCGTGTCCGGTCGATGGTAGCCAGACTGGCCAAAGCGGTCGCTGTTCAGTCCGATCGACCTGCAGGAACTGCGTGAGCGTGGTGCGGCCAACGAGGAGGAGGCGCTGCGGCTGGCATTGCATGCGCGCATCAACGCGCTGGGCATCGGTGCGCAAGGCCTGGGCGGCCTGTCCACCGTGCTGGACGTGAAGCTGAAGACCGCGCCGTGCCATGCGGCCATGCTGCCGGTGGCGCTGGTGCCCAACTGCGCCGCCACCCGCTGGCTGCGCCTCTCGCTGGATGGCCATGGGCCGGCACCGCTGCCGGTGTGGCCTGAAGGCCTGTGGGACGGCATCCCTGAGCGTGCAGACCCACCCGACGCCCTGGCAGTGGACCTGACCCAGCTCGACAAGTCCGCCATCGGCCGCTGGCGCGTGGGCCAGACGTTGCTGTTGTCGGGCCCGGTGCTCACCGCCCGCGACGCCGCCCACAAGCGGCTGGTGGACCTGCTGGCGCGGGCAGAGCCGCTGCCGATCTCATTGCAGGGCCGGGTGGTGTACTACGTGGGACCGGTAGATGCGGTGGGCGACGAAGCCGTGGGCCCGGCGGGGCCTACCACCGCCACCCGCATGGACAAGTTCGTCGAGCCGCTGTTGGCGCACACCGGCTTGCTGGCCATGATCGGCAAAGCCGAACGCGGGACCGAAGCGATCGCGTCCATCTGCCGCCACGGATCCGCTACCTCGCGGCCACGGGCGGTGCGGCATATCTGCTGTCGCGGTCCATTCGCAGCGCACGCGTCGTAGCGTTCGAGGACCTGGGCATGGAGGCCATTCATGAGTTTGTGCTCGACCGGTTTCCGGTGACGGTGGCGGTCACCGCACAAGGCCTCTCGATCCACCCCGTGCCGCCGTTGTAAGGCCCGATCTCGCCCTGCCTGGCGCGTCTACACAAGCTCCGACGCGTCGGTAAGGCCGGCGGCCTTGCGGGCAAGCGCGCGCAGCTCAGCGGCCGCGAAACTGAAGTCGGTACTGTCCTTCAGCCGTTGCACGGCGAGATCGATGAATCTGCGCACGCGGCCGGGTAGGTTCCGGCGCTGAGCATAGTAAAGGTAGAAGCCCATGCGCTCGCTGACATGTGCTGTCAGCAAAGGCACCAAGGCACCGGCGCGCAGGGGCACGGCCGCATTGATGCTGTCCACCTGCCCGATGCCCAGCCCCCCGGCCACGGCGAGCATCTCGGCATCGGGGTCGCTGCAGCACAGCACCGGGTGCATCGGCTGGAAGACGATTTCGCCCTTGACGTCGAACTCCCACGGCACGGGGCGGCCGGTACCGGGCTGCCGGTAGCCGGTGCAGCGGTGCATGAGCAGCTGCGGCAGCCGCCTGGGTGTGCCGTGCCGCGCCAAGTAGGCCGGCGCAGCGCACACGATCTGCTGGATGGCGAACAGCCGCCGTGCGATCACCTGCGCGTTGGGGGGATTGCCGGCGCGAAAGCCGACGTCGATGCGCTCGGCGATGGTGTCGGTGGCGCGGTCTTCCAATAACAGGTCGATCTCGATGCCCGGATGCTGCTGCGCGAAGTCCACCACCAGCGGCAGCAGCACCTTGCGCCCGGCCGAGCCACCGGCACTGATCCGGATCAGGCCCTCGTCGTCGCCCACCGCGCTGCGTGCCCGGCTCACTGCGGCGGCCACACCTTCCAGGCTGCTGCGCACGTCGTTGAACAGGCGCTCACCTTCCTCTGTGAGCGTGATCTTGCGGGTGGTGCGGTGGAAGAGCCGCACGCCCAGGTGCTGCTCCAACGCCCGGATGGCCTTGCTCACGGCTTGCGGCGTGCTGCCCTGGGCCAGGGCCGCGCGGTGGAAGCTGCCCACTTCGGCAGCACGAACGAAGGTGGTGATGGCTTTGAGTTCATCCAACTGGCGTCTCCGAGCGACCCCACCAGGATGCCATCAAAACGACTGGATTCACAACCGACGGTTGCCAGTGTTGTTGCCGTTGATGACCTACCGCGGACAAGGGCCGGAGCCTAGAGTTCCTTGCGTGCCCCTTGACTCCAATCACCGAAAGGAACCCAACATGTCCTCCACCCAAGAGCTGGCCGGCCGCGTGGCCGTCATCACCGGTGCCCGACGTACCAGCTAGGCCGAGGGTCGGAGACGCCGCGTTGCCTTCAAGCTCCTCCGCCCCAGGCGAACACAGCAGCACCTTCAGGCCGCTCCCGGTTCGTCCTGGAAGTCGTGAGACTCCATGCTAAGTCCCGATACTTCTTGCGAAGGCGCGCAAGCTTTCGACAGGGAGTTTGCGCCAGGTGTCCCTACTATTCCTTGCGGACATCCTGTAGCGCCGTCAAGGCAGTTCCAGGGGGTCTGCCAAGGAGGCGCCGGCCGGCGCCGAGCGACAAATCCACGGCACAGCCTGGAACACTACTGGAGACAAACCATGAGAAACACGACGGAAATGGCATCCGAACCCGGAGTCGGAAGCCGCAAGCTGTTCGAGAACGACAAGGTCATCGTCTGGGACTTCGTGCTTCCCGCAGGCGCGGAGACGCCCGTCCACACCCATGATCACTCCTACATGTGGTTCGCGGTGCAAGGCGCTCCCCTGCAGATCTACGACGAGCATGGCAACGACGTGGGCCTGTTCCCGGTACCGACGAACGGGATCTTCGAGCTCAAGGTCCAGGACGGAACCATTGAGGTCATGTCCGAGATCGGCAAGGGCGTGAAGGTGCCGGCCAAGCACAAGGCCAAGAACGTCGGCAAGGAAGACTATCGCGAGATCCTGGTCGAGTGGAAATAGGCCGCCGGTAACGACCCTTCGCCGCTGGTCGATCTGGCCGGCGGCGAGGCGGGGCGTTCCGCTCACATGACCTCGAGGATCTTGCGGTACTTGCTCGGGGCGAACCCCTGCATGCCGGCGAAGAAGCGCGTGAAGTTGCCCGCGCTATCGAAGCCGAGGTCGAAGGCGATGTCCTGCAGCTTCACGTCACTCTGCGTGAGGCTGCGCAGGCCCGACTCCATCTTGAGCATGCTCAGGAATATGGCCGGCGACATCCCGGTCGACTTCTTGAACAGCCGAAAGAACTGGGGCCGCGACAGCCCGGCCGCCGACGCCATCGCTTCCGGACTGGTGCTCGCATCGCCGGCGCTCAGAATGTGTTTGACGAGCCTCCTGATGCGTGCGTCGAAGTCAAGTTCGCCATAATCGCCCCCGAAATGAAGCAGGTTGCGCGGTGGCGAGATCGTCAGGACCTCGCAGAAAACCGCAGCAATCAGCGCCTCCATCTCGCGCGTGCGCGGCGGAACGTGCTGGGTCAAGGCATCGACCACGTCGTCCCGTGTCCGGGCCAGCCGCAGCGTCAAGGTCTCGACCGGCCGCGCGAAGAACTTCGGGTGCGCGCTGTGCGCGAAGCGTCGGTCCAGCTCCTTCAGCCATTGCGGCTGGAGGTAGAACGCGAGCAGGACGGTGTTCTCCTTCGTCTCGCGGTGGTTGTAGAAGTGCGGCTCCCAGGCGTTGATCATCAGCGCGCTCTGCGCCGTGACCGGATACTCCCTGCGGTTGATTCCGAACTGGATGTCGGCTCCGCCGATCTTGAAGACGATGTGGCAGTCCCGGTGCGCGTGCAGCACCATCGAGTGGTCGAGTCGGACGAGCACGACGCGTCCGAAGGGGCCGTGGATGATGCGTAGCGGGTCGGACATTAGAACTCCTTCATGCGAGCCCGGCCTGCCTCACGAGGCCCGGCCTACGCGGCAAGCTGCTCTTGCGAGCGCTGGGCGGCCTGCTCCACGACCTGCAAGGATTCGGCGCCGTCGGCCAGGAAGAAGCGCGCGACCATCTCCTTGGTGATTTCGATCGCCCTCTTCAGGCTGATGTCGATGTGCTCCGAAAGCACTTGAAGCGCCTCCTCCGTCTTGCGCTGCGCGATCAGGTCGATCACTTCCAGGTGGGCGTTGAAGGCCTGCAGGTTCCACGACGACAGTTGCTCGATGTCGACGTGGCGCGCCACGTGGGTGCGTCGCGTGACGATGTCGATGAAGGAGGTGAGCTCCTTGTTCCGGGACAGGGCCACGAGGCGGCGGTGGAACTCCTCGTCCGCCAGCACCAGGTCGGCCGTGGCCAGCTGGTCGGAGCGCCGCATCACATCCACCCAGTACGCCCTCACCGCCGCGATTTCCTCGTCCGGGGCGCGCTGGACGGCCAGCAGGACGGCCTGCCGCTCCAGCGCGATGCGGACCTGATAAAGGTCGAACACCTCGTTGACGCTGATGGCCTTGCGGTAAAAGCCCTTGTTCATGACGAACTCGAGCAGCCCCTCGGCCACCAAGCGGTTCAGGGCTTCCCGCAGCGTTGCGCGAGCGACGCCGAGTTGCGCGCCGAGTAACTTTTCGTTGATCCGCGCGCCCGGCTTGAACTCATATCGCATCGCCCGGTCACGCAGCTCGAGGTACAGGCGCTCGACGTTGCTCTCGTCGCGAGGTACGGAGGGCTTGGCGGCTGCCTTGCGGGGGGATCTAGTGGACTTCATGTGCGCGACAGCTTTCCTGATTCACCGCTTCGCACAGCCGGCCGGCAAGTGTCGTCACTTGTGAAAACACCCGGTTATACGGATCTCGGACGCAGCCCTCAACTTGGTAGTTTCCCTAGCTTCCGGCAAGCAGGGAATCTGTGATTCTCCGCGGCCTTACAGCGTTCGACAAAAGTGTCGGCACTTGGTTCGACACCACTTCCAGGATCGCCATGCAAAACCGCGCAGTCAGCCTCGACGACAAGTACACGCTCCGCCAGGGCCGGGTTTTCATCACCGGAACGCAAGCCCTGGTGCGCCTGCCGATGACGCAGCACATGCGTGATCAGGCGCAGGGGCTGAGTACGGCCGGCTACGTCACAGGCTATCGCGGGTCGCCGTTGGGCACACTCGACGAGCAGCTCGGCAAGGCGTCCAAGGCCTTGGCTGTCCACGACGTCGTGTTCGTCCCCGGAGTCAACGAAGACCTCGCTGCCACCGCTGTCTGGGGATCGCAGCAGGCCGAGGCGGCCGGGGAGGGAAAGTACGACGGCGTCTTTGCCATGTGGTACGGAAAGGGCCCGGGCGTCGACCGCACCGGGGACGCCTTCAGGCACGGCAATCTCGCGGGCTCGTCCAGGCATGGCGGCGTCCTCGTCCTCATGGGCGACGATCACACCTGCGAATCCTCCACGACCTGCCACCAGAGCGAGTTCGCGATGGTGGACGCCATGATTCCCGTCCTAAGTCCCGCCGGCGTGCAGGAAATCCTGGACTTCGGTCTGATCGGCTGGGCCCTGTCGCGCTACAGCGGGTGCTGGGTCGGCATGAAGTGCGTCAAGGACACCGTGGAAGCGACGGCCTCCATCGACGTCGACGTCGACCGGGTCCGCATCGTCCTGCCCGAAGGCGTGGAATTGCCCGCGGACGGCCTGAACCTTCGCCAGCCGGATACACCCCACGCCCAGGAGGCGAGGCTGCACCGCCACAAGCTGGACGCAGTGAAGGCATTTGCCCGCGCCAACGGCATCGACCGGGTGGTCGTGGATGGAGACCGGGCGATGCTGGGCATCATCACGCACGGCAAGAGCTACCTCGACGTGCTGCAGGCCCTGCACGACCTGGACCTCACGGAGGAGCAGGCAGGCGAGCTCGGGCTCCGCATCTACAAGGTCGGCATGACTTGGCCCCTGGAACCCGCGGGCGCAGCGCGTTTTGCCGACGGCCTGCAGAAGGTCATGGTCGTGGAGGAAAAGCGCAGCCTCCTGGAGTCCCAGCTCAAGGAGCAGCTCTATGGAAAGGCCGGTGCGCCCGCGGTCATCGGCAAGCTCGACGAGGAGGGCAGGAGCCTGTTCCAGCCGGAGATGGCGCTCGATTCCAATCAGATCGCCCTCGCCATCGGCGAGCGGCTCCTGCACCTCCACGACGGTGGCCTCGAAGCCTTGCGCCGGCGCGTCGACGAGATCCGCGCCCTGCGCGCTCCCAAGGGCGTGATCGACATCCTGTCCCGCAGCTTCTACTTCTGCAGTGGCTGCCCGCACAGCTCGTCCACAGTGCTGCCCGAAGGAAGCAAGGCCTATGCAGGCATCGGCTGCAGCTGGATGGCCCAGGCGATGGACCGTTCCACCACCGGCTACACGCAGATGGGCGCCGAGGGCATGTCCTGGGTCGGCGAGGCTCCGTTCTCGAAGCGGAAGCACATGTTCCAGAACATCGGCGACGGAACCTACTTCCACTCGGGGCTGCTGGCCATCCGGGCCGCCGTCGCGGCGAAGACCAACATCACCTACAAGATCCTGTTCAACGACGCGGTCGCGATGACGGGAGGCCAGCGGCACGATGGCGTCCTGGACGTTCCCACCATCGCGAACCAGGTCCACGCCGAGGGCGTCAAGCGCATCGTGGTCGTCAGCGACGAACCGGGAAAGTACCCCGCGGCAATCCGCTGGCCTGCGGGCCTGACGGTCCACCACCGGGACGAGATCAACGCGATCCAGGAGGAGTTGCGGCAGATCGAAGGGACGACGGCGCTGATCTACGACCAGACCTGCGCCGCCGAGAAGCGTCGCCGGCGCAAGCGCGGCCAGTTCCCTGATCCGGCCAAGCGCCTGCTGATCAACGACCTGGTGTGCGAAGGGTGTGGCGACTGCGGCGCGAAGTCCAACTGCATTTCGCTGCAACCGCTGGAGAATGAGCTGGGTCGCAAGCGCACCATCGACCAGTCCTCCTGCAACAAGGACTACTCCTGCGTGAAGGGATTCTGTCCCAGCTTCGTCACCGTACTCGGCGGCTCGCTGCGCAAGCCCGCCCGCGCCAGCGACACGGGCGGCCCGTTCGTGGCGCTCCCGGAGCCGGAACTGCCGTCCCTGGACGAAGGCGTCTACAGCATCCTCGTCACGGGCATGGGTGGCACGGGCGTGGTCACTGTCGGGGCGATCCTGGGGATGGCTGCCCACCTGCAGGGACTGGGCTGCGGCATCCTGGACATGGCCGGTCTCGCCCAGAAGGGCGGATCGGTCTGGAGCCACCTGCGCTTCGGCGAATCGCCCGAGGCCATCAAGACCATCCGCATCGCGGCGGGTGGAGCGAACCTGGTGCTCGGCTGCGACATGATCGTTGCCGGCAACTCGAAGACGCTGGCCGCTGCGCGCCAGGGACGCACGCAAATGGTCGTCAACACCCAGGAAACGATGCCGGGCGAGTTCTCCCGGAAGGCCGACATGCAGTACCCGCGCGGTAGCCTCCAGCGCAACATCGTGGACACGGTAGGCGCCGAGGCCGCGCACTTCGTGGAGGCGGGCCGCATCGCCACTGCGCTGCTGGGGGACAGCATTGCCGCCAACATGTTCATGCTGGGCTTCGCCTACCAGCGGGGCCTCATCCCCGTCAGCGCCGACGCGATCGAGCAGGCCATCGAACTCAATGGCGCGCAGCAGCAGATGAACCGCGACGCTTTCCTGTGGGGCCGCCGGACGGTGGTGGACCCCAACGCGGTCGAGCGCACGTTGTCGACGATGCAGGCGACGGAGTCCGCAAGCCTCGCGCCCGCGATCATCGAGGACCTGGACGAGGCCATCGCCTGGCGCAAGCGCTTCCTGGTGGACTACCAGGACGAGGCTTATGCCAGGCAGTACGTCGATTTCGTGGAACACGTGCGCTCCGTCGAGCGCAGCAGCTTCCCCGGGCGCAGCGAGCTCACGCGCGCGGTGGCGAAGTACTGGTTCAAGCTGATGGCGATCAAGGACGAGTACGAGGTGGCTCGCCTCTATACCGACACGGGCTTCCTGCAGCGCGTGGAGCGCCAGTTCGAAGGCGACTTCAAGCTGGTGTTCAACCTGGCTCCCCCCATGCTCTCGAAGCGGGACCCGGCGACGGGCGAGCCGCGCAAGCGCGAGTTCGGGCAATGGATCCTCCCTGCGTTCCGGCTGCTGGCAAGACTGCGCTTCCTGCGGGGAACGGCGTTCGACGTTTTCGGCCGCACGCAGGAGCGCCGCATGGAGCGGGCGCTGATGGCGCAGTACAAGTCCAACATCGAGCAGGCCCTGGCGGTCCTCGTGTCTACACGGGAGCCCGGCCACTACGAAACGGCCGTCAAGCTGGCCGCATTGCCCGAATCCATCCGCGGCTATGGACACGTGCGGGCACGCAGCGTCGAGGCGGCCCGCCAGCAGGAGCAGGGCCTGCTCGAAGCACTGCAGCGTCGGGTGATCGCCTTGAAGAAGGCAGCCTGAGGCGGCGGCAGCCGGCGGGCGCGGCGCCCGCCCGTGCCTTAGCGCGTGGCGGCCTGGTGGCGCATGGCGCAGTCCCAGGCCAGCTCCGCCAGCGGGGCTGCCTTGCGCCCGGTCTCCACCGCATCCGCTGCCGCCGCCGTGCCGTCGGCGGCACGCTGCGCGATGCCGTGCAGGATGGCGGCCATGCGGAACAGGTTGTACGCCATGTAGAACTCCCAGTGCGGCGCCGTCGCGCGGCCGGACGTCTCCTCGTACTGGCGCACGTAGCTCGCCTCGTCCGGGATGCCCAGCGCGCGCAGGTCCAGTCCGGCTATGCCGCGCCAGAGCGAGGCCGGGATGCGCCAGCTCATGCAGTGGTAGGAGAAGTCGGCCAGCGGATCGCCCAGCGTCGACAGCTCCCAGTCCAGCACGCCCAGCACGCGCGGCTCTCGCGCATGGAAGACGAGGTTGTCCAGGCGGTAGTCGCCGTGCACCAACGTGGTGGTATCGTGCGCCGGCAGGTGCTGCGGCAGCCAGTCCATCAGGCGCCGCATGGTCGGCGGCAACGCAAGCGTGGATGCCTCGCACTGGCGAGACCAGCGGGCGACTTGGCGCGCGACGTAGTTGCCGCTGCGGCCGTAGTCGCCCAGTCCCACGGCCGCGGGCTCCACGGCGTGCAGCGCCGCGAGCACGCGGTTCATCTCGCCGTAGAGGGCGGCGCGCTCCGCCGGCTGCGCGCCGGGCAGCGACTGGTCTGCCAGCACCCGGCCGGCCAGGAACGCCATTAAGTAGAACGGCGTGCCGATCAGGGAGGCATCGTCGCACCAGGCAAGCATCCGCGGCACCGGCACGGGCGTGTCCGCGAGGGCGGCCATCACGCGGTATTCGCGATCGATCGCATGCGCCGACGCGAGCAGCGGTCCCGGCGGCTGCTTGCGCAGCACGTACTCGCCGCGATCCGTGCTGACGCGGAACGTGGGATTGGATTGGCCTCCGGAGAGCGGCTGCACGGTGATGGCGGACGCCGAGCCCGCCAGCCCCTGCTGCAGGATCCAGCCCGCCAGGGGATCGAGTGCCAGTCCCTGGCTCACAGCGAACTCACCAGGTGGCCGCTGTCGACCGCCACGGTAGTGCCTGTCATCGCGGCGCCGGCTTCGGAGGCGAGCAGCAGCAGCGGGCCGTCGAGGTCTGCCAGTTCAACGAAGCGGCGACTCGGGATGCGCTGCCGCAGCTTGTCGCCGGCCTCGCTCTGGAGGAATTCACGATTGAGGTCGGTCACGACGTAGCCCGGAAGCAGCGCGTTGACGCGGATGCGATGCCGGGCGAGCTCCAGCGCCATCGCCTTGCTTGCCTGGATCACCGCGGACTTGGAAATCGCATAGGGCGCGACGCCCCCGGCCGCGCGCTCGCCCAGGATGGACGCGACGTTGACGATGCTGCCGCCGCGGCGGGCTGCCACCATGCGGCGCGCGGTCTCGGTGGCCACCAGCCAGGCGCCCTTGAGGTTGGTGTCCAGCACCTGGTCGAAATCTTCTTCCGTCTGCTCCAGCAGCGGCCGCGTGATGGTCACGCCGGCGTTGTTCACCAGGATGTCCGGCGCGCCCCAGGAAGCGAGTTCGTCCAGGCAGGCGCGCACGCTGGCAGCGTCGGTGACGTCGAGCGCCAGGACCCGCGCCTCCCCAGCTGCGGCAGCGATGCGTTCGGCCAGCGGCCGCAGCTTGTCGACGCGCCGCGCCGCCAGCGCCACCCGCGCGCCGGCCTCGGCCAGGACGGCGGCGAAGTGCTCGCCCAGGCCGCTGGAGGCGCCGGTGACCAGCGCGATGCGCCCGTCCAGGCGGAAGCGGTCCAAAGCGCTCATCGTGCGGCTCCCTGGCTGGCCTGGTGCACGATCTTGCGCGCCATGCTCCAGCGATGCACCTCGCTCGGGCCGTCGTAGATGCGGAAGGCGCGCATGTCCATGAAGATGCGCATCACTGCCGTTTCCGCCGTCACGCCCTGGCCGCCCAGGATCTGCACGCAGCGATCGACCACGCGCCATTCGGCTTCCGAACAGGCAACCTTCGCGCGGCTGGACTCGAAGTTGCCCTTCTCGCCGCGGTCCAGTAGCCAAGCGGTGTGCCAGATGTGCAGGCGCGCGGTCTGCAGGTCGATGTCGTTGTCGGCCAGCATGAAGCCCACGCCCTCGTGTTCGGCCAGCGGCTTGCCGAACGCGCGCCGCTGGCGGGCGTAGTCCACGGCGATGTCGTGGGCGCGGCGCGCCTGCCCCAGCCAGCGCATGCAGTGGGTCAGGCGCGCGGGCGCCAGGCGCACCTGCGCATAGCGGAAGCCTTGGCCCACCTCGCCCAGCACGTCCTCGCTGGCCACCCGCAGCTTGTCGAACACCAGCACGCCGTGGCCGCCGGTGAAGCAGGTGTCCATGGCCTCCATGCTGCGTTCCAGCCGGATGCCGGGACGGTCCATGTCGGTCAGGAACATGGTGGCCGAGCCGTCCTCCATGCGCGCCACGACGATGGCGTAGTCGGCGCCTTCGGCCCCGGTGATGAACCACTTGCGGCCGCTGAGCACGTAGTCGTCGCCGTCACGCACGGCCGTCGTCGCAAGCATGCCGGGGTCGGAACCGGCGCCGTCCGGCTCGGTCATGGCAAAGCAGGAACGCGTGCGGCCCGCCACCTGCGGGGCCAGCCAGCGCTCCTTCTGCGACGGCGTGGCCACTTCCTCCATGAGGTGGATGTTGCCTTCGTCCGGCGCGTGGATGTTCATCGCCGTCGGGCCCAGGCGCGAATAGCCGGCCTCCTCGAACACCACCGCCTTGGCCAGGTGGCTCAAGCCGAGGCCGCCCAGCTCACGCGATGCATGCGGCGTGAGCAGGCCGGCGGCACGGGCGCGCGCAACCAGCTCGCGCCGCAGGTCCTCGCTCGGGCCGTGGGCGCCGGCGGCGCGCGGGTCGCTTTCCAGCGGGATCACCTGTTCGGCGATGAAGCGTTGCGTGCGCTGTTGCAGCTCCCGCACTTCGGCGGGCAAGTCGAAATTCATGGTCTCTCCGTGAGCCGGGCGGCGGGGGCCGTGGGGTCGGATTGTAGGACAATATTGCCCTACGATTTCAGGAGTCCTGATGCCCGCCGCCGCTGCGCCCCTGGCCGACGCCTTCATTGACGCACCCGAGAGTGCGTCGGACGCGGTTTTCTTCGGTATCCTGCATGGCCTGGAGCGGCGCGTGTTCGTGCCGGGGCAGCGGCTGGTCGAGGCCGACCTGGCGGCGCGCTTCGATGTCGGCCGCAACTCGGTGCGTGAGGCGCTGCAGCGGCTCGCCGCCGAAGGCGTTGTGGAAATCCTGCGCCACAAGGGTGCGGCCATTCGCGCGCTGACGGTCAAGGAGACGATGGACGTCCTGGAGGTCGCGGAGCGCATGACCGGGCTGCTCGCGCGCAGCGCCGCGCGCGGGGTGGCGGCTGGGCGCGGGCCGCAGGCGCTCGCGCGCGCCCTGCAGCAGCTGCGCAGCGCGGACAGCGCCCAGGATCCGGACGCGTTCGCCCGGGCGCGCCGCAGCTTCTGGCGCGCGCTGCTGGAGCTCGCGGCCAACCGCGAGCTGCGGCGGCTGTTTCCCTCGATCCACATGCCCATCGTGTACGCCCAGCATCCGATCGCCGCACTTCAGAAGCTGCGGCTGCGCGACTATGAGGCGATCGGGCAGGCGGTGGCGCAGGGCCGCGAGGACGTGGCCGACGCGCGCGGCATGGAGCACGTGCGCCATGTGCGGCGCGAAATCCAGCGGCAACTGGCCTCCTGACTGCGCACAGCGCTCGTGCTGCGGCAACGCCCCGCGTTACCGGCGGACAGACTGGTCGCGGCTACCCAAATAGTCAGACACACGTCCGCTCTTGGCCAATCGCGATCCCTCCTCGCGCCCGTCGCCGCACCCACACCGACCTTCGTGTGCGCGCACTGCGGCCAAGCGATGGTGGTGTTGCAGGTCTTCGTGCGCGGCTGCTCGATCCGGGCGCCGCCAGTCTCATGACGCGGCGCCTTCGCCGTCGCTCTACACGACGCCGACCAAGGCGTCCGGTAGCTGGCTGCGCGCGCTGCTTGGAGAGCGCACCCGCATACCGCGCTGGCGACCATTGCGACACCACGGCGACTCGTCGCCAGCCACACTTGCCTGCATGCGCGATCTCGCTGAGGCGGTGCGGACAGCCGGATCGCCGAGCCAGCGCCGACCAATCTCCATAGCCGTTGCGCTCAACAACGGCCGTGGCGTTCGCCGCGGTTTCCTCCCCCGAGCCTTGTGCGACACCTGCCCTCATGCACTCGGCTAGCTCGACCACCTGCGCGTCAGGGCAGGTGTCGCACAAGCCTTAACAGCAGCAGTTGTCGGTGAAGTTCGGCTTTCTGGCCTTCTTTCGCCTTCTCCACAGGACTGGGTCGGAATGGACCCTTGCCAAGCTACTCACGCTGTAGGAAGTCCATTGTGGAGACTGACCTCGCTGACCTCGCGCTGACGCTCCGCATCGGCGAGGCGCGGCCGTTGCACCAGCCTGCATTCGGACACATCGAGCGAGATCGGCCAGGACTGCATGAAGGCTTGCCAGCGGCCGCGTGTTCGGCCGCGCGGGCAACGCCTGCACCGCTAACAGCAGCCAATTCAGGTGGCGAGCTTGACCTGAAGCTTCTCGACGAGGCTGAGCCGGTCACCGTGAATCGCAGCAGCCTGTGCCTGCAGCAGCGCGCTGTCGCCGTTCTGGGTGGCGTTGATTTCGTAGTCGCGCTAGGCTGCGGCTAGCCGCACAGCCCCCACTGTCGCGCAAGCACCACGCAGGGAGTAAGTGTGCCCCGGGGTCAGCGCGATCGTGGTGTCGCCGTAAGCCTCGACGAAGAAATGCAGCAGGCGCATCAGCAGATCCGGCGACCCGCCGGCTACGTGCATCTCTCGCTCAACATCCTGCCTTTCAATGCCTGCCAGTTGTTCCTGCAACCGCAATTGCTGCGGGAGTGGCACCAGCTGCGGCGCGTCGGCCGGTGTGACGACACGCGTAGCGTCCGACGGCAACCATCGCGCCAGAGTCGCATACAAGCGCTTGGGATCGACCGGCTTGGCGACATGGTCGTTCATTCCCGCGTCCAGGCAGTCTTGGCGGTCTTCGCCATACGCACTTGCGGTCATTGCAACGATCGGCAGCGCACTCCGTCCGCCAGCGCGGATGCGGCGCGCCGCCTCCAGGCCGTCGACCTCGGGCATCTGGATGTCCATCAGCACCAAGTCGTAGCGGCCCGACAACGCCCGATCGACCGCCTGCTGCCCGTTGCCGACCACGTCGACAGCCAGGCCCGTCGCACACAGCAGTTCGCGGGCGACCTCTTGATTGATCGGGCTATCCTCGGCCAGCAGCACACGGCTGCCGTGATGCCGGGCACGCAAGAGCACCTCCGAAGGTCCCAGCGCCGTCGCCTGCGGTGCCCGGCACGGGCTCGCGCCGAGAAGCACGCCAGCGAGGATGTCGTGCAGCTTCGTCGACGAGACCGGCTTGGGCAGCAAGCCGATGAAGCCAGCCGCTAGGGCCTTCCGGTGCGAGAGCTCGTCATCGTCGGCGCTGACCAGGATGGCCGGTGGCAGCGTCGTCCCGAGCATCGCGCGCAGACGGCCCAGGGTCTGCGGCCCGTCGTGTGGGGCCATCCGATGATCCAGCAGCAGCACGTCGTAGCCGCGTCCCGCCGCCTTCTCTGCCACTGCGCGCTCGATAGCCGCGGCCGGGTCGTCGAAGTCGTCGACCTTCAGCCCGAACATCTGCAGCTGCTGGCGCAGCGGCAGGCGCGCTTCGGCGAGGTCGTCCACCAGCAGCGCGCGTTGTCCCCACAGCGCCGCAGCCGCGGTGTCGTCGTCGCACTCGACCTGCAATTCGGCAGTGAACCAGAAGCGGCTGCCGGCACTGGGCCGGCTGTCGACTCCGACCTGGCCACCCATCATTTTCGCGATCTGGCGGGTCAGCGCCAGCCCCAGGCCGGTACCGCCATGGCACCTGGAGATCTACCTGTCGGCCTGCTCGAAGGCTTCGAACAGTCCGGCCTGAGCCTCCGCCGACATACTGATGCCGGTGTCGCACACCTCGAAGCTCAGCAGTGCACGTGACCCACTTCACCGCAGCGTTTCGATGCGCAAGCGCACCCAACCCGCGTCGGTGAACATGACTGCGTTAGACAGCAGGTTGATCAGCGCCTGCGACAGCCGCGTCGGGTCACCACGCAGCCCGTCTGGCACATGGGCGGTGTCCAGCACGAGTTCCAGACCTTTCTCGCGCGCGCAGCCGGCGACCATCTCGAAAGTCTGCTGGAGCAAGCGATCGAGCGAAAAACCGGTGCTCTCAAGCGCCATCTTGCCGGCCTCGATCTTGGACAGGTCGAGAACGTCGTTGATCAGCCGCAGCAAGTGCTGGGCGGCACCGTCGACCTTGGCCAGTCGGCTGCTCTGTAGCGGGTCGCGCGTGTCGCGCGCGAGCAGATGCGTCAGCCCGATGATGGCATTCATCGGCGTGCGGATCTTATGACTCATGTGGGCGAGGAGAGCGCTCTTGGCGCGTCGCGGCTTCGGCCTCCTCGGCGCGATGTGCCAGCTCCTTCAGCGCATCGCGTTCACGACGGTCGCGCTGCGCGGTGATGCCGTACACCAGATCGTCCGCCGCCCCGGGGAGCAGGCTGATCTCATCTTCACCGAACGCGTCACGCTGCTCCGAATAGATGCCGAGGAAGCCACGAGTTTGCGTCCCGATCGTGAGCGGCAATGCGATCGACGAAGCGTATCCGCGCCTGGCGGCTTCTGCCCGCCAGTGCATGAACCGCGCATCGTTGGTGATGTCCCGCGTCACCTGGACCGTCTGCTCGCGAATGCACCGAGCGCCAGGTCCGCTCCCGCAATCGGTGTCGGCCCAAGTGAGATTCAGGTCCTCGAGATAGCCAATTTCAATTCCGGCGCAGGCGACAGCGCGAATGCTCCGGGCCGCGTCGTTTTCCGCCAACCCCACCCAGGCCATCCGATAGCCGCCATCTTTGACCATCACCGTGCAGATGGCCTGAGCCAGCGTCTGCTCGTCCTCAGCGCGGATCATGTGGTGACCACAAAGGCTGATCGTGCGAAACATGCGATTCAATTGCCGCAAACGCTCTGGAACCGACTGTGCAGGAGTCGTCATCTGAGGCGCTCGAAACTTCCCGCCTGCGTGACCATGCAACGCTCGAACTTTCGTCACGTGAGTGTCGGTCTTTGGCGCGGGCGATGGCAGACCCTTGTCGTCGCCGCCGCCATCTCGGAGTGTCAGTTCGACCACTACTGATACCGCTCCCAGTCGAGTTGATCTAGGTTGCGCACCAGCGCACGAGCCGTTGCAAACAGCGATTGCGCATGCGTACCACTGGCGCTGCCATCGCACAGAATGAACCCGTCGAAGCCGTCACGCGACAGGGCCCACGCCTGCGACCAACGCTCCGCATCGCCCAGGCTCGCACTGAGCAGGAAGTGCGCAGCATCGTTCACGAGGATGCACTGCAGTCCCTGTACCAGAGCTTCCGACTCGACTTCCGGCACGCGGATGTCAGTCGAGGGGTCGATCGCCACGAAGTGGAAGCCCGCCTCGGCAGCTGTCGACAGACATGCCCTTATCGCGCCCCTGCGATCTTCGACTCCTTGCAGGGTCAGCAGCCAGGCGATGCGTTCGTCGTGCGGTGCCATGTCACACCGCCAGTTGCCGTACCAGCGCCTCGCGATGGGCGGTGTTGCCGCCATCGCCTTCGAGCACGATGGCGCCGCGCTCCAGCACGTAGAAGCGCTGCACGAGGCCGATGGCGCGGTGCATGTTCTGCTCCACCAGCAGGATGGGGATACCGTCTCGGCGCAGCCCTTCCATCAGCGTGAAGATCTCGTCGACGATCTTCGGTGCCAGCCCCTCGGTCGGCTCGTCGATCAGCAGCAGACGCGGCGCCCCGACGAGCACGCGCGCCATGGCCAGCATCTGCTGTTCGCCGCCGGACAGCGTCGTGCCCATCTGGCCGCGCCGCTCTCCGAGGCGCGGAAAGCGCGAGTAGATCGCGTCGAGGCTGCGCCGGTCCTCGGCCCGGCTGCGGCCGGGGCTCTGCATGAAGCCGAGCACCAGGTTCTCCTGCACGGTCAGGCCGGGGAAGATGCGCCGGTCTTCGGGCACGAAGCCGATGCCGCGCCGGCAGATCCGCTCCGGCGGCAGGCCGCCGATCGGCTGCCCTTCCAGCAGCACCGCGCCGCGGCTCGGCGCCACCCAGCCGGCGATGGTCTTCATCACCGTGGTCTTGCCCACGCCATTGCGACCGAACAGGCCGACCACCTCCCCCGGCTCGACGCGCAGACTGACTCCTTGCAGAACATGGCTGAGGCCGTAGTGGGTGTGAACGTCACGCAGCTCAAGCATGGGCGGGCTCCTGGACTTCACCGAAATACGCCGCCTGGACGGCCGGGTCGGCGCGCACCGCCTCCGGCCGGCCTTCGGCCAGCTTCGCGCCCTGGTGCATGACGACCACGTGGTCCGACAGGTCCATGACCAGGTCCACGTCGTGCTCGACCAGCAGAATCGACAGCCCATCGTCGACCAGGCTGCGAATCAACGCCGCGGTGTCCTGCGTGTCGGCGTGGCTCATGCCCTGCGTCGGCTCGTCGAGCAGCAGCAGGCGCGGCCGTGCCGCCAGCGCCACGGCGATCTCCAGCCGGCGCTGCTCGCCATGCGAGAGAAAGCCCGCGAGGTCGTCGGCCCGTGCGTGCAGCGCGAAGCGCTCGATCAATTCGTCGACGCGGCGCTGCGCGGCCCGGCTAGCCGAGACGTGCCGCAGCAGGCCACGGCCGCCCTCGACGAACTGCGCGGCCAGGCGCAGGTTTTCGCGCACCGGCAGCTCGAAGAACAGGTTGGTGATCTGGAACGATCGCGACAGCCCCGCCGCGAGCATGCGCTCGGGGCTCGCGCCGGTCAGGTCGCGCCCCTCGAACGTCACGCGGCCGGCGCTGGGCCGGATGGCGCCGCTGATCAGGTTGAAGAGGCTGCTCTTGCCGGCACCGTTGGGTCCGATCACGGCGGTGATCTGGCCGCGCTGCGCGTCGAAGCCGACGCCGTTGACCGCCACCAGCGAACCGAAGCGGACCGTCAGGTCGCGCACCTGCAGGATGGGCAGGGTGGCATCGTTCATCGGCGGCTCCAGCGGCGCTCCAGGGCCGGCGCGAGGTAGCCGATCAGCCCCTTGGGGAAGAAGATGACCGACACGACGAACAGCGCGCCGATCGCGATGGCATGGTGGGCGGTGAAGGAGCCCACCACGGACTTCAGCGCCGTCAGCAGCGCCGAGCCGTAGAGCGCGCCGACGAAGCTGCCGGTGCCGCCGACGATCACGTTGATCACCGCATTGCCCGAGACCTGGAAGAACATCAGCTCGGGCGAGACGAAGCCCCGCAGCATCGGGTAGAGCGCCCCGCTGAGCGCCGCGATGTCGGCCGCGAGCACGAAGGCGGCCAGCTTGTAGCGCCACGGGTCGAAGCCGAGGAAGGCCAGGCGCTGCTCGTTGGTGCGGATCGCGTCGAGCGTGCGGCCGAAGGGCGTGTCCATCAGCCGCATCAGCAGCGCCAGCAGCAGCGCCATGCCGGCCAGCACGAGCAGGAAGAAGCTCGGCGCATGGGCCGTGTCCAGGCTGGCCACGCCGAGGCCGACGACGGGCGCCGGCACGCCGATCAGCCCGTCCGATGCACCCAGCTCGCGGGTGTTGAAGACGATCTTGCTGACCACCTGGGCCAGCCCGAAGCTGATCAGCGCGAAATACACGCCCTTGGCCCGGATCGCGATCAGCCCGCCGACCAGGCCGACCAGCGTGCCGCTGACCAGCACCAGCGCCAGGGCCAGCGGCAGCGAGGGTGCCAGGTGCTTGAGCGTCAGCGCCGACACATAGGCGCCGAAGCCGAAGAACAGCGCCTGCCCCAGTGGCAGCAGGCCCGTGCGGCCGAGCAGCAGGTCCACGCTGAGCGCCAGGCCGCCGAAGATCAGCGCCTCGGTGGCCAGCCGGAAGAAGAAGACGTCGCCCAGCGTGGCCGCGACGGCCGCGAACAGCAGCGCCATCGCGAAGAAGGCATAGCTCAGTGCGCGCACCGCGGAACGCCGTGTGCCGGCGGATGGGGCGGTCGCCCGCCCGATGGTCAGTGCCTCAACCATGGCCGAGCCTCCCGAACAGACCGTGCGGGCGCCACATCAGCACCAGCACCATGATTCCGAACAACAGCGGGTCGCTCCACACCGGCGAGGTGTAGAGGCTGGAGATCGACTGCACCTGGGTCAGCAGCAGCCCGGCAATCACCGCGCCCTTGATCGAGCCCATGCCGCCGATGATCACCACGCTGAACGCGATCAGCACGAAGTCGCGACCCATGGTCGGGAAGACCGAATAGATCGGTGCGAGCAGCACCCCCGACAGGCCCGCCAGCGCCACCCCGAAGGCAAAGGTGCCGGCGTAGACCACGCTGACCGGCACGCCCAGCGATGCGGCCATGTGCCGGTCGTAGGCGGCGGCGCGCACCATCGCGCCGAGCCGCGTCCGGAACACCACCGCCCACACCACCGCGATCACCGCGGCGCCCACCGCCATCAGGAACAGGCGGTAATTGGGGAAGAACAGCCCGAACATCTCGGTGGCGCCGCTGATCGGCTGCTCGATGCGCATCGGATTCGCGCCGAAGACGATCTTCAGGATGTCCTCCAGGATGATGGCGATGCCGAAGGTCAGCAGCAGCGTCAGCGTGTGGCGGTCCTTGCTGTTGAAGACCCGCTGGATCAGCGCGCGCTCCGTCGCGTAGCCCAGCGCCGCCATCAGCAGCGGCGTCAGCGCCAGCGCCCACCAGAACGGCAGGCCCATGCCGATCAGCGCCAGCGCCGCATACGCACCGATCGCGTAGAACTCGCCATGCGCCATGTTGATGACGTCGAGCAGGCCGAAGATAATCGTCAGCCCGAGCGCCATCAGCACCACCGCCACGCCGATGGACAGGCCGTTGACGACCTGTGGCGCCAGCACGAATTGCAGCCAGTCCAGCATGGGGCCGCCTCAGAACCGGCTGCAGGCGTCGGGGCCGATCGCCGCCGCGGCAGCGACCTTGCCGACGATCTGGAACTGGCCGCCTTCGACCTTCACGGCGTACATGTCCTGCATCGCCTGGTGGTCGCCCGCGCGCATCGTCTTCGTGCCCTGCGGCGTCGCCCACTGCAGGCCGCGCATGGCCTCGCGCACCTTGTCGGTGTCGGTGCTCTTGGCTTTCTCCACTGCTGCCTTGTAGAAGAACAGCACGCCGTAGGAATCGGCGCCGTACAGATCCGGCTTGGACTTGTTCGCCGCCTCGAAGTCGGCGACGAACTTGCGGTTCTCGGCCGAGTCGATGCTCGGGGAGTAGCCAACGCCGGTGACGAAGCCGTCGGCGGCCTTGCCGATCGCAGCGAGGTTCTGCGAGGTCACCGTGCCCGATGCACCGAGGACCTGCACGTTGCGGTTGACGCCGAACTCGGCCATCTGCGTGAACAGCCGCACCGTGTCGTTGCCCGCCACCGAGGTGTAAATCACCGTCGGGCGCGCGCCGCGGATCTGGCCGAAGTACGGCGAGTAGTCCTTGTTGTCCAGCGGCGCGAACACCTCGCCAGCGGTCTTGGCGCCCTTGCCCTCGGCGGCCGCCTTGAAGGCCGCCACCGTGCTGCGGCCCATCTCGTAGTCAGGCCCCAGGTAGAAGACGTTGGCGTTCTTCTGCGTCGAGGCCATCCAGTCGGCCAGCGCGGCGCTCTGCATGCCGGCACGCGCGTTGACGCGGAACACGTTGGGGCTGCACTTGTCGGCGGTGATCGAATCGGCGAACGACACAGTGGTCGCGATCAATCGGTTGTTGCGCTCGGCCACCTGGCCCACGGCCAGGGTCGAGCCCGAGTTCACCGTGCCGGTCAGGAAGTCAACCTTGCCGACCTGGAACAGCTTCTCGGCCTTCTGCGTGGCCACGGCCGGGTTAGCCTCCTCGTCCTCATAGACCAGTTCCAGCTTGCGACCCATCACGCCGCCGGCCGCATTGATCTGCGCGGCGGCGAGGTCCAGGCCCCACTTCACCTGCTGGCCGATGCCGGCGTAGGTGCCCGACAGCGGGGTGACGACACCGACGCGGATCGGTGCGGTCTGGGCGGATGCAGCCAGCGGTGCGGCGATCGCGAGAGCGGCGGCCAGCGAGTTGAGATGATGTCGGTTCATGGTTTGTCTCCAGGAGTTGTGTTTGGGTTCATTCGGCCTTGATGCCGTGCTGTTCGATGACGCGCTTCCACAGCGTCATCTGGCTGGCGATGAAGTCGCGCAGCACAGCCGGTGAGCCACCATCGGGCGTGACGCCCTGCGCCGCGAACGCGCGCTGGACCTCTTCGGTGGAAAGGATTCGGTTGATCTCGCGATTGAGCTTGTCGATCACAGGCTGCGGCGTCCCCGCAGGCACGACGAAGCCGTGCCAGGACGACACCTCGTAGCCCGGCAGGCCGACTTCGGCCGCGGTGGGCACGTCCGGAAGCAGGGGGGATCGACGCTGGCTTGCAATCGCCAGCGCGCGCGCCTTGCCCGCCTGGATGAAGGGCAGAACCTGCGGCAGCAGGTCGACGGCAAGCCCGACGTGCCCCCCGGACAGGTCGGTCATCAGCGGGGCGCTGCCCTTGTAGGGCACGGGGTTCATGCGCACGCCGGCCTGGCTCTCGAACAGCACCATGGCCAGGTGATTGGACGAGCCGGCACCCGAGGTGCCGTAGTTGATCTTGTCCGGACTGGCGCGCGCCGCCGTCAGAACATCGGCGACGCTGCGATAGGGGCTGCCCGCATGGGTGACCAGCACCATGGGCGAGCGCCCTGCCAGGATCACGGGCGCGAACGCGCGTTCGGTGTCGTAGGGCAGCTTGTAGAGCCAGGGGTTCGAGGCGAACGGAAACTGAATGACCAGCAGCGTCTGTCCATCGGCCGGGGCCGTGGCCACGGCCTGCGTACCGATCACCGTCCCGGCACCTGGCTTGTTGTCCACCACGGCACTCACCTTCCACGCCGCGGACAGCTGCTTCGCGATCAGTCGCCCGAGCGTGTCGTTGAAACCGCCCGCCGGGTAAGGCACGACGATGCGCAGTGGTCCGCCGAGATAGTCAGAGGCGCGCGCCGGCGCGATCCACGGCCCCGTCAGCGCGGCGGCGCCGACAGCCAGCGTCAGCGCGCGACGGGATCTGGAGATTTCGGTGACCATGCAGCCTCCTTGCAGGCGGTGGATTGACCTGATCAGCGGCCGACGAAGGCCGGCTTGCGCTTGCTGTGGAACGCCTCGACGCCTTCGCGGAAGTCCTCCGAGCTGCGCAGGCGCGAGTAGCAGTGGCCCTCCAGCTCGATGGCGATGGACAGCGGTGAGTCTTCGGTGTCGTTCAGCAGCTTCTTGGCGGTGCGCTGCGCGATCGGGGAGAAGCCGCGCAGTTCGTCCACCAGGGCATCGGTGGCCCGCTCGAGCTCGGCATCGGGCACACACTCGGTGGCCACGCCCCACTCGAGGGCCTGGCGGCCGGAGATGCGCCGCGAGCGCATCACGATGTCCTTGGTGCGCGTGATGCCCACCATCTTCTGCAGCCGTGCCGAACCGCCGGATCCGGGAATCTGGCCAAGCTTCTGCTCGGGCAGCGCGTAGAGCGTCGTCTCTGTGGCCAGGCGGAAGTCGCAGGCCAGCGACAGCTCGAAGCCGACGCCGAAGCAGTAACCGCGGCCCGCCGCGATCACCGGCTTGCTGCAGCGCGCCGGCGCCGCGACGTTCCAGGCCAGCTCGCTGACATGTTCGGGCGTCGCTTCGAGAAAGCCCTTGATGTCGCCGCCGCTGGAGAAATGTTCGCCGGCGCCGCGCAGCACGATGATGCGGATGCGCTCGTCGGCATCGAGGGCCTCGAACGCGATGCGCAACTGGTCGCGCGCCAGCATGCTCACCACGTTGAAGGGCGGCCGGTCGAGCACGATGTCGGCGCGCTCCTGCTCGGCCTTCAGCTCGATGCGAAAGCCGTCGAGCTCGGCGGGCAGCACGGCGGCGGGATGGGCGAGTTCGTGAAGTTTCATGGTGGTTCCTCGAGTGTTGAAGTCAGGCGCCAACGACGCCCACGTTCTGATAGATGTGCTTGATCTCGGTGAAGTCGACGAGTGCATCGACGCCGTGCAGCCGACCCAGGCCGCTGCGCCGATATCCACCGGTCTCGGCCTCGGCGAAGAGCTTGTTGTGGTCATTGATCCACACGGTGCCGTTGCGCAGCGCCCGCGCCACGCGCATCGCCCGCGCGCCGTCGTGCGTCCACACGCTGGCCGCCAGGCCGTACTCGCTGTGATTGGCGCGCGCGACGGCCTCGACCTCGTCCTCGAACCGCTCGATGACGACCAGCGGGCCGAAGATCTCTTCCTGCAGGAAGAAGGCACCGGTGTCGCGGTGTGCCACCAGCGTGGGCGACAGGAAGCAACCCGCCGCCAGGTCACCCCCGGGCCGGCCGCCTCGCAGGACCACCTCGTCGGCTTCGGCCAGCGTGCGCTCGATCTGGGCCGCGACTCGCTCGCGCGAGGCCGCATCGATGAGCGGCCCGACTTGGGCGCCCGGCGAGTCTCCCGGCGCCACCACCAGGGAAGACAGCGCGCGCGACAGCGCCACCTTCATCGCCTCGAACTTCGAGGCGTGCACCAGCACGCGCCGCGCCGCCGTGCACTGCTGGCCGGAGATGATGGTAGCGGCAGCGGCCAGCTGGCCCGCCACGCGCTCCACGTCGACGTCATCGAACACCAGGCAGGCCGCCTTGCCACCGAGTTCCAGCGACAGCTTCTTCATCGTCGGCGCGGCCGCAGCCATGATGCGGGCGCCGGTGGCATTGCTGCCGGTGAAGCTGATCACGTCCACTTCGGGGGAAGTGACGAGGGCCTGGGCCACGTCGTGGCCACGCTCGCTCACCAGGTTGACGACTCCTCGAACCCTGTCGCCCAGCGTGGCGAGCACGGCGTGCAGTTCGGCGATCACCGCCGCGGTGATCAGCGCGGACTGCGGCGCCGGCTTGATCACCACGGTGCAGCCGGCCGCCAGCGCCGGTGTCAGCGCACGGATCAGCAGCACCACCGGAGCGTTCCAGGGGATGATCAGGCCGGCAACCCCGGCCGGCTCCTTGATCAAGGTGGAGAACACGCCGGGCTCCACCTCGAACACATGGCCGGGGTAGGTGCGCGCGAGCCCGGCGTAGTAGCGGATCTCCGAGATCGCACCGGCCATCTCTCCGCGCGACTGCGCGAGCACCTTGCCGTTCTCCAGCGTCAGCAGCCGCGCCAGTTCGTCGCTCTTGCGCTCCAGCGCATCGGCCCAATGGAGCATGACCTGCTGGCGCAGCCGCGGTGCCTGGGCCCAGTCGGGTCGTTCGAAGGCCCGACGGGCGGCGGCGATCGCGCCATGTGCATCGGCCAGCCCGGCCGCGGCGTAGCGGCCGATGGTCCGCCCGTCGGCGGGATTGATCGATGCCGCGGTCGCCCCGCCCTGCGCAGCGCGCCAGGCGCCATCGATCAGCAGTTGTGCATGGAGTGTCATGTCGGCCTCGTCAATGCATCACCGAGCCGCCGTCGACCACGATCACCTGGCCGGTGACGAAGTCGCTCTCCGCGCTAGCGAGATAGACCAGCGTGCCGCACAAGTCCTCGGGGGTGACCTCGCGCTTGATCGCGCGGCTGGCAATGTTGTTGGCGCTCACCGCGCCCTGCCACGCCGGATTGGCCAGCGTGTTCTCGCTGGCGGTCAGCCCCGGCGACAGCGTGTTGACGCGGATGCCGGCATCGCCGAGCTCGCGTGCCAGCGCACGGGTCATGGCGGTAACGGCACCCTTGGAGGCCACGTAGTGCAGCAGCATCGGGGCTCCCTTGAACACGGTGCCCGATCCGATGTTGACGATCTTGCCGTAGCCCTGCGCGCGCATCTGCGGTGCGACCGCCTTGGCACACTCGAAGCTGCCTCGCACGTTGACCGCCATCACCCGGTCCCACTCGGCGGCGTCGATCTGGTCGAACGGCTTCATGGCCAGGTTGGCGAACAGTCCGGCGTTGTTGACCAGCACGTCGATGCGACCGAAGGCATCGAGCGTGGCTGCCGCCATCGTCCGCGCCGATTCGGGTGACGTGACGTCGACCCGCAGTGCGATCGCGCGCCCCCCGGCATCACGAATACGTGCTGCCACCGGCTCGGCATCGAGCACGTCGCAGCAGGCCACGGCAGCGCCCGCGGCAGCCAGCGCCGCGGCGTAGCGTGCACCGATGCCCTGCGCGGCGCCGGTCACGATGGCGGTCCGGCCTTCCAGCCGTGCCTCGGAACGAAGGGGCATCAAAGACTCCTGGCGGCAGCGCGGCCGCGTTCACTTTGCTGCGCCTCGACACGGGCGCGGTCCTCGGGCTTGCGGGCTGCGTCGGACATGCCGTTGAACAGCGTGCCGATCACGCCCTTGTCCAGGTCGCTGGTGCCGAACAGCGCATCGCAGATCGGAAAGGTGAGATTGAAATTGCGGGTGTGCATGAAGTCCGGGTTGTGATGCAGCACGTGCATGCGCCGCACGGTGTTGACGAGCGGCAGGCGGTCGAGCAGCGGATGTTCGATGTGGGACAGCGTGTGCAGCCCCTCGTACATCAGGAAGTACGCGGCCATGGTCAGCATCGCGATGTAGCCGGTGTTGGGAGTCCACACCGCGCCCAGCAGCAGGGCAGGCGGAAGCGCCGCCAGCACGAACAGCACCGGGGCGAACGGGGGGAACAGCAGAGCCCGCCAGTCGCGATGGCCGTGGTAGTCCAGCGTCTTGTGCGAGAAGAACTGGTGGTGCGTGTTGACGTGGCGCTTGTAGGCCGACTTCAGCAGACTCTTCGGGCTGTGCAGCAGGTAGCGGTGCGCCGCCCATTCGGCCCAGTTGCCGAACAGGAACATCGGCAGCACCACGCCGACCCACTCCAGCCACGAGGGCTGCTGCAGGCGGGAGGCGCAGTAGAGGATCACGCCGAAGGTGAACACCAGCGTGAAAGCCAGATGCATTTCGCCGCGGTACCAGGCCGGTGTGTCGGCGCGGTACTGCGCACGGAACGCATTCGAGCGCGCGACGATCTCTTCTTCTCTCGTCATTGAAGTGTCTCCAGGTTCATTCGAGGCCCAGGAATTTGGCGGCAAAGGCCGGGTCGCCGAGCAAGTCCTCGCGGCTGCCCTCCAGCACGGTCCGTCCGTTCTCGAGTACGTAGGCGCGATCGACGAAGTCGAGTGCGCGATGGGTGTTCTGCTCGACGAGCAGCATGGTCACGCCCTGCTCCGCGATGCGGCGCAGCGCGGTGAGGATCTCTTCGACCAACAGAGGCGCCACGCCGATGAAGGGCTCGTCGAGCAGGAGCAGGCGCGGGCGCGACATGAGCGCGCGGCCGATGGCCACCATCTGCTGCTGCCCGCCACTGAGTTCGCCGGCGTTCTGCCTGGCCTTCTGGCGCAGGATCGGAAAAAGGCCGAAAACCTGCTCCAGGGGCTCGTCGAGTGCACGCCGGGACGCCGCGGCGTAGGCGCCCATGGCCAGGTTCTCCTGAACCGTCATTCCGGGGAACAGCCGCCGTCCTTCCGGCACCAGCGCGATGCCGCGGCCGACGGTTTGCGCTGTGGAGGCGCGCTGCAACGGTGCGCCATCGAACTCGATGCCGCCGGATGCCACGGCGTACAGACCGACGATGGCACCCATCGCCGTGGACTTGCCGGCCCCGTTGGCACCGAGCAGGGCGACACGTTCACCGTGCCCCACGTGCATCGAGACGTCCCACAGCGCACGCAGCTTGCCGTGATCGACAGCGAGTCGGGTCAGGCTGAGCATCAGGCAACTCCTCGAATCAGCAACGGTGGTGCAGAGGCCTGGGGGGCCGTTGCGGCGGCGCCCAGATAGGTGGCGAGCACCCGCTCGTTCCTGACCACAGCGTCGAGCGGGCCGTCGGCGATCAGCACGCCTTGCTCGAGCGCAATCACGCGGTCGACGACCTGTTCCAGGGCGGAGAAGATGTGCTCGACCCAGATCACGGTGATGCCGTAGCGGTCGCGCACGTGGCGGATGTGTTCGACAAAGCGCCTCACCTCGGCGGGGGTGAGACCCGACGCCACCTCGTCGACGAGCAGCAGCCGCGGGCGGCACGCCAGCGCGCGTGCGAATTCGAGCGCCTTCTTCTCCTGCACCGACAACGCGTCAGCGCGGTCGTAAAGCCGCGGGCCGAGTTCTGCGTAGTCGACGAACGCCCGCGCCTCGCGAAGGGCATCGCGCGGCGACAGCGGATTCGCGCCGAACATCAGAGGGATGGCGATGTTCTCCTGCACCGTCAGGTCGGAGAACGGACGCGGAATCTGATATGTGCGTCCGACTCCGAGTCGCGCGATGCCATCGCGCCCCAGGTCTGCGAGGTCTTGTCCGTCGAACAGCACTCGCCCCGCGGTGGGTGTATAGACCCGGGAAATGCAGTTGAACAGCGTCGTCTTGCCGGAACCGTTGGGACCGATCAGCCCGACAATCTCGCCGGCGCGGATGGACAGGCTGACGTCGTTGACGGCCACATTGCCGCCGAACTGCATGCGTACGCCTTGCAGTTCGATGAGAGGCCGCTCCCCGGCGACCTGCAGAGTCGGCAGCGGAAGTTCGCCGCCGGCCTGTCCAGGCGCCTGCATGGCGGAGGCCGTCGCATGTTCGTGATGCTCGCGGCCGAACTCCGCAAGACCCGGAACGCGCCGCACCCACTTCGCGCGCAGGAAGCCGCCCGGCATGAAGCGGCCGATGAGCAGCAGGGTCGCGCCATACAGCGTGGCCTGGAATCCCTTGACGCTGACCAGCAGCCATTGCTGCATGGAGGCGAGCAGCAGCACGCCGATCAGCGGCCCGTAGCGCAATCCCGAGCCGGCGAACAGCACCATCGCGATCGGTGCCAGGGCGACGTTCAGTCCGAAGACGGTGGCAGGGTCGATGTAGCTCATCTGCCAGGCCTGCAGAGCCCCCGCCGCGGCGCCGAACAGGCTGGAGAGCACCAGCACGCGGCGCTTGACCGGCGCGATGCGCACCCCCACCGTCTCCGCCACCTGCTCGTCATTGCGGATGCTCTTGAGCGCATAGCCGAAGCGGGCGCCGTGGATGCGCAGCGTGACGACGAAGGTGACCACGCACACGGCCAGCGCGATGAGATAGGCCGGCTGGAGCACCTGGGCCACCGGCAGGACGATGCCGTCGGCGCCTCGCGTGATCGGTGTCAGGTTATAGGCCAGCACCTCTAGCAGCGGCAGCAGCGCGAGCGACGCGAAGGCGAAGTAGTCGCCGTGCAGGCGGAACAGCGGCACCGCGAGCAGACGCGCGGCGACGGCCGTGACGCCCAGCGCCGCCACGAAGGCCAGCCAGAACGGCGATCCGCCGACGAGCACGATGGCGAAGGCATAGGCACCGATGCCGTAGAAGGCATAGTGGCCCAGGTTGACGTAGCCCATCTCGCCGGCCACCCAATCCCAGCTCTGGCCGAGGATGTAGGCGATCAGCACCGTGAAGGCGAACGTGGTCAGGTAGGCATTGCCGCTGAACGGCAGCACGAGCAGCGCCGCGACCAGGCCCAGCCCCAGCAGAGGGGGCAGACGGTGCAGCCCCTTCATGCCGACCTCCCCAGCCCCTTGGGCCAGACGACCAGGATCAGCAGCATCGCGATCACGCTCAGCGCCGGGGCCCACTCCGGCTTCCAGTACAGGCCGGTGAGCCCCTCGGCCACGCCGAGGAACACGCCGGCCAGCAGCGCGCCCGGCAGGTTGCCGATGCCGCCGACGACGATGATCGTGAAGGCCTTCACCGTCAGGCCGAAGCCCATGTAGGGATCGACCGGGAAGGACAGCACGTACAGCACCGCCGCCACCGCGACGGTGGCCGAGCCGAAGGCGAAGGTGAGCGCCTTCATGTGCACGCTGCGCACACCGCAGATCTGCGCGCCGACGGCGTCCTGGGTCACCGCCCGCACCGCCCGGCCGAACCAGGTGTGCTTGAGCAGCAGGTGCATGACGATCGTCAGCACGACGGTGCCGCCGAGGATCAGCATTTGCGTACTGGAGACGACGATCTCACCGAACTCCAGCGCCGGCAGGCGCAGCGGGATGTTGCGCTGGGTCGCACCGGCCGCCTTGGCGGTCAGGTCCGACAGGATCATCAGCGTACCCACTGTGACCAGCACCGTACCCACGGTGCCTTCGAAGTGGTTGCGCGAGGCCAGCGGACGCAGCAGCAGGTGATAGTAGGCCCAGGCGAAGGCAAACAGCAGCGGCGCGAGCAGCGCCGCAATCAGCGCCGGGTGCATCTGCCAGGCCGAGAAGGCCAGGCTCGCCGCCACGCCGCAGACCGCCAGCAGCGTGCCGTGCGCGAAGTTGAGGATGCGGACGACGCCGTAGATCAGCGAGAGACCGAACGCGACCAGCGCGTACAGCCCGCCGAGCAACATGCCGCCGATCAGTACCTGAAGCAGGACTTCCATGATGGATATGCGGGCCCTGGCGTCACTGCTGCCAGCTCGGCGAAGGCCAGGCGAGCTTTCCGGTGGCGACCTCCGGCGGCCACACCACATTTACCTTCCCGTTCTGCATCTGCACGGTGAAGGCGCTCGTGTTCGGGAAGCCGCGCTCGTCGAAACTGACGTCGCCGGCCGGGCTCTTGATCGTCGCCTTGAAGAGCGCCTCGCGCACCTTCTCTCGATCGACCACGCCGGCCTTCTCGATGCCCTGCACCATCGCCAGGTACGAGGTCAGCCGGCCCAGCGTCCAGATGTAGTCGAACATCGTGACGTTGGAGCGCTGCATCACCGTCTCGACCAGCTCGCTGTAGGCCCCCTTCACCCCGGGGTACCAGCTCAGCTCACCGGTCATGCCCTCGATGTCGGCACCCACCTGGCGCGCCAGCGCGCCCGTCAGCATCGTGTGGTGCACGTCCATCGCGCGCACCTTCAGCTGTCGCATCTGCTGCACCAGCGGCACCGAAGCGTTGTCGTACGCACTGATGTAGATGACGTCGGCCTTGGCGGCGCGCACCTTGGCGATCAGCGCGGTGAAGTCCTTCAGCTCGGGGCTGAAGGTCTCGTTGCCGAGCACCTTCAGGCCCTGCGCCTCGGCCTTCTTGCTCCAGGTCGCGGTGATACCCTTCATCACCGGGTTGTCGTGGGTGATGAAGTAGATCGACTGCGGCTTCGGACTGACCTTGGTCAGCATGTCGAAGTAGCGCGCCGACCAGTTGGGAACGACCGGGAAGGGCGTGCCCCAGGTGTACTTGAGACCACGGTCGTAGAGTGCCGGCGTGGCCACGTTGGCCATCACCATCGGGATCTGGTACTTGTCGGCGATCGGCGGGACCGGGCCGCCGATCGAACTCCAGTCGGGACCGACGAAGAAGTCGACCTTGTCGACGGTGGCCATTTTCTCGTAGAGCTGCACGGCCGTGGCCGGCACGCTCTGGTCGTCGTAGATCACGAACTGCAGCGGCAGCTTCTTGTTGCAGGCCTTGACCGCGATGCCGCCGCTCTTATTGATCTCCTCGGCGAAGACCTCGGTCATCTTGCGCCAGCGGTCGGCCAGCGTCGAGAAGGGGCCGGTCTCGCTGAGCGTGGTGCCGAACACGATGGGGCCATCGCAGGAGTTCAGCTTGGCGGCCGCCGGCAGGCTGGCCAGCAAGGTGGAGGCGGCAGCGGCCGCAAGGGCGATGATCTTCATTCTTGTCTCCGGGTTGATGTGTCGAGGGTCAAGCGCTCGTCGACGGGGCGAGCCCCGACCAGCGACGCACGGCGAGGGTGGAAGCAGCGGCCGCGCTGTCGCCCAGGCCGAACAGGTCGAGCACCCGCACGCAGGTGTGTTCGACGACCTCGTCGAGCGACTGCGGGCGCTGGTAGAACGCAGGCACCGGCGGGCAGATCACCCCGCCCATTTCGGTGACCGCCAGCATGTTGCGCAGGTGCGCCTGGTTCAGCGGTGTCTCGCGCGCCAGCAGGACCAGGCGGCGCCGCTCCTTGAGCACCACGTCGGCGGCCCGACTGACGAGGTTGTCCGCCAGGCCGAGCGCGATGCTGGCCAGGGTCTTCATCGAGCAGGGGGCCACCACCATGCCTTCGGTGACGAAGGAGCCGCTGGCCACCGACGCGCCGATGTCGCGCGGGCTGTGAACGACGTCGGCCAGCGCTTCCAAATCGCTGCGCGTCATGTCCAGTTCCTGCGCCACCGTCAGCCCGCCTGCCTGGGACAGCACGAGGTGCGTCTCCACCCCGGGCACGGTACGCAGCAGCTGCAGCAGCCGCACCCCGTAGACGGCGCCGCTGGCACCGGTGATCGCGACGATGAGGCGCTTCATTCGGCCTGCAGCGGCGTGCCGACCAGGGCGGCGGCGCCGGTGGCCGCCACGGCCTGGGCAAGATCGACATCGCGTTCGCCGGGAATTCGCACGCGCGTGAAGACATGCTCGGCGCTGGCCAGCGGCTTGGTCGCGTCGAGCCCCATCTTGGCGCCGTAGCCCTGCCACTCGGGCGAGGGCTTGTTGCCGGCGAAGCCGACCGTGGTCGACGGATCCAGCGCGGAGCCCTGCGCGCCGGCGATCACGACGAGGTCGCGGTCGGCCTGGAAGCGCGTGGCCACGGCCCATTCGACTTCGTTCGCATCGTGGATGTCGACATCCTCGTCCACCACGATCACCTGCTTGACGTCGTAGTGCCCGGCGAAGGCGCCGAGCATGACGTTCTTGGCCTGCCCTTCGCGCGTCTTCCTCAGCTGCACGACGAGGTGGTAGCGCGCGACACCGCCGACCGTCAGGTGCACGTCGGTCACGTTGGGGAAGCTGCGCTGAAGATGCGCCAGCAAGGTGGCCTCGCGCGGGATCGCGCCGAGCAGGAGGTGCTCCATCTCGGCCGGCACGATGGTGTGGAACACGGGGTCGCGGCGGTGGGTCACGGCATCGATCGCGATGACTTCGCGTTCCTCGCGGGCGCTGTAGTACTTCGGGAACTCGCCGAACGGACCCTCCGGCTCGCGCACGCGGGGCAGCAGCCGGCCTTCGATGACGATCTCGGCCTCGGCAGGCACGCGCACCTGGTTGGTCAGGCACTTCACGACCGGCAGCGGCTGGCCATGAAGGGCGCCCGCGATTTCCAGCTCGTCGCAGTCGATCGGGGCGATGGCCTGCGAGGCGAGCGCCGTCAGCGGGTCCACGCCGATCGCGATCGCCACCTCCAGCGCTTCGTCCTGCGCTTCCGCGGCCGCGAAGAAGGCATGCAGGTGGCGCGGCAGGATCAGGATGCCGAGCCGGTCGGGGCCGTGGATCTGGATCCGGTTGATCGAGACGTTCTGCACGCCGGTGCGCGGATTCCTGGCGATCACCAGGCCGGCGGTGATGTAGGCGCCATGATCGTGTTCGCTGTGCGTCGGGACGGGCAGCAGTGCGCGGATGTCGGCGGCGCCGCCGGCGAAGCGGTGCACGATCTGCTGCACCGGCGCTGCGGCTGGGTCCACTTCCCGCCAGGCCAGCGGCTTCTCGGCAGCCGCACGGAAGTGCTGCAGCAGGCGGGCCTCCGGGACACCCATCGCTTCAGCGATCCAGGCGCGCCGTGACATGAAGCCGGAGATCACCGGCATCGGGTGACCCCCTGGGTGCGGAAAGAGAGCCGCCTGCCGTCCGTCGAGACGCTTGGCGATGGCGGCAAGCTCGTGTTCGAGCGCCACGCCGGGCCGGATGGCGGCAAGGCGGTCGCTGGCGGCGAGATGGCGGAGCCAGCCTCGCAGGCTGGTGTGGGCAGCGGTGTGCAGATGGGCCATGGCGGCGCGTTCTCCTCAGGCCGGGGGGATGGAAGGCAGCTCCGGAAGGGCGGGCTCGTACTCGCCCGACTGCAACTTGCGCCGCAGCACCTTGCCGACCGGGCTCTTGGGGATTTCGCGCAGGAAGACGTAGTCGCGCGGGCGCTTGAAATTGACGAGGTCGCTGTCGCGGCAGTGCGCGTCCAGCGCCTGCGCGTCCACCGGCCGGCTCGCCTTCACGAAGGCGACGACCTTCTGGCCCCAGCGCTCGTCGTGCAGCCCGGCCACGGCCACCTCGTCGACGGCGGGGTGGAGCGACAGCACGGACTCGATGTCGACCGGCGAGATGTTCTCGCCGCCGCTGATGATCATGTCGTCGACGCGGCCGGTGACGAACAGATCGCCTTCGGGGTCGACGTAGCCGGTGTCGCCGGTGAAGTACCAGCCGCGGTGCAGGCTCTTCGCGTCGGCATCGGGGCGCTTGTGGTAGCCCTCGAAGGCTTCGTCGCTGCGCAGCTCGGCGATGATCTGGCCCTCTTCCATCGGCGCAGCCAGGCGCTCCGGGTCGCGCTGGTCGAGCTTGACGACACGCAGCCGCGTATTGAGCCCGGCACGTCCCGCACACCCGGGGTTCTCGGCCGCACGCTGGTTGATCGAGAAGGTGTAGATCTCGGAGCTGCCGTAGTGATTGACGAACAGCTCCGGCTCGAAGGCCGCCTGCAAGCGCTGCAGCAGCGCGTCGTGCATCGGCGCACCCGCGAACCCGAGCTTGCGCACGCTGCGGACGTCGGTGGCGGCGAAGTCGGGGTGTGACAGCAGATCGTGGTAGAGCGTGGGCACCAGGTAGAGATGCGTCACCTGCTCGTCGCGGATCGCCGCGAGCGCGCGAGCGGCGTCGAAGCGCGGGATGCAGACGATGCGCCCGTCGATCAGCGCCAGCGACAGCAGCGAGCGCACGCCCATCGTGTGGTACAGCGGCATCACGCCCAGCGTGCACTCGCCCACCGCATAGCGGTTCTGCGCCACATGCGCCAGCGCGGCGATGCGTTCGGCGCGCTGGCGTCGCGGCACGCCCTTGGGCCTGCCGGTGGTGCCGCTGGTGTAGAGCATCAGCGACCAATCCGACGCCTCGGCGTGCGGCACGGGCTCGTCCGGGGCTGTCATCCAGTCCTCGAAGTGCAGCGTCGCGCCGTGCACTTCGCCCACGCCGATGCGCAGCGCCCGGCTCGCCGCCGAGGAAGCAGCCACCGCGGCGTCCTCGACCGGCTCCCAGACGATCGCCTTCGCCTCGGCATCGGCCAGGCAGTAGTCGATCTCTTCCGGTTTGGCGCGCCAGTTGAGCGGCGTCATCACGATGCCGGCGAACTGGCAGGCCCAGTGCAGCGTGGCCATCTCCCAGCGGTTCTGGAGCACCACAAGCAGGTGGTCGCCACGCGCGAGGCCGGCGTCGGCGAGCCCGCGCTGCACGGCGCCGATCCGGCCTGCCCACTCGAGGTAGCTCAGGCGCAGGCCGCCGTCGACGATCGCGACCTGGCGCGGACTGCGCTCGACGCTCTGCAGGAAGGTGCGGCCGAGGTCAAGCATGCGAGGCCCCCTGCGCGGCACGCGCACGCGCCACGTCCATCACCGCGGCGACGATCGGTGTGTAGCCGGTGCAGCGGCACAGGTGCCCGGACAGCATCTCGCGCACCTGTTCCTCGTCCGGCACGCCACGGCCGGCGATGCGCGCGAGCCAGTCCGTGCACGACATCAGGATGCCGGGCGTGCAGAAGCCGCATTGCTGCGCATGGTGGCGCTTGAAGGCGGCCTGCAGGTCCTGCAGAACCTCCTCCTGGCCGGCCAGGCCTTCGACGGTGCGAATCTCGCGGCCGTCGACCTGCACCGCCAGCGTCAGGCAGGCCCGCTGCGCGACGCCGTCGATCTGCACCGTGCAGGCGCCGCACACGCCGTGCTCGCAGCCGACGTGGGTGCCGGTGGCGCCGAGGTCGTGGCGCAGGAAGTCCGACAGCAGCCGACGTGGCGATGCGCTGGCACATCGCTCGCGGCCGTTCAGCGTGAGGCGCACCGGATGTTCGGCGCGGGCGTCCAGCACGGTCATGCAGGTCTCCGGGTGGTGAGGGCCCGATCGGCAGCGCGGCGGCCGAGGCGGCGGACCAGCTGGCGCCGCAGCGCCGCGCTGGCCTGCGGCTCGTCGCGCACGTCGAGCGACCAGGCGAGTTCGTTGAGGGCGTCGTCGAGCGCGGCGCCGTCGAGCAGCGGCAGATCACGCGCCACCGGGCGGTCGGCGACGCCGCCGACGGCGATGCGCAGCCGGCGCGCATCGGCCACCGCCGCCACGGCGCAGATGGCAAAGTCGCCATGGCGGACCGCAAACTCCTCGAAACCGTGGCCCTGGCCGGCCGTGGCCAGCGGGAAGCGCACGGCCTCGACCAGTTCGTCGGCCCGGCGCGCGGTGAGCAGCATGCCGGTGAAGAAGTCCTGGGCGGCCACGCGGCGTGCGCCGCGCGCGCTGCGCAGGCAGATCTCGCCGCCCAGAGCGAGCAGCGCCAGCGGCAGCTCGGCGGAAGGGTCGGCGTGCGCGATGCTGCCGGCCACCGTACCTCGGTTGCGGATCTGGAAGTGCGAGATGTGCGGGAAGGCCAGCGCCAGCAGCGGCAGTTCCTGCGCCAACCCCGGCCGCCACTCGAGCATGGCCTGGGTGACTGCCGCGCCGACGTGCAGCATGGCGCCGTCGACGCGCAGTTTGGCCAGCGCCGACGAGCGCGAGATGTCGACCAGGCGCTGCGGCCGGGCCAGGCGCATGTTGAGCACCGCCATCAGCGATTGCCCGCCGGCGAGGATGCGCGCCTCGTCGCCGAGCTGCGCAAGCACCGCCGCGGCTTCCGCGGCCGTCTCGGCGCGCTGGTACTCGAAGGCTGCCGGCTTCATCGAGGCACTCCCAGCCAAGACAGCAGGCGCTGCCACCACGAGCCCGTGCGAACCGCGGCCTGGCCCATGGCCTGCCGGCCGAGCGATTCGAACAGCTGGGCCAGCACGATGCGGGCGGCGCCTTCGAGCATGCGGCTGCCCACCGCCGCGACCTTGCCGCCCACCTGTGCCGCATAGTCGTAGTGCAGGCGCGTGCCGGACGCGGTGGCCTCGAGCCTCACCGTGCCGCTGCCGGCTCCGGTGCCCAGTGACGACTGTCCTGAACCGGCCAGGCGAAGGCTGCGCGGCGCGTCGATCTCCGACAGCTCGATGCGCGCCTCGTAGCGCGCCTTCACCAGCCCCACGCCGACGGTAACGTCGGCACGGTAGCGGTGCTCGCCCTCGGGCTGCAGCGCATGGCATCCGGGGATGACCCGGGCCAGCGCTGCCGGATCGAGCAGCACCGCGAACACCTGCTCCGGCGGCGCGGCGATATCCACGCTGCCGCTGGCCTGCAGGGCCAGGCCGCCGGCCACGCGGGCGGGTTCGGCTTTGCGCACCAGCCCCTCGGGCGGCACCGGCTCGGCCTCGCCGATGACGGCCAGCACACGTGACGGCGTGAGCGGCAGCCGCACGTCGGCGAGATCGCGCAGCGGCCGCAGCGCATCGGCGAAAGCATTGGCCACCGCCACCGGCGTGCTCATGTTGTTGCCCTCGCCGAGACCCTTGGCGCCCAACGGCGTGAACGGGCTGGGCGTCTCGAGGTGCACGATCACCGGGTCGGGCACCTCGCAAGCGGTGGGCACCAGGTAGTCGGCGAACGTGCCGCTCTGGAAGCTGCCGTCGGCGCCGTAGCGGAACTCCTCCATCAGCGCGGCGCCCAAGCCCTGGGCGACGGCACCGCGGATCTGGCCGTCGGCCAGCGCCGGGTTGAGCAGCTTGCCGGCATCGTGGCCGGTGACATAGCGGTCGATGCGCACGCGGCCGGTGGCCGGATCGACCTCGAGGCCGCAGACGTCGAACACGAAGCCGTAGGCGGCCGACGTGTTGACACGGTCCTGGGCGTCGGGCGCGGCCAGCGTCGGCGCGGTCCAGAAGGCGGTCTCGCGCAGCCCCGGTTCTTCGCCCTCGGGCAGCAAGGCCGGCGCCCAGTGCGGATTGGCGGCCAGGCGCGCGAAGGGCTGGCGACGCTCGGGATTGTGTTCATCGAAGACCGCGCCGCCCTCGAAGCGCAGCCGCTGCGCCGGACAGCCGAACTGTGGCGCCGCGATGCGCGCCAGCTTGTCGCGCAGCCGTGTGGCCGCCAAGTGAACCGTACCGGCGACGGCGCCGGCGAAACGGCTGCTGTAGTTACCGGCCGCCACGCTCCACGCGTCCTTCGCGGTGTCGAACTCGACGTTCACCACGACCTGCGCCGGCTGCAGCCCGAACACGTCGGCGACCACCTGGGCGCAGACGGTCATGTGGCCCTGGCCTGCGGGCGCCGAGGCCACCACCACGTTGATGCCGCCGAGCAGGTCGATGGCTACCGTCGCGCTGGCGATCGCGCCGTTCTTCGGCCCGGCCTTGGCACGCTGCTCGGGCGTCAGCACGGTGCTGATGTAGCCCATGTTCGACACCGAGGGTTCGACGATTGCGGCTACGCCGATGCCGTAGAGCTTCCCTGCCGTCCGTGCCGCGGACTGGCGTTGCCACAGTCCCTGCTCGCGCGCCGCGGCCATCGCCATGTCGGTGAGGCGGTGGTAGTCGCCCGAGTCGAGCACGGCACCGGCCGCCGCGGTGTACGGGAACTGCTGCGGCCGCACGTAGTGGCGCAGCCGCAGCGCGACCGGGTCTTCATCGAGCTCGACGGCGATGCGGTCCATCAGCCGCTCGAGCGCGTAATAGACCTGCGGCCCACCGAAGCCGCGCACCAGGCCGGTGGGCGTCTTGTTCGTCACGACCACGCGGTTGCGCACCGCGAGGTGGGGGATGTCGTAGGCGCCGCTGAGCGCGCCGTGCATGCGGTAGAAGGTGGCCGGCTCCGGCGCACGCAGATAGGCGCCGACGTCGTCGCGCTGGTCCCAGTCGAGCGCGGTGATGCGACCCTCGCCGTCGAGCGCGGCGGTGATGTGGGTCAGCCGCGCCGTGGCCGAGGTGGCGGCGCCGAGGTGCTCGAGCCGGTCTTCCACCCACTTCACTGGCGCGCCGGCCTTGCGCGAGGCGAGGCACATCAGCACCACATAGGGCAGCACCGCCTGCTTGACGCCGAAGCTGCCGCCGCTGTCGCGCGGCACCCGGTGACGCAGCTTGTTGGCCGGCACGCCGAGGGCCAGCGACATCACCGAGTGCAGCGAGAACGGGCCCATGAAGTTCGACAGCACTTCGTAGGCATGGCCGCCGTCGGCCTCGGGCTGGTGTTCGGCCACCACGACGCCGCACTCGATCGGCGTGCAGCTGTTGCGCGGGTAGTGCACGGTCAGGGCGACACGCCGCGCCGCGCCCGCGAAGGCCTGCTCCGGATCGCCATAGCGGAAGAAGCGCTCGTTGACGACGTTGCTGCCCACCGCCTCGTGCAGCACCGGTGCACCGGCCTCGCTGGCCTCGGCAATGTCGACCGTGGCACGCAGGGCGCGGTATTCGACGCGGATCGCATCGAGCGCGTCCTCCGCCAGGTAGCGGTCGTCGGCGATCACCACCGCGACCGGCTCGCCGCTGTAGCGCACGCGGTCCACCGCCAGCGCCCAGTGCTGCATCGGCGCCTTCACGCCCACGACGAAGGGCTGCGACCAGCGCTGAACGTCCTCGCCGGTCAGCACGGCGCGCACGCCCGGCATCGCCAGGGCTGCCGAGGCGTCGACCGCCAGCAGCTCGGCATGCGCATGCGGGCTGCGCAGCACGGCCGCCTGCAGCGTGCCGGGGGGCTCGCCCAGGTCGTCCGCGAAGCGGCCGCGGCCGGTCAGCAGCGCGGCGTCTTCGTGGCGCTCGATCGGTCGCCCGATGTGGCGTGGGGTGAGGGCCTCGGCGAGGCCCGGGTCGCTGTGCAAGCCTGTCTCCTGCTTGTCGTTCTGCGGTGTGACGCAGTGTCGACAGGCTCGGCATGCAGGCGTGAACGCAAGCGTCCGGCAAAGATCCAGATCGTCCTATCGCTGACCGAAAAGTCTGGCCAGTTCCATGCTGCTTTGCAGCAACGTCCCGGCACGGCAGCAATGACAACGGGCCCAAGAGGGGCCCGTTGCGACGTCAGATCACCGGCGGCTGGCCGGGGCCGGCATCGTCCGGCGGCTCGAAGAGGTTGACCGCGCGGCGATAGTCCGTCGGGGTGATGCCCAGGTGCTGCCGGAAGAAGCGCGCAAAGTGGCCAGGCGCCGAGAAGCCCAGCTCGTGCGCCACCGCGCTGACCGGCTCCTGCCCCCGCGACAGGCGCTGCACCGCCGCCTCGAACCTCAGCACGTTGGCGTAGACCAGCGGCGTGACCTGCGTGTCGCGCTGGAACAGCGTGAAGAAATGGGCCCGCGACAGGCCGCTGCGCGCGGCCAAGGCATCAACCTCGAGCTCGTGCGCAACGTCTTCCCGCATCAGCGCAATCGCACGGCGCACGCGCGGGTCCATCGCCGCCGGTGGTTTGGCGCGCAGCAGCGAGACCAGATCGCGCCAGCCGGAGTAGCTCTCGATCACCGCGATGATGAGGTTGAAGAGCAGTTCCTCCATACGCGCGGGCGACACCTCGTCGGCCCACCACATCTCGAGCACGAACTCCTCGGCGATGCGCTTGGTCTGCGGCGTGATCGCCACGCATTTCTGGGGAAAGAAACGCGGATGCGCCGACAGTGCCAGCGACCGCTGCAGCTCCGCCAGCCAGTTCGGCTCGATATACAAGGCTAGGATCAGCGTGCGCTGTCCCGGGGGCGCATCGTGCTCGTAGGCGTGATGCTCCCAGGCGTTGACCAGCACAGCCGACTCGTCGGTGAGCGGCGCGCGCTCGCCTCGCACGCTGAACGCGCTGTCCGCGCCGCCGGCCTTGATCAGGATGTGGCAGTGGTGATGCGCATGGCCGACCAGGGGCGCGTCCATGTCGAGCAGGGCGACGCGGCCGAAGCGGCCCTGGAAGATCTTGACGGCGGAGGACAAGGCGAACTCTTGCTGATTGATTGAGACTGGCCTGGAAGTGTGAACGTACCGTCAGCCTGCCGCAATCAGGTGACTTGCCAGTGGGAAGGACAAAGGCACCTCGACACGACGAGGCCAAGCCTGTTTCCAGTTCCGCAGGTTGGCACCGCAAGGTGCAGACCTTCCATTGGCCGCAGGCTTCTCACGCTCACCGAGGTTCTACAGAGCGCAATTTGCGCTTGGTTCGTAGGTCTGACCTACTCCTGTCGTGGGCTTGGAGTCAACGATATGGGCTGATTCTGTATCACGCGTCGCCATCAACAGCACTGTCGCGCATACTGCCTACGCCCATGCTGCGGTCAATTGATTCGTCCTTGAGTACGGCCCGCTTCTGCTGCAAGAGTTGTACAAGGTCTACAACCCAATGACTTACGAGGGCGCGCGGGATATGGACGTGGAGTTCGCGATCGGCTTGCGCGAGGCGGGCTACGACGTCTGGTAGGCCTGAGCGAGACACCTCGCAAGATTGCAGCGTGCAAGCCTAAACCTGTCCTTTGCGAGCGGCGGCTCCTGGCCGATGGTTGGTCTTCGCGAGCGGCAGCTTTCTGGAGCCTCAATCTTGGCTGCACCTGCCTCCCGGGCAACCGAGACTCTCACCGCGGTGAGAGTTCGCTGGCGAGCATGTTCATCAATAGTGCTGCCAAGATTACAACATTAGCTTGGTAGACATGCTGCCGATCTAAGCTGGCATGCATGGAAATCGAGCCGTCATCGGCGTCGGCCTCGCACAAAGACCCATCCTGGCCGGACGAGGCTGCGCTGGCCGCGTACCGCGCCTGGCTTCCAGGGGTGCCCAGTCGCGCCGCCGTGGACCGCTATCTGCCCGATCGCCATGCCGCCGGCGCATCGGCGCGCTCGGTTATCGGGCGGATCAAGCGCCAGCTCGTGGTCTTCGCGACGAGCCGTGCACAGGCGGACATGGCCGCCGTGCTCGTAGCGTCCAGTCCGTTCGACCGGAAACTCGCCAAGGCTGCCGCCGCCGCCATCGAGACACTGCGCGGGATGCCATCTCCGCAGCCGCTCATCGGCGACGCCGTCGAGCGATGGCTACCCGTGCGGCTCGTGGGCGTGCTGCGCGCTGCGGGCATCCGCACGCTGGCTGACTTGACCCTCCGCGTACCGAGGCGGCGGCGGTGGTGGGCCGGCATCGAGGGACTCGGGCCGGCGGGCGCCCGCCACATCGAGGCCTTCTTTGCCCAGCATCCCGCGCTGACTGAACGCGCTCGTGCGCTGGTGACGGTGGCACAGGCCCAAGAACTGGTTCCCTGGGAGCGACTGGTCGTCCCCGAAGACGTCGATGGCTCGCGGGGCACCTTCCGTGCCCCGCGGGCCAGATGCGCACTCGCCGCCAGCAACGACTATCAGGCCGTGAACGCCTGGCTGTCGCTGCACGAGTCGGCAGCGACCCAGCGTGCCTACCGCAAGAAGGCCGAACGGCTGATCCTGTGGGCAATCGTCGAGCGCGGGCGGGCCTTGTCGTCGCTGACCACCGAGGACGCCATTGCCTACCGTGCATTTCTGCGTCATCCGAGCCCTCGCGCGCGCTGGGTCGGCGCGCCGCAGCCGAGGTCGTCGCCGGCGTGGCGTCCCTTCGCGGGTGACCTCTCGGCACGCTCGGCCGCGTACGCGCTATCGGTGCTCAATGCCCTGCACCGCTGGCTCATCGAGCAGCGCTATGTGCTGGCCAATCCGTTTGCCGGCGTCAAGGTGCGAGGCGGCCGGCCGGCGCAGCTCGACACGTCTCACGCCTTCGCCGAGCACGAGTGCAAGCTCGTCCGGGTGGTGGCCGATGGCCTGGAGTCGTCCTACGGCTGGAGCGAGCCAGCCGCGCAGCGGCTGCGGTTCATGCTGGACTTTGCTTATGCCACGGGCCTTCCAATCAGCGAGCTCGTGGGCGCGCTACTTGGCGCGATCGAAGCAGACGCACACGGCGACACCTGGATCCGGGTCGTCGGCAAGGGCCACAAGGCCGGCAAGGTCGTGCTGCCTCCGTTGGCCCGCGCCGCGCTCGATCGCTACCTCGTTCAACGGGGACTACCCGTGACGCCCTCGAAGTGGCGTCCGTATACCCCACTGATTGGCAGCCTTGGCGATGATCGAAACCAGATCTCGTCGTGGCGCCTGTGGCGAGTGATGAAGCGGTTCTTCAGCACCGCAGCCGACGTCGTGGAGGAAGGCACCCCGGCGCTGGCCGAGAAGCTGCGACTGGCCACGCCGCATTGGACAAGGCACACGCACGCCACTCACCTGCTCCAAGGCGGCGCCGAGCTGACCACGGTGCGCGACAACCTGCGGCACGCCTCGCTGGCCACGACCTCGATGTACCTTCACACCGACGATGCGCGGCGGGCCAAGCAGGTGACCGATCGGTTGGCAGCTCCGCGGTCGTAGCCTACAGTCGCCTCGCCTTCACACACCCTGCAAACCATGCCGCCCATCACCTGCGATGCCTGCCATCAACCCGCGGACGACCACGATGTCGTGAACTACGGGTCGATGGAGGCCGGCTACCGGCGGCTCTGCAGCCGATGCTTCAACGAGGCCGCCGCCACCCGACTCGGGCTGCAGGGGTTCGAGCACGTGGCGTTCGAGCCCATCCGCATGCTCGACGGGCGCGGGGCGGAGCACGAGTTCCGGTTCCGCACCTGGCTGTGCGGCACCGGCTTGGCGATCGACGCGTTCGAGTTGCGCGATGGCGGCCCTGCCGGGTATCGGTTTCAGGTGATCGGGGAGCCAGACGACGACCCTCTGGAGTTGCTCGGCAAGCTCATTGTCAAGATGCGCCGTGCCTTGGCTCTCACCCACATCGAGGACACTGACCACGGACCGCAGGTGAACGATGGCTTGGTGCTACGAGGGACCGTCGACAGCGATCCCGACGAGGACAATCGTGTGCCGATGATCGTGATTGACGGCCGTGAGACCCCCTGGGACGAGTTCGGACGGATGGTGGCGACCTTCGAGGGCTGGCAGTTCAAGCTGGAGTTTCGCGACCGGAGCGAAGAGGTCTGACCGGGCCGAACGCGTGAGTCAGCGGGATCCGGCATCGCACGGGTGCCCGAGACGAAGCGCACCAATCAGCACGAAAAATCTGCAGATCTCGGAAGAGCCGGAATTGTAAGTGCTTGTCGTGCAACGGGTTCTCAGATCACAGCGCACCAATCTGCACCAAAGGTACGACTACCCCAAGACCGGCGCCAGCTCGACGCCATCTACACCCGCTTCCCGCGCCTGGGCAAACGCCGCCAGCAGATGGGTACCACGCTGTCGGGCGGCGAACAGCAGATGCTGGCGATGGCGCGCGTGTTGGTGGGCAAGCCGCGCCTGCTGCTGATCGACGAGCCCACCGAAGGCCTGGCGCCGAAGATCGTCGACGAGATCTTCACGCTGATGGACAGCCTGCGCCGTGACGGCATCCCCATCCTGCTGGTGGAACAGAACATGCACCGCGCCATCGCGCTGGTGCAGCGCTTCTACGTGCTGGAGCGCGGCGCGGTGGTGATGGCGGGCGATGGCACAAAGGCCGCCGATCGCGAGGCGCTGATGCGGCAGCTGGCGGTCTGAAGCCGCATGACGGCCTTCAGGCCTGCGGCGCGCCGACTTGACGGCGCGGGTCCGCCGCGGCCAAGGCATCCAGCTGCTCGCAGGCCGCCATCACGCGCATCACGGTCGGGGTGCCAGGCACTTCGATCTTGAAGATGCGCGTCACCACGATGATGCTGGCCAGACAGATGTCGGCGATCGTCGGTGTGTCGCCATGGCAGAAGGCGCCAGTCCCGGGTTCGCCGGCCAAGCGCTGCTCCAACGCCTGCAAGCCCGTGGTGAACCAGTGGATCTGCCAGGCGCGCCAGGCCGCATCGTCGAAACCGCTGTTGGCGGTGAGGTACTTCTTCACCCGCGGCGTGATGAGCGGGTGCGTGTCGGCGGCCAGCATCGCGGCCAACGAGCGCACGCGGGCACGGCCGTGGGCATCGGCCGGCAGCAGCGCGGGCGTCGGGAAGCTCTCGTCGATGAATTCCAGGATCGCCAGCGACTGGGTTAGCGGGCGTTGTCGAACGGCCGGGACCGTGGTCCACGAGCGCCGGGATGGCGCCCATCGGATTCAGCTTCAGGAAGGCCTCGCTGCGTTGTTCGCCGGCATCGAGGTTGATGTTGTGCTCCTGCGGCGTCACGCCCTTCAGGTTGAAGGCGACGCGCACACGATAGGTCGCGGAGGTGCGCCAAAACGAGAAGAGTTCGAAGCAGGCGGTGCCGGTCATGGCAGTCCTGTGAAGACGGAGGGCGGTGCAAGTGCGGCGCCGAGTTTGGCCCGTCAGCCAGGCAACTTCGCCGCCAGCAGATCGATCTTCTCGATGTTCGGCGGCGCACTGAACAACACCGCTGCGTTGGCCATCAAAGCCGCTGCGATGGGGCCGTTCAGGTGGGCCTGGCGACCCGCCTCGTCGGCAAAGGCGTCGAACACGCCGAAAGTCGAAGGGCCGAACTTCAATGCGAACCAGGCGGTGGTGCCCGACTCGGCGTTGGCCAGCGGCAGCGCGCCGGCCAGGAAGTCGGCAACGGCGGCCTCCTGGCCAGGCTTGGCTTCGAGACGGAGGAAGAGGGCGAACTTGGTCATGGCGTGATCCTTGCGATGCAGGGTGGTTGCATGAGGGAGTCCGCAGACTAAGTCTTGCCGGCGCCGTCCACGAGTGGCAGGAAGGCCAACATTGATATCATTCCCGCCATGCGCCTTCACCTTCTTGTCTTGGATGGCGTGTTCGACCTGGGCCTGGCGGCCCTCACTGACACGCTGAGCACGGCCGGCGAACTGGCGGGCTCGCTGGCGCAGGCGCCAGCACCCATCGAAGTCACGCTGGTCGGCGTGCGGCGACGCGTGCGCACTGCGCAGGGTCTGACGGTGCCCGTGGTGCCGGTGCACGCTGTGCGCAACCCCGACGTTGTGCTCGTGCCCGCGCTCGGCGCCAAGATGCCGGACACGCTCGCGGCGCGGCTGGCATGTGCGGACGTGGCCGACGCGGTCGTCGCGTTGCAGCAGTGGTTCGGCGCCGGAGCGGCGGTCGGTGCCGCCTGCACCGGCACCTTCTTGCTGGCGGAGAGCGCGCTGCTCGACGGTCAACGCGCCACGACCTCATGGTGGCTGGCGCCGATGTTCCGGCAGCGCTATCCGCGCGTGCTGCTCGATGATTCCCGCATGCTCGTGAACTCGGCCGACTTCACCACGGCCGGTGCCGCCTTGGCCCACCTTGATCTGGCGTTGAGCATCGTGCGCAGCTGCAGCCCGACGCTGGCGGCGCTGGCGGCGCGTTACCTGCTGGTCGAGGCACGCGGCTCGCAAGCTGAGTTCGTGATCCCCGATCACCTCGCCCATGCCGACCCGGTGGTCCAGCGCTTCGAGGTCTGGGCCCGACAGCAGCTCGCGCACGGGTTCTCGCTGGCCGAGGCGGCCGTCGCAGCGGGGGCCAGCGAACGCACCTTGGCGCGGCGCCTGCAGGGTGTGTTGGGCAAGTCACCACTGTCGTACTTCCAGGATCTACGTGTCGAGCGTGCTGTGCACCTGCTGCGCACTGGCAGCCAGAGCATCGACCAGATTGCCGCGCAGGTCGGCTACGCGGACGGGGTGACCCTGCGCGCCTTGTTGCGTCGCAAGCTGGGCCGCGGCGTAAGGGAGTTGCGCGCGGGCGCCTGATCTGGTTCGCTCTGGGTGGCCGCTGGGGCGATGAACAGCCCGAAAGCTGCCGTTCGTTGATGACTGCTCGTGGCCGGCCGCGTGACTTCGGCTCGACATTGCGAGAGGCGGCGATGCGGCCCCAAGCAGTCAGCAAGCCCACGAACGTCGCTTGTCCATCGCATCGCCGCCTTCCGCGGCTGGCGGCTCGCCGGCTCCCCACGACCCTGAGCTGCCGGCTACCCACCTGAAACTACCGGCGGCAAAGCCGACATTGGCGATCGATTCATGGCCGCCAACCGGACGAGACCCGATGGCAGTTGGCTGGGACCCGTTCGCCAACGCACAGAGCAACTGTCTGACAAGGCCTAGAGTGCTTTGCGTGAGGCAAGGTCGAGGTGCGCTGGGCTGCCTAGCTTTCACGCACTCCGCCACATCAAAGGATAACCTTCATGAACTGAATCGTCTGGCTCGTCGGTGCCGTCGTCATCGTGCTCTTCGTGCTCGGCTATTTCGGGCTGCGCTGAGGGAACGATCCACGCGGCGCGCAATGGACTGCCGGCGCAGCCGCGTTGAAGATGTTTTCCTACGCGGTGATCTCAGCATGACGGAGCCACGCTTCCACCGCATGAGGGCCACGCTCGAAAGTCGCCCCGGCACGCCGAAGGAATCACTACGACACCCGAAAAGCCCTCCCACATCGAGCCTTCCCGACACTCGACCGAGGAGGTCGACGAGTTCTTGCGTCATGTCGAGGAACGTGTCGATGTGTCCCGGGGCGCAGGTTCACCGGCGATCAAGCCGAACACGGACCTGCGCGAAGACGGCACACCGAATACGGACTCACCGAACAAGTCTGGCACCTGATCGTCGCGACCGGGGTCTGCGTAAGACGCCAGGCAGTTGCCGCCCGCCACCGGGTCGGCTCCTGGCCGAACTCAGCGGTCGGCCTTGCGCCCCACAACAGTCGCTGACGCTTTGGCGGTTCGGAGCCTCTGACCGCTTTCTGTCCGCGCGCTTCCCATGCTGAGTGCTTCGATTCACACGACCGAGTCGCGGACGAGCGAAGGCTCGACAACCGAGAGCCTCTGAAGACGTAGGCACGCGGTTTCCCGGAAAGACAGGCGGCGTATGCCAGGGGCGTCGCGAGGCGAACGCACGAAGGGGCGCTCCGCTCGTCGCCTCATACACTTCGGCTGCTCATGCGAAAAACCGACTTGCCTGCGAGCCATCCTCGCCGAACCCCCGGCCGGCGCAGCTCTGCCACCGGCGCACCCAACAGAGATGGAACGCCGGCACCACTCGGGGACGCAGGCGGGGCCGTGCCCGGCGATGGGGGGCTGACGCTTAACGAGCAGGCCTACCGGCGCCTCGAGGAACTCATCGTCACGCTGCAGCTGGCGCCGGGCAGCGTGGTCTCGGAGGCGAGCCTCAGCGCACTCATCGGAATCGGCACGACACCGATCCGGGAAGCGCTGCAGCGCCTGTCGCGCGAGCACCTCGTGCAGATCCTGCCGCGTCGCGGGGTCGTGGTCACCCAGATTGATCTTCGCCGGCAGTTGCTGGTGCTGGAGACGCGTCGCGAGCTGGACCGACTGATCGCCCGCCTTGCCGCGCGCCGGGCCACGGTAGCCGAGCGCCAGCGCATGGCGACGATTGCCCGGCAAATGGCCACGGCTGTGAAGGCCGGCGCGGTGGACGATTTCCTGCAGTGCGATGCCGAAATGAATGCGATGGCGGCGCACGCGGCCCGCAACGAGATCGCCGCTCAGTCTGTCGCCGCGCTGCACGCGGTCTCGCGGCGCTTCTGGTTCTTCCACCAGGCGGTGTGGCCCGGCACGGAACGCACGATGCAGCTCCATGTGAGCCTGGCTGAGGCGCTCGCCTCCGGCGTCGAAGCTGCGGCGGTATCGGCCAGCGACGCCCTGATCGACGACCTGGACAGCTTCGCGCGCAGCACGGTCGCGCCGTGACGCCGATCGACACTGTGAAGAGGGGGGACAATTTTCTGGAACTTGACTGGCATGCCAGTGTTGTGCCATTGTTCCGACGTCATTCAAGGCAACCATCCATGCAACTCTCAACCGACCAACTCGCGCGCTACCGCCGCGACGGCTTCATCGTCCTGCCCGAACTGCTGGCGCCGGCGGAAGTCGCGGCCATGAAGGCCGAACTCCAGCGGCTGCAAGGCATCGACACCGACCACCTCGTGCGCGAACGTGTCGGCGGCGTGGCCAAGACGATCTACCGCGTCCACGAGGCGGACGGGCCAACCGCCTCACCGCCGTTCCACGCCGCCGCGCGCGCCCCTCGGCTGCTCGCCCCGGCCCGGCAACTGCTCGGCGAAGAGTCGCTCTACGTCTACCACACCAAATGCAACCTGAAGACCGCCATCGATGGCTCGGTGTGGGCTTGGCACCAGGACTACGGGACGTGGCGGCGCGACGGCGTGCCCGAGGCGAACCTGACGACCGCGCTCCTCATGCTCGACGAGCCTACCGAGATCGGCGGCTGCCTCTATTTCATTCCGGGCTCGCACCGGGTCGGCAACCTCGAACCCGAGTTCGACGAAAGCACCGGCTACAAGTTCTTCGTCGTGCCCAAGCCGACGCTGCTCGAGATCATGCAGCGCAGCGCCGAGCCGGTCCCGATCGTCGGCAAGCCGGGTACGGTGGTCTTCTTCCATCCCAATCTCCTCCATGCCTCGGGCCACAATCTCAGCCGGCACGACCGTTGGCAGGTCTATATCGTCTACAACACTGTCGCGAACAAGCCCGAGGCCGTGCCTGCACCGCGGCCCGACTACGTGCGCTCGACGAACGTAGCGCCCCTGCAGATGGGCAGCGACAAGATCACCACTCAACCTGCACGGGAGACGGCATGACGATCCCGTCGTCCGACGCCATCGCGCACTATCGCGAGACCGGCTACCTCGAACTGCGCAACGTCGTCGAGTCAACGGCGCTGCAGCGCCTGATCGCGACGACCGAGCGGCTGCGAGAGGCCGGGCGCGGGCTCGTGGCCGGAACCCGGCACTACGACCTGGAGCCGGGGCACAGCCCGGATGCGCCGCGCATCCGCCGCATCGCCAGCCCGACCGAGCTCGACGAGGTCTACGTCGAGCTTGCCTTCGGCGAGGTGCTTGGCGGCATTGCCGCTGCCTTGATCGGCGGTCCGGTGAAGTTCTATCACTCGAAGATCAACTTCAAGCTGCCGCACGGCGGGGCCGAGATCGGCTGGCACCAGGACTGGCCGGTGTTCCCGCACACCAACACCAACCTGGTGGCCATCAGCCTGCCGTTGAACGTGTCGCGGCGCTCGAACGGCTGCTTACGCACGATTCCCGGCACGCACCGGCAAGGCCCGCGCAGCCACTGGGACGGCGGTCGCTACCTGCTGAACTGCAACGCGCAGACGACGCCGGAGGAGATCTCCCGCGCCGTCGACAGCGAGCTCGATCCGGGTGACATCGTGGCCCATCACGGACTCGTGGTGCACGGCTCCGCGCCCAACATGTCGGAGACGCTGCGAACGACGTGGATCATCCAGTATGCCGCGGCCGACGCCTTCGCCTACACCGCGCCGGTGATCGACAGCATCCATCGCAATCGCATGGTGCATGGCGAGCCGTCACGCTTCGCCCGCGTCGAGGCCGGTACCATCGAATTGCCGCCCGACTTCTCGGCTGGGTACTCCGGCATCTACAAACTGCAGGACGCGCCAGCGGCGAGCTGAACGCACGCGCGCATCGGGTCACTGCCGCCAGCGCCAGGCTTGGCCCGGCCGCTCGCCGCTCAAGTACGTCTTCGTCTCGACCTGGAGCTCACCGCGTCAGGAACGGCAGTTGTGCGCCAAGAGCGTGCCTCTGCCGTCGTCGCGCGCAGCGAGAGTTGCAACAACTGCCGTGAGTACAAAGTGGGCGTGTGAACGTCGAATTCCACGCCATGAGTCCCGCCCGTACCCCCAGCCCGGACCTCGACGCCGAGGCGTGCCTGCGTCGAGACGCCACGGCCAAAGCGAAAAGACTGCTACGTAAGGGCATAGCAGGGCTTCAGGCCGTGCTCGACGACAGGATCATCGTCGACGAGACCCCGCTCGAGGCGCGCGACGCGATGCAGCTCGCTGCCGATGCCATGCACGCGGCGCTGCATCAGCTCGACGCCGCAGACAGCATTGGTCGCCCCGAGGCCACGGCACCTGCCGGCGCTCACACGCGCCAGCAAGGACAATTCCTGGCCTATATCACCGAGTACGTTGCAGCCAATCGGGCTGGCGTGGCGCCAAGCCATGCCGACCTGCAGAGATTCTTCAACCTCACGCCGCCGTCGGTGAATTCGATGCTCGTGAGGCTCGAACGGTGCGGCTTCATTCGCCGTGTGCCTGGAAAGGCGCGGGCAATCGAAGTCCTCTTCCCGTCGGCGTACCTGCCGCCACTCGAGCGGAACTTCAAGTTCTGACCCAAGTTCGGCCTCGGCCGCTTCGCGCGCTATCGTGGCTGCGATGCCATCTGCCCGAGGCACAAAAGGATGCCACCCACGCTGTGTGAAACGGGCTCTGGATGCGTCACCTGCTGGCGACACCCGGCCCGTTCGTGCCGCTGGCGGCGTTGCTGCTGGGTCTGGCCTACCTGGTGCTGGACCCAACGCCGCCGCGCCACGTGGTGGTGGCCACGAGACCGGCGCGCAGCGATGCGTCCGAGTTCGGCGCGCGCACACCCGTGTGCCATGGTGTGACCTTGCCCCTGTTCAACGGAGTCCATAGCCATTCGGTTACGCGGCTTTGTTGACTTGGCCCGCGTGCCAGTTGGCTTCGAACTTCATGGGGCTGACGTAGCCCAGCGTGGAGTGCAGCCGCCGGTGGTTGTAGAACGTCAACCAGTCGATGACCTCGTCCATCGCCTCCCGGCGGGTAGCGAAGCGCTGTCCGTATAGCCGTCCCACCTTCAGGCTGCCCCACAGGCTCTCGGTGGGCGCATTGTCCCAGCAGTTGCCTTTGCGGCTCATCGAGCTGCGCATCCCGTAACCCGCCAGCGCCGCCTGGAGGGCCTGGCTGCAATACTGACTGCCGCGGTCGCTGTGGAAGATCAGCCCTGGCTCGGGATGGCGCCTGAACCAGGCCATGCGCAGCGCGTCCGTCACCAGGCTCGCGCGCATGTGCGGCTGCATGCTCCAGCCCACCACCTGGCGGCTGAACAGGTCGATCACCGCAGCCAAGTACAGCCAGCCTTCGTCGGTGGCGATGTAGGTGATGTCGCTGCTCCAGACCCGGTCGGGCGCTGCGGGCGTGAAGTCCCTGGCCAGCAGATTTGCGGCCACAGGCAGCGCGTGCCGGCTGTCGGTGGTGACGACGAACTTCCTCTTGCCCCGCGCCCGGATGCCGTGCAGCTTCATCAGCCGCTGCACCCGGTCCTTGGCGACCCGCGCACCCCGGGCCAGCAGTTCCTTCCACACCCGCGGCCAGCCGTACTCGCCCTTGAATTCGGCGTGCAGCGCCCGGATGTGGACCACCAGCGCCTCGTTGCTCAGCCGCGTTGGCCTCGGCCCCTGCGATCCTGTCCTTGTGCTGCGCCGCTGGTGCTCGAAGAACCCGCTGACGCTCACGCCCAGCACCGCGCACATCAGCGTCACCGGCCACACCGCCTTGAGCTTGTCGATCCAGGCGTACTTCACAGGGACTCCTTCGCGAAGTACGCCGTCGCTTTCCTAAGAAACACCGCCACTTGCTGGCTGCAGCGAGAAGCCAAAGCGGGCGGCACGCCGCTCCAGTTGCTTGACGACGCGCTCCCGGTATCGCTGCTCGTATTGATCGACGCCAGGGTCCTGATACTGCATGCCGAAGCGCATCGCTCGATAGAAGAGGATCGCCAGCTTGCGTGCTGTCGCAGTCACCGCTTTGGCCTTTCCTACACGTGCCGCCAAACGTCGGTAGAAGGCGCCGAGGGCCGTCTCGGTGCGCCCAACGTTGGTCGCCGCAAGGCGCAACTGGGACGTCAGACGACCGGAACCGCGTCGAGTACGAGCCGAGAGCACCTTGCCGCCGCTGATCTTGCACCCTGGTGATAGACACAGCCATGAGGTGAAGTGTTTCTCGGAAGGCCAATTGCCAAGATTCGTGCCGCACTCCGCCACCAATGACAGCGCGAGGCTGGGCCCGAGACCATGGATCAAGGTCAGATCGGTCCCCGTGAGTTGATACAGCAGCGCGCGCACGTCGAACTTCGGCGCATTGGCTTGCTTGGTCTTGATGCGTGCGGCGCGCAACGGGGTTTCCGGTTCTGGCCGATCGGCGTTCAGAGCCCGCAGCGAGTTCTCAATCTGCCGATCACAGTCGCCGATGCGGTCTTGGTACGAATCGAACAGCGCGAGCGCCTGTGCCAATGCGAACACATGCTCTGGCTGGTAGTTGCCCACCAGCGCAGCTCGAATGGTCTGCAAGCTTTCTCGGCACCGGACATCGCGCATGGATGCCAGAACGTCGGGATTTCGCTCGCCCGACACGATCGCCCGAATGATCTTCAGACCCGTCACGCCACTGATGTCGCTAAGGACGTGGTGCAGCTGCAAGTTCATCAGCGTCAGGGCTTTCTGCATGTGCTGCATGTGGGCTGCTGCGTATTCCAGGTGGCGCTCCCGAATCCGCGTGTAGGCGCGCAGCGCCGCTATGTCCGGCGCTGGGTGGAAGCTCGCTCGCAGCAGCCCACACGCGTGCAAGCGCTGCAGCCACTGCGCGTCGTTGACGTCACTCTTGCGGCCGGGAACTGCCTTGCAGTCTCTTGCGTTGGCAAGCACGACGGTCAAGCCATGCGCTTCCAAGATCTCGTAGACCGGAACCCAATACACGCCGGTGGACTCCATCGCGACGGTCGTGATGCCGATCGAAGTCAGCCAGCTGGCCATCTGCTCGATGTCGGCGGTGAAGCTGCCGAATGTGCGCACCGGATCGTCGCTGAGATCCGGTGGTACGGCCGCAACCTGAATGCGCGCGCCGATGTCGATGCCGGCCGCTCTGACGTTGACGATCGGCAGGCCGAGCGCCTTTCCACTCTTGGACATGGCAACCTCCTGTAGGCAAGGCGCCGGACAGGGGAGCGGATCAATCAATTTCCTAAACGGGGTCGCACGGGGCGCCACCACAGCTGGGTCCGCACAGTCCCCAGGGGCCACGTTTTTTGACGGGGACGAATGCCTCCAAAAAGCTGACGGCCAAGGTCCGGCCGAGTCAGTGTAGGCCGCTCAGTGTTTCTGTCCACTGGGACGGGATACGGTCACGATGGTCGTTTTTACCCCGAGGACGCTCTTGAGCGCATGCATGTCCAGGTGCGCCTCGGCCAGCAGGTGCTTGAGCTTGGCGTTCTCCGCCTCCAGCTCGCGCAGCCGACGGGCGTCAGACGCCTCCATGCCACCGAACTTGGCGCCCCACTTGTAGAACGTGGCGTCCGACAACCCGCCCTTGCGGCAGATCTCCGCCACGGCCAAGCCGGCCTCCGCCTGCTTGATAAACCCGATGATCTGTTCCTCGGTGAACTTGCTCTTCCTCATATCCGCCATTCTCCTGGTTGGCGGACTCCTGCTACTTCAGGCTGGTACGGCTGGAGGGGAGCAGGTCACATCTAAACCTTCGAGCGCTTGAGTCGTCGAGGTCGGACGCTTGACATGAGTAGGGAGCATGGCCACTTTGCACCAGACCCTTAGTCGACCAAAAGTACCGATCTCAAACGAGGACACCCTCACTCGAAAATCTCGATGATCGAATTCATAAGGACGTCGCTGAGTCTGGTGACGTAAAATTCCTTCTGCTATATAACGATCAATGTCAGCGACCTGATCGCCTTGTAGTCCTAGTGAGTAGAACCGTCTTAAGTTTTCTGCATATGGCGCACCGACGTGGACATGGCCTTCATGCTCAGGAAACATGGAGAGAAACGTAGCATTCCAGCCGATTGTACGATTTTGATGGTCAAACGCACAAAATCCAACGTCCACACCATCCAAAGCGGCGCCAATGGCAACAAGTAGAGCGTCTTTCATTATTGTTTTGAGTAACGTTCTGGATGAATTTTGCTTTGTTACACACGCATGGTACCGAAGTCTGCGCAGGAAGGATAGGTGGGAGCTAAGATTTGAAATTAGTTGGCACTTACCGCGTAGGCTGGGCGAGGGGCGCGTTTCCAACGACACATGGTTGGTCCAGTGGGTTTGTTTGACGCTCGTTGTGACTCTTTACAATCGCCTCACATGAAATTTGATTGGTCGAAAATTGATGGCGCCGATGCAAGTCAGCAGCTTGCTTGGTTACGTGCATGGGGAGTGCAGTTACAGCGCCATGTGGAACACGAGCGGTCTCTCCTGGAGATCGACGCTTGTGTGACAGGAGAACTTCTGTTGATGCAGCGGGAACGCTTGTTGCATGAGCTTCAAGCCGTCATCAAATCAGCCGAATGCGGTGTTTCTGATTTCCACCTTCGACTGTCGTCACTTCATATTGCGATGGGTTGTCAGCAGTTACTTCAAACAAACGATATTGATCGGGTGACCTCCAAGGGCAGTGTTCAATGAAGGATGTGCAGGGCATCAACAACGTGGCCGACATGGAGGTCTGGGTACAGGCACACGGCTATCCTCGCTTTCTTGAGGCGATGGTGGCTGGCGAATTCAAGGGTCATACCCTTCGGGTGGCCCGACAGTGGGACATTGAGCGTAGCGAGCGCCGCAAGCGCCGGTTGGTGATGGGACTGCTGGCACTTTTAGTGACTGGCGTCTTGGCTGCCTTGGTGATCTACATAGCCCCTATCCTCTTGACCTCAGCCCGCCAGTGAGCGGCATGCGGCATGTTGCCGCCGCGCCATTTCGTCTTGCTTACGCCGCAACCCGATGTGCATTTCCTGGACTAGGTGAAGCTTCAAAGGCTTCAGCCGTAAGGCATGTCTGACGGGTGTTATGGGTGATCCAAGACTTTCCGATGGATGGCCAACTTCCACAATGGCCTATGGCTACCACTCCATCGCCTCAGCCCGCTGCTTCCTCGCAGACACGTGGGCGTCGTTCTAGCCGGCATGGCCGTTGGCTGCGGGTAGTCGGGACGGTTCTGGCAAGTGCATTTGTCGGTTTGGTCCTTTCCGAATTGGTGGGCTGGCGTTATCTGCGCGGCCCCATCGAGCGCTACGCCACCAAAGCGTTGGGCGTGCCGGTGCGCATCGCCGCGCCGTTCCGGCTGCATCTGCTGCGGCCGCCGCAGGCCAGCGCCGGCGCCTTGTGGGTGGGCGCCGCGCCCGGCAGCGAAGCGCCCTTCCTCGTCGACGCCCGGGAGGTGCTGCTGCGCTGGCGCTGGCGCGACGTCAACGACTTCCGCCATGGCGGGCCGCTGCGCGTGGTGGCGCTGCAGGCCGATCAGCTGGAGGCCCATGTGCTGCGGCCCAAGGAGGGCGTGGCCAGCTGGCAGTTCAAGACCGACAGCGAAGAGCCCAAGGTGGAACGCGATGCGCCGCGCGTGGAGCCGGTGCGGCTGCGCCAGGCCGCCATCCACGTGAACGACGCCGTCACCGAAGTGAAGGTGGAAGCCCATGCCCGCATGAACGAGAGCGCGCCTGCGGCAGGTGCGGCCTCGGCGCCGGCCTCGGCCGCCTCGTCGGCGGGCGCCGGCGCGGAGGGCGACTTCGGCCTCGTCGCCGACGCCGAGGGCACCTGGCGCGGCATGCCGGTGAAGCTGGAAGCGCGCTCGCCGCAGGTGCTGCCCCTGCTGGACGAACAGCAGCCCGCGCCGCTGCAGATCAAGGCCCAGGCGCTGATCGGGCGCGCGAGGCTGGCCTATGACGGCGTGGTGCATGATCCGCTGGGAGAACGCGGCATCGACGGCGAGGTGCGCATCAGCGGCCCTTCGCTGGGTGCGGTGGGCGAGGCGCTGAACGTCACCCTGCCCACCACGCCGCCTTTCAGCCTGGCGGGCCAGCTGCGCCATACCGACCCCGTGTGGCACGTGGCCGTGCGCACGGCCACCATCGGCAAGAGCGCCTTGCGCGGCACCTTCGCCTACGACCCCCAGCCCGCCACGCCCAAGCTCACCGGCGAGCTGCTGGGCAGCGGCTCGACCTGGCCGACCTGGCGCCCGCGGTGGGTGCCGACGGCAAGCCTTCGACCCCGCCGCCCAACACCCGCAACGGTGGGCCGCGCGTGATCCCCGACCGCAGCTTCGACCTGCCTTCGCTCAGGGCGATGGACGCCGATGTGCGGGTGGCGCTGGACGAGCTGAACCTGAACACCAGCGCGCTGGAAACCCTGCGGCCGCTGGCCGGGCGCATCGTGCTGGACGGCGGCGTGCTGCGCATCCAGGACATCCAGGCCACCACTGCCGGCGGCAGCGTGACCGGCTCCACCGGGCTGGACAGTACCGCCAAGCCGCCGCGCTGGGACACCGACCTGAAGCTGCGCGGCGTGGACGTGGCCGGTTGGCTGAAGGCCGCGCGCAAGGACAACGCCGACGTCAATGCCCGCAGCAGCAAGGCCAAGCTGGCGCGTGAGCGCGAATCCGCCCGCGACGGCAAGGGTCCGGTCACCGCCTACATCACGGGCGAACTGCAGGCCGAGTTCAAGCTGCGTGGCCAGGGCAACTCCACCGCCCAGCTGCTGAGCACGCTGGACGGCAGCGCCCGCGCGGTGGTGCGCAACGGCACGCTGTCGCACCTGATCGTCGAAGCCCTTGGCATCGACGTGGCGCAGGCATTGGGCGTGTTCGTCTCCGGCGACAACAGCCTGCCGCTGAACTGCGCCGTGGTGGCGATGGACGCCAGGCAGGGTGTGCTGACGCCCAGCGTGGCGGTGCTGGACACGCGCGACAGCACCGTGGCGCTGAGCGGCACCATCGACCTGAAGAACGAGTTGCTCAACCTGCGCAGCGAAACCAAGCCCAAGGACTTCAGCTTCGCAACGCTGCGCTCGCCGCTGCTGCTGACGGGCAGCTTCTCGTCGCCTGAGGTGGGCGTGGCCTAGGGCCCGATCGCGGCCCGCGTGGCCGCCGGTGCGGCGCTGGCCGCGGTGGCCGGCCCGCTGGCGGCGTTGTTGCCGCTGCTGGACCCGGGCAGCGGCGACAAAGTCGACCACTGCAAAACGCTGGTCAACGAAAAGAAGTGACTGTCAGTCACAGTCACTCTGCGGCATTCGCTGGATGGTGCCGGCTGCAGGGATTCGAACCCCACCACGCCCGTTCTTCCCGCCCCGTCTCATGCCTTGGCTGCAGTCCATGGCATGCCATCGTTGTCCCCAGGAAGCCTGGGCAAGTCGGTGTAGCGTGTTAGCAGGCACCTAGCGCAGTTTACGGTGAGACAAGCACTGCCTTGGCCACACCAAGGTCCTCCTTGAGTTTTTGACGCGTGCCATAGCGCTGTCCTGACGACCAAGGTATCAGCTTCGAAAACTGCTTGGTAGCCAAACACGAATCAATGAGATCAGGCGGTCGAGGTCCACCGGCTTGGACAAGTAATCGCTCATGCCGGCTTGTAAACACTGCTCCCGGTCATCGAGCATCGCCTTGGCGGTCAGCGCGATGACAGGTAGCTTGCGGAACCGCTCATCTGCCCGCAAGCGCCGTGTGGCCTCCAGCCCGTCCATGACTGGCATCATGACGTCCATGAGCACGATCTCGATGTTCGGGTCCGCGTCCAGCTTGGCCAGAGCCTCCTGGCCATGGCGCGCGATGACCACGTGCATGCCTCGCTGTTCGAGGGCTCCGCTGAGGGCAAAGATGTTGCGAACGTCATCATCTACCAGCAGCAGACGACGCCCTTCGAGCGCTTGGTCTCGACCCCGCGCAGCGCGCAAGAGACGTTGCTGAGCCTCTGACAGCTGGGACTCCACCTGGTGCAGGAACAGGGTCACTTCATCCAGCAGCCGCTCGGGGGAACGAGCCCCCTTGATGATGATCGATCTCGAGTAACGTGCCAGCCCAGCTTCTTCCTCACGCGTCAAAACTCGGCCCGTGTAAACGATGACCGGAGGGAAGCTGCTCAGGTTGTCCCCCGTCATTTTTTCCAGCAGTTGCTCGCCCGTCATGTCGGACAGGCTCAGGTCGACCACCATACAGTCATAAACCCGCTGTCGCAGCAGGGCCAGTGCCTCTTCTCCGGTGCCCACGGCGTCAATCTCAATGCCTTCGCCTTGGATCAGTTGAACCACACTGTCGCGCTGTCGCTCGTCGTCTTCTACAACAAGCACTCGCTTATGCGGATGATCAAGTTTGTCCCCGATACGTTGGAAGACGGCCTGTAACTCCTCCAGGGAAACCGGTTTGACTGCATAGTCCACTGCACCCAGCGGCAGGGCCACGCGGCTCAAGTCCTCGCCTGCCACAACATGCACAGGGATGTGCCGGGTTTGCGGGTCGTCCTTGAGGCGCTGCAAGACGACCAGGCCGGAAACGTCGGGCAAGTGCATGTCCAACAGCACCGCGTCAGGCTGCTGGCCAAGCGCCAGCGCCAAGCCAGCGGCCGCCGTGTGCGCAACGATCGCACGGAAACCTGCGTCGTGCGCCAGCCTGTACAACATCTGCGCAAACTGGATGTCGTCTTCCACCACCAGCACCGTGCGCTGGCGATCTGTTTGATCTCGATCGTCGGCAAATGCTGGCTGGATTTCAGTGACAGGCACGAGGTGGCCAGGAGGAAGCGCCGATTGCGGGGCGGCCGGAACCCGTGGGGCTGCCTGACGGACGTCCAGATCAAGGGCAGCGTCAGTCGGTTCGCTTGGCAATGCTTCAGAGGTGTTCTGCGCAGTGGGGAGATGCAGCTCTAGAGGAAGGGTCACGACAAAGCGGCTGCCCTGCCCCGGGATGCTGCTTAGGGTCAACGTCCCCCCCAGCAGTCCCGCCAACTTGCGCGAAATGGCCAAGCCCAGCCCTGTGCCGCCGAAGCGACGGGCGATGCCGGCGTCTGCCTGCTGGAACGCTTCAAAGACCAGGGTTTGATGCTCGGGGGCGATCCCGATGCCAGTGTCTTCCACCGAAATCGCCACTTGACGTTCGTCCGCCTTGTTCACCCGAAGGGCTATCTGGCCAGACTCGGTGAACTTGAGCGCGTTGGAAAGGAGGTTTTTGAGTATCTGCTCCAGCCTCAATCGGTCGGTCACCAGAACGGGGGAAACGTCTGCATCCACCTGGACCAGGAATTCCACCTTTTTTTGTTCAGCCTGAGGTCTGAAGATGTCGCGAAGGCTGCCCATCACGTCCGCTAGGCCGACGGGACCTGGTTCAAGCTGCAGCTGGCCGGCTTCTACCTTCGACAGGTCCAAGATGTCGTTGATGAGGGCTAGGAGGTCGCTGCCGGCGGAGTGGACAGTCCAAGCGAAGCGCACTTGATCTTCGTGGAGGTTGCCAAGCCGGTTCTCCCCCAGCAGCTTAGCCAAGATCAAGATGCTGTTGAGAGGTGTTCGCAGCTCGTGCGACATGTTTGCCAAGAACTCGCTCTTGTAGCGGCTGGCCTGTTGCAGGGCCTCGGCACGTGTCTTCAGTTGTACCTGCGCCTCGCGCAGCGCCTCGTTTTGGTCATCCAACGCCGCCGCCTGCATCGCCAAACGTTGGTTGGTGAGCTCCAACTCGGCTTGCTGACGTTCGAGCTCTGCCTGTTGACGTTCAAGCTCGCTTTGCGACTTGCGCAGCTGACCGGACTGAACCTCCAGCGCCTCGTTGCTGCTGCGCAGCTCCTCTTGCTGCACTTCCAGCTCTTCATTGAGCTGTTGCGACTCTTCGAGGCTGCGCTGGAGGTCCTCCCGGTACTGGGCCCCAGCCAGTGCATGTCCTACGGTCTCGGCGATCATCGTCAGCAGCTCAGCCGTGTAGGCGGGCGGCGCTTCATTGAAGGCCAGCTCCAACACGCCGTTGACACGGCCCTCCCGTGTCAACGGCGCCAAGTGCACGCGATCAGGGGGTGAGCTTCCAAAGCCGGTGTGGATGCGAAAGTGCCCGCTGCCGAGGGCGTTCAATTCCCGGGGGCGGCCGTCGGCAGCCACCTGCACCACCATGCCGGCGTCGGCACTGATCTGGCCGTCACTCTCGGTGAGCCGCACACCATGCACAGCCACGGTCTCAGGCTTTCCTCGACTGGTCACGTGCAGCGCACCCAGGAGGGCACCCGTCGACCTGGCCAGCGCCGCAAGGGTTCGCTTGCCGATCTCGTCCTGCCTGAGCTCACCGGCCAGCTGCTCAGCCAAGTCGCCCTGTAGCCCCCGCAAGGTGACTTGACGCTGCAGGTGCTCAGAGGACTCCTGGTAGCGCCGCAGTGCAGTGCCATACGTGGCACTGAGCTGCAGCGTTTGGCGGCGGCCTGTCCACGCCACTGCGGCGCTGAGCAGCAGCAGCACCACGGAGAATCCAACGGTGACGGACCAGGTCATTCGACGAGCCGCATCGCTGCGTTCATCTCGCAAGTTCTCCTCAGTGTCGATGAACGCTGCCCACTGCCGCCGCATGCCATCGAACATCAGCTTGCCAGTGTCCGCTCTCAGCATCGCCTCGACGGACTGCCCACGCCGCCGCTGCTCGATCAGGGTCTGCGGCCAGATGAAGCGGCCGCGTTCGAGCCGCTTGGTCAGCAGGCACATGCCGTCGCCGTCGCTCCACAGTAGCTTGATGAGGTCGCCCCGCCGTCCGCGGAACGCGAACACGTGGCCGGCATAGGGGTCTTCGGCCAGTACCGTGTGCACCTTGGCGGCCAGTGAGTCGATACCGCAGCGCATGTCGGTGACGCCGGCGGCCAGCCAGACACGGGTTCCGGCACGCGGGCCGATCATGGCGTCTGGCGCAGCGCGCGCAGCACGCTGCACAGACTGGCCTCGTCGACTGGGCCGCGCAGGCGCAGTTGCACGCCAGCTACTTCCAACTCGATCACGCCGCCGCGCGGCGAGGGCCTGGCCGGCGCGGTCGGCAGCACCGGCATGGTCGCCGAGGGCATCGCGAGCGCTGCGTCCGCTGGCGCGACTTCCACCGGCAGCAGCACGGTCGCAGCCGTTCGGGGTGAAGCGGCTCGCAGATGCTCCCGGCGCCACTTGAACAGCATGTTGGCGTTGACGCCGTTGTCCAGCGCGATGGCCGATACCGACGCGCCGGGCTGCAGGCTCTGGCGGACCAACTCTTCCTTGAACCCGCGCTCGTGCTGCCGCCGCTGGCGCCTGGACGCGTCTTGCTCACTCTTCATGGTGTGCACCATCTCCACCAAGCGCACACCTCCAAGCGGGTGGCGCTTGGGTTCAGATGCTTGGCATCTGTGGGCGATCCGGCAAGGGTGGGGGTGGTCGGAGTATTACCGATCAACTCATACCTGGGAAACAATGGTCCCTGCCCCCCCGGATCGAACCTCGGAGACGACGCGCCCTTCAACGAAACCTTCACACCGGCGACTTTGGCCGCCTGCCAGTGAAGCGCGAGCTGGCTATGCCTGCACGGCGTCCACCAGCTCCACCATGCACCCGTTCACAGGCGGCGAACATTGGGCGCCGAACAGGGTCTCCGGCTCACAGTGATGGGCGGCGCTTTGGAGGTTCGACCATGACGTCGTCGTCCGGACTGTCGGCGCCTGTTCGTTCACGCGCCCAGGCCTCCGCCAAAGCGGTCACCTTGGCGGTCGGCGTTCCGGCCTCCAATGCTGCAGCTACGCTCCTGCCCCCAAGGGCTCCGTGGTCGCGCAGCCAGAACATCAGCTTCTCGATGTCTTGGAGCTGCCGCAGCGCGCGGCAGATCGCACCTGCGGTGAAACGATCCAGGCTAAGCAACGCCTTGGGGACGTACTCGCTGCCGTCGATGGTGATGCTGATCACCTCGCTACTTGCGGTGGCGGTCGCCAGGGTCTCCTGGGGGATCCCCCACGCCTGCCCTAGTTGCGGACCAGGCACCACGAGCCCTTCCTCGATCCATCGGGCGCGCGCCGCTGCGCCCCGGGTCTTAGCAGCTACCAGGCCGCCTTGTGCCGCCCCTTGATCCTTGATCTCCCCAGGCAACATCGTGCGCAAACCTCCTGCAGGGAACCTCACCAGGCGAAGAACATGCAGACGTTCACTGTCGACGCGGAGCTCTGGAAGGGAATGGCTGTTCAGCCGGAGCGCGATCGATGGCCGACTCGCGCTCGACCGCGTCGATCTCAGCTTCCATGGCGGCCATGGCCTGTTCGAGAAGGACGCTTGGCCGCGGATCGTGCAGCGCGTCCTGGATCTCGGCGGCGAGCCATCGGTTGTGAGCTGCTGTCTGATGGCCGGTTCGCATCAGTTCGGCTTGACGGGCGTCGCAGAGGCTCATGTCGTTCTCGGAGGTGGTCGAGTTTTGGCGACGGTTCCATCGCACTCAAGGTGGAAGCATCATGCGCATTTGACTGACCCGGCGCAACGGCCGTGTGCGGTGGGCGCGCAATTCAGTAAGAATGCCGGCTCGGATCGCCAGTCGTCCAAGCCGGCCACGGAACTCGTGGCCCTACGATTCGATGCCTCCGCCAGGGAGGCGGAGCGGCCCACGACAGCAAGGCGTTGAGGTCTTTGGCCAGAGCGGCCCAAGGACACAGCCGCCACCTTGCGCCACCGCAGCGCAGTAGTCGAAAACAGGTCGAATGAGCGACTTTAATGTTTATGTCAACTCGGAGCGGGCATAGCCGAACGGACGCGTGGTAGTGCACCCAGGTTTTGCAGTAGCGTGGGTGGATGCAGTAGAAGAACCGCATCTAAGTCCTTGTCGCGCCTAGAAACGCCGATTTGGTGCGACTGGCCCAAAACCGGCTCCGGTAGTCTTACTGCACGAGGCGAGCACTCCGGAAGTCTTACTTGTTGACGATCACTGAAAACTGACCCACCGGGGGTGCGGCGGATTTCTTGGACTGGTTATGCAGCGAGCCCGAGAAGCTTTCGGTGCTCGATGGGGCTGCGGAAGCCCAGTGAACTCTTGATCCGTTCTTCGTTGTACCAGCGGATGTAGGCGTCCAGCGTCTGGATGAACTGGTCGACGCTCGTGGTCAGCCAGTCTCTGCGGTAGAACAGCTCCGTCTTCAGGCGACCGAAGAAGCCTTCACATGCTGCGTTGTCCGGTGAGTAGGCCTTGCGCGACATGGAGCGCACCAGCTTGGCTGCTGCCATGCGGGACAGCCATCCGGGCCAGCGGTAGTGAGCGCCACGATCTGAGTGGACCACCGGCCGATCGGTGCTGGCATCAACTGTCTCGATGGCGGCATCCAACATCGTGTTGACGAGCTCTGCGTCGGGGCGAGTGCCGATCGACCAGCTCACGACCATTCCATCGAAGCAGTCGATCATCGGCGACAGGTACACCTTGCCTGCGGCAATCTGGAATTCGGTGATGTCCGTCAGCCACTTCTTGTTCGGCGCTGTCGCACTGAAGTCGCGCTCAAGCAGGTTGACTGGCGCAGGACTGATCTCGCCAAGATACGAACCGTAGCGGCGGCGCTTTGGCAGGGCAGCAACAAGGCTCTCTTGCTTCATGAGGCGCTGGACGACCTTCTCGGACACGCCGATGCTCTGCCGGTTCAGCGAAGCCTGCATTCGACGGTATCCATAGCAACGATGGTTGTGCTCGAAGATGTCGACCATGGCGCGACGCACCCCGGCGTACTTGTCCACAAGGTTGAGCCGAGCTCGGTGATAGAAGTAGGAACTGCGCGCCATGCCCACCTCTCCCAAGAGCTCCGCCAGCGAGTACCTATGCTTCAGGGCATCGACCAGTTGGGCCTTCTCCTGGTTGGTCAGGAGCCTGCGGTCGATGCCCATCTCTTTCCTAAGAAACACCGCCCGCTGCTGGCTGCAGCGAGAAGCCAAAGCGGGCGGCACGCCGTTCCAGTTGCCTGACGACGCGCTCTCGGTATCGCTGCTCGTATTGATCGACACCAGGGTCCTGATACTGCATGCCGAAGCGCATGGCTCGATAGAAGAGGATCGCCAGCTTACGTGCCGTGGCAGTCACCGCCTTGGCCTTTCCTACACGTGCCGCCAAACGTCGGTAGAAGGCGCCGAGGGCCGTCTCGGTGCGCCCGACGTTGGTCGCCGCCAGCCGCAACTGGGACGTCAGACGACTGGAACCGCGTCGAGTACGCGCCGAGAGCACCTTGCCGCCACTGATCTTGCACCCCGGTGATAGACACAGCCAAGAGGCGAAGTGCTTCTCGGACGGCCACTTGCCAAGATTTGTGCCGCACTCCGCCACCAAGGACAGCGCGAGGCTGGGCCCGAGACCATGGATCAAGGTCAGATCGGTCCCCGTAAGTTGATACAGCAGCGCGCGCACGTCGAACTTCGGCGCGTTGGCTTGCTTGGTCCTGATGCGTGCGGCGCGTAAGGGCGTTTGCGGTTTTGGCCGATCGGCGTTCAGAGCCCGCAGCGAGTTTTCGATCTGCCGATCACAGTCGCCGATGCGGTCTTGGTAGGAATCGAACAGCGCGAGCGCCTGTGCCAACGCGAACACATGCTCTGGCTGGTAGTTGCCCACCAGCGCAGCTCGAATGGTCTGCAAGCTTTCTCGGCACCGGACATCGCGCATGGATGCAAGAACGTCGGGATCTCGCTCGCCTGACACGATCGCTCGAATGATCTTCAGACCCGTCACGCCACTGATGTCGCTCAGGACGTGGTGCAGTTGCAAGTTCATCAGCGTCAGGGCCTTCTGCATGTGCTGCATGTGGGCTGCTGCGTATTCCAGGTGGCGCTCCCGAATCCGCGTGTAGGCGCGCAGCGCCGCGATGTCCGGCGCTGGGTGGAAGCTCGCTCGCAGCAGCCCGCACGCGTGCAAGCGCTGCAGCCACTGCGCGTCATTGACGTCACTCTTGCGGCCGGGAACTGCCTTGCAGTCTCGCGCGTTGGCAAGCACCACGGTCAAGCCATGCGCTTCCAAGATCTCATAGACCGGAACCCAGTACACCCCGGTGGACTCCATCGCGACGGTCGTGATGCCGATCGACGTCAGCCAGTTGGCCATCTGCTCGATGTCGGCGGTGAAGCTGCCGAATGTGCGCACCGGATCGTCGCTCAGCTCCGGCGGCACGGCCGCAACCTGGATGCGCGCGCCGATGTCGATGCCGGCCGCTCTGACGTTGACGATCGGCAGGCCGAGCGCCTTTCCACTCTTGGACATGGCAACCTCCTGTAGGCAAAGCGCCGGACAGGGGAGCGGATCAATCAATTTCCTAAACGGGGTCGCACGAGGCGCCACCACGGCTGGGTCCGCACAGTCCCCAGGGGCCACGTTTTTTGACGGGGACGAATGCCTCCAAAAAGCTGACGGCCACAGTCCGGCCAAGTCAGTGTAGGCCGCTCAGTGTTTCTGTCCACTGGGACGGGGCGCGGCCCCGATGGTCGTTTTTTACGATTTCATTCGCCTTCTCCAGGAGATCGTGCTCGAGTTGAAGGCGGCGAAGGTCGCGACGAAGCGCTTCCAGCTGCTGTTCCAGCTCTGCCCGTTCTGGGCCCGGTGGAGACTCTTTAGAGCGTTTCATGGATGCTGATGCCTCGGCGCCGAGTAGCTGCTTCTTCCAGTTGTACAGCGTGGGCCTGCAGACGCCCATTTCTTGGGCCACCTCCAACGCGCTGCCATGCCGGGTGCACAACGCGATGACTGCGGCGCGCTTGACAGCCAGCGGAGCCTGCACTGGGCACTTGCCAACAACGCGCCTGCCCACCTCTGGACGCAGCTCTTGAACCCACAGAGGAAGTGATCCACGCCCAGGATAGCCCAGCGCCTTGATCGTCGCGGACACGCTGCAACCATGCTCGACGAAGTGCTCCACCGCTGCCACCTTTTGGGCTTGGCTGTACCTTGGCTTGCGGACGTAGCCTGGCGCCAGGTCACGTCGCTGCTCGTACTCTCGATGCCAAGCCTTCAATGAATTCTTGGTTGGGTAGCCGAGCTGTCGGATCGTCGCGCGCACTCGCATACCGAGCTTGATGTAGAGCCTGACCGCTTTCATTCGGTCCTCGTACGAATACATGAACTACCTCCTGGTAGTCCAAGATTTCATCCGCACCCCCGCCGGGTCAGTTCGAGGCGATCGTCAACACGCATGGGACGCGTAGCGCAATGAAGCAGTGAACATGAAGTCTCCAGACAACGTACCGGCGGATTGGTGTCAGGCTCGAGCAACCGGAGGCGAGCGAAGCTCGCGCATGGAAGACGAGCGCGACCGATGCGCCGAAGCGACCGGGACGGTCGTCAGCGCAACGTCGTCTGGAAGATCAGATTCGGTATACGCAGTGCAGGATGGCGTGCGGCGGACAAGCCGCAACCAGCGCACTCATCGAGGCCAATGCAGGCTGCGGCAGCGGCACCGGCTCGGGCACCGCGGGGGTGGAATAGAGCGCTACCAGTGCCGTCGCCGGAACATTCACGGTCGAGGCATGATCGCTCTGTTGCCCATACTTGCAATGTTCGGCGCAGAGGTTGGCGGACGTCGGGTCCATCGCGCCGGCCATGTCGTCGCAGGCCGGTTCTTGTGCGGCCACGCGCAAAGCCGCAGCATCGGTGGGTTCTGCCATCGGCATGCCGATGGCCGTCGCTTGCCGGCCCGCCTGCAGGGCCGACGAGATCCCCGGGCATGCGTATGCTGCGATTGACATCTGAGCCAGCAGCACCACGCCAACGAGCCAGCGGGCCACCCTGCGCGCGAAGTTGCGCGTCATCGCCGCAACTCCGAACGCCGGGCAAACACGCTCGCGCCCGAACCGGACAGGCCAGGGGAGCATTGCGTGCAAGGTGTCATTGAAGTCATGGCTGCTGGCGGCATCGAGGCAGGAAACCCCGGAATGACGCTCTCAGCATGTATTCTAGGTCGCTGCCGCCGATCACGTCACCCAACGGGCCTGGCAGCGTGCCGGGGATGGCGATGCCCTGCGCGGGCTTGCCTGTGACGTTGAGCGAGATCTCGGCCACGCGGCCAGGTCGTAGGAGCTCGACCGCCGGGGACCTCGCTGCTCGGGTTACTTCGCAGCCTCGATCGCGGTGACGACGATCGCACCGTCCGCCTTCTCGGCGGTGAACATCACCTTGTCGCCGGCCTTGACCTTGTCCAGCAGCGCCGCGTCCTTGACCTGGAACACCATCGTCATGCCGGGCATGTCCAGGTTCTTGATGTCGCCGTGCTTGAGTGTGATCTTCTTGGCTTCCTTGTCAATCTTGCGCACTTCGCCTTCGCTCATCGAGGCGGACATGCCGTCCATCTTCATACCGGGCATCTTGCTGTGATCCATTGCCTGGGCGTGGGCAGTGATCGCGAACGGCGCCGAGGCGGCGAAGGCCAGGGCGACAAGGAGGGGCTTGAAGGTCTTCATTTGGTTTACTCCGTAGGGTGTGTGAGACAAAGGATCTGCCGAGGGCGCCGTGCACCGCCAAGTGCCGCGCGCCAGCGCTATGCCGTGACAACCGTCACTCAGTGCTTGTGGCCGCCGTGGCCGTCGGTCTTGGAGGCGCCAGCCGCCTGCGCGACCTTGACCAAGCCCTTCATGCCGGCGTCGTAGTGGCCGGGTTGCAGGCAGGCGAAGTGCACATTGCCTGCCTTGGTGAAGCGCCACACGACTTCCCCGACCTGGCCGGGTGCCACGCTGACCATGTTGTCGTCGGCATGTTCCATGCCCGGCGTCTTCAGCATCAACGCGTAGTGCGCCCTCAGTTCCTCGGGCGTGCCAAGCACCAGCTCGTGCTTGACCGCTCCGGAGTTCTTCACGACGAAACGAACCGTCTCGCCCTGTCGCACCGAGATCTCGCCCGGCGTGAAGCGCATGCTGTCGGTCATGTCGACCTCGACGGTGCGGGTGGCGCGGGCCGCCTCACCGGGTTCGCCGACGGGACTGCTGCCGTGGCCGGGGCCTGCCATCGCTGCGGACGCAGCGAGCACGAGTGCCGACAGTACACCGGTCTTGCCGAATGTGTTCATGGGTGTTTCTCGATGCATCCTTGCGGGTGAGCCTGGAGCGCCGGGCCTCAGTTCCGATGCCCGTCGTTGAGCAGGCCATCCAGCCGAGCCACCTCGTTGCCGACCGCCGTGACCTTCCGGCCGTCGGCCAACTCGAGAGTCTCACCTTGCTTCAGGTAGGCCGCACGACCGTAGCGGTCCTCCCTGGCCATCTTGCCGTCCTTGAAGACGTACAGCGTCGAACCGTCCTTCAGCGCCAGCGATTGCTGCGTGGCCTGCGGAAGGGCGTCACGCGCGAATGCGGGCAGGGAGGCCCCGAAGGCCGCAATCGCGATGGTCAGAACGGACAGGGTTGACTTCATGATCGATCCTTTCGTAGTACAGCGGGGCATCGCGCCCCTCGACGTCATGCCAAGTGGCATGACACGCACTCTAGGGAGCCGCAACGGACGAACGCCCGACGGCGACATTACGGTTGCGTAATCTCGGCCGCTGCCCAGCCCCCTCACCCGCGCCGCACATCTGCCAGTTTCTTCAAGCCTCGCATGCCGATCTGGGGCACGCTCGCAGGCATCTTCAGTAATAGTCCGACCACCCCCACCATTGCCTGATCGCCCACAGATGCCAAGCATCTGGACCCAAGCGCCACCCGCTTGGAGGTGTGCGCTTCGTGGAGATGGTGCACACCATGAAGAGTGAGCAAGACGCGTCCAGGCGCCAACGGCGGCAGCACGAGCGCGGGTTCAAGGAAGAGTTGGTCCGCCAGAGCCTGCAGCCGGGCGCGTCGGTATCGGCCATCGCGCTGGACAACGGCATCAATGCCAACATGCTGTTCAAGTGGCGCCGGGAGCATCTGCGAGCCGCTTCACCCCGAACTGCTGCGACCGTGCTGCTGCCGGTGGAAGTCGCGCCAGCGGACGAAGCGCTCGCGATGCCCTCGGCGACCACGCCGGTGCTGCCGACCGCGCCGGCCAGGCCCTCGCCGCGCGGCGGCGTGATCGAACTGGAAGTGGCTGGCGTGCAACTGCGCCTGCGCGGCCCGGTCGACGAGGCCAGTCTGTGCAGCGTGCTGCGCGCGCTGCGCCAGACGCCATGATCGGCCCGCGTGCCGGAACCCGTGTCTGGCTGGCCGCCGGCGTCACCGACATGCGTTGCGGTATCGACTCACTGGCCGCCAAGGTACACACGGTACTGGCTGAGGACCCGTATGCCGGCCACGTGTTTGCGTTCCGCGGACGCCGAGGCGACCTCATCAAGCTGCTGTGGAGCGACGGCGACGGCATGTGCCTGCTGACCAAGCGGCTCGAACGCGGCCGCTTCATCTGGCCGCAGGCCGACAGCGGCAGCGTGATGCTCAGCGTGGCCCAGCTCTCGATGCTGTTGGAGGGCATCGACTGGCGCCGTCCCGAGCGCACCTGGCAGCCACGCGCGGCGGCCTGAGTTCGGTCGAGGCGCGGTGCCATCACGTTGACAGTGCATGCCCCGTTGTACGGTGGTCTGCGCCTGGGCACAGTCATGCTCCATGACCTTGGACGACGCCCTGCAGCGCAACGCCGAACTCGGCACGCGGGTGCTGCAACTCCAGGATGAACTCAGGGTTGCGCGACTCGCCATCGACAAGCTCAAGGTCGAGGTCACCTACCTGCGGCGCATGAAGTACGGCCGCTCCAGCGAACGCCTGGAGCACCCGCAGCTCGAACTGGTCGGTGGCCAGGTGGTGCCTGCCGAGCCGCCCGAACCGGCTGGCACCGGCAAGGTCGCCTCACTGGATGAACAGCGCCGCAAGCGCTCCTTCCGGCCGCGGCCGAACCTGCGCGAACTGCCGGCACACCTGCCGCGGCGAACCGTCGTGCACTGGCCGGCGGGGCACAACGCCGGCTGCGGCTGCGCCGCCTGCGGACTGGCTCTGCGCGAGATCGGCCAGGACATCAGCGAGGTGCTCGACTACGAGCCCGGCAGCTTCCATGTCGTGCGCCACGTGCGTCCCAAGCTGGCGTGCGGCGGCTGCAAGACGATCGCCCAGGCCAGCGCCCCGAGCCGGCCGATCGACCGCATCCTGGCCGGCGCCAGTTTGCTGGCCCAGGTGCTGGTCAGCAAGTACTGCGACCACACCCCGCTGTACCGCCAGAGCCAGATCTACGCCCGCGCCGGCCTGGACCTGCATCGCTCCACCCTGACCGACTGGGTGGGCCAAGGCGCACACCTGCTGACCCCGCTGGCTCAGGCGATCGGCCGCTACGTGCTGCAGGCCGACAAGGTCCACGGCGACGACACGCCGATCCGAGCCCTGGGTGGCAAGGGCGGCAAGGTGCACACCGGCCGGCTGTGGGTCTATGTCCGCGACGACCGCAACAGCGGCCAGCAAGCCAACCCGGCCGTGTGGTTCCAGTACTCCGTGGACCGCAAGGGCGAGCACCCGGCCGCTCACCTGAAGCACTTCAGCGGCGTGCTGCAGGCCGACGCCTTCGCCGGCTACAACGCGCTGTACCGTGAGGATCGTCAGCCCGGCCGCATCATCGAGGCCGGATGCTGGAGCCACGCACGCCGCAAGCTGTGGGACATCCACATGCGGCAACGCCAGGTGGCCGGCACGCTGGCGCACCACGGGCTGCAACGCATCTCCGAGTTGTTCAAGATCGAGACCCGGATCCAGGGTCGGCCGCCCGACGAGCGACGGCGGGTAAGGAAGGCGAGTACGGCGCCACTGCTCAAGGAGCTGCACGGCTGGATGACCCAGACGCTGACCCAGGTGTCGGCCAAGTCGCCGATGGCGCTGGCCCTGGGTTACGCGCTGAGCAACTGGACGGCGCTGACGCAGTTCGTCGACGACGGTCGCATCGAGGCGCACAACAATGCGGCCGAGCGGGCGCTGCGCTGTGTGGCGCTGGGCAGGAAGAACTACCTCCACCTGGGATCCGATGTCGGCGGCCACAGCGCGGCGGTGATCTACACGCTGATCGGCTCGGCCAAGCTCAACGGCATCGATCCGCAGTGCTACCTGACCCACGTGCTGGAGCGCATCGGCGGGCACCCGATCAACCGCATCGACGAATTGCTGCCGTGGGCCGTGGCGCCGCAGCTCCAGACGGCCTGGCAGCAACCCCTCATGGCCCAGGCGGCCTGACGCCGGAGCGCAGCGACACCCCCGGCGGCACCAGCCGCTACAGTGGCGGCATGGGCACGAATTCCAATGCCAGCGAGCTGTATGCATGGCAGCTGTACGTCGAACTTGAGGGAGTTCGCCCGAAGGTCTGGCGCCGCTTTTTGGTGCCGCTGGACATAGACCTGTCCCGTCTGCACGTGGCGCTGCTGTGGGGTACCGGATGGGATGGCGGACACATCCACGAGTTCGTCTTCGGTGCGGACCATTACGGTGCGACCGAGCCGGGACGGGAGTTCCCCGACGACCTGCAGCCCGAAGAAGACGTGCTCCTGAGCCAGGCGCTCGGCCGCCGCAAGAGCTTCAAGTACCTCTACGACTTCGGCGACAGCTGGTGGCACAGCGTCAAAGTCGAGCAGATCGTCAAGCTGGACACGCCGCTGAAGTTCGCCCGGTGCATTGCCGGCGAGAACGCCTGCCCACCACAGGATGTCGGCGGCGCCGGGGGGTATGAGGAATTCCTCGAAGCGCTGGCCGACCCCGATCACCCGGAGCACGCCGATCTCAAGAAGTGGATCGGCGCCTCCTTCGATCCAAGCGCCTTCGACATCGACGAGGTCAACGCTCGGCTAAACGCCAGCGAGTGAACAGTCAACGACGGTGGGCGTCGGACTATTACCATCTTCAAGACGCAAATGACGACATGCTGCCTTCTTGGTCCGACGCGTGGGTGCTGGGGGTTGGAGCAGCCTTCGTGCAGTTGGCGGCCGGCGAGCTCGCGGCAGCGGTCCATGGGACGCACACCTCACCCCTGCGAGCGATCGGCAAGTGGCTGATCGACGCATTGCCAACGCCCCTGATCGACATTGGCATTGCGCTGTTGCGTCGCGCTGACAAGCCAGCAATTGTCGCCACCCTGGTCGTGCTCGGTGTTGGTCTTCCGGCGCTTGCTTCGTTCGCGGGAAATACTGCGCTCGCGGCGGCACTGCTGTTGTCCGGGTCCGTCGGGCTCTGCGCGTTGTGGCGCCGCACCGAACTCTCACGCACCGCGGCCCTCACACTCGGTTCGCTGGCGCTGGCCGCAGGCCTGCTGGCAATCTGGCTCGGCGCCATCGCCTCCTTCGTGCTGGGACTCGTGATCGCAGGGCTCGCGATGACCCTCCGTCGAATCCGACGACAACAGAGCGGAGGGCCTATGTCTCTTCCCAGGCCGCCAGTTGTCCTGCCACGGCCTCCCCAATCGGCTGTCCTGGAGATTCCGGGCCTGTCCGAGTTGATAACTCCGGTCGACCGATTCTTCGTCACCGATGTGACGTTTCCCGCGCCGAACGTGGGCGTGCCACGTTGGAGGCTCGCGGTGACGGGCCTTGTCGAGCGTCCACTCGCACTGACATTCGCCGAGCTGCTGACGATGCCGTCTTGCGAAGTGGATGCGGTTCTCATGTGTGTGCACAACCCGGTGGGGGGGCCTTTCGTGGGAAACGCCCGCTGGCGGGGCGTGCGGCTAAGCGACTTGCTCGTGCGTGCCGGAGCGTCCGAGGACGCGGACCACGTCCGATTCCACGCGGTGGACGGGTTCTCCGCTGGAATGAGCTTGTCCTTGCTCGAGCAAGGCTTCGAGCCGCTCCTGGTTTACGCAATGAACGGCACACCGCTCAGACGCGAGCACGGTGCTCCCGTCCGGATGCTCGTGCCCGGCATCCACGGATACGACGCAAACATCAAGTGGCTGGCGTCGGTAGAAGTCACTCGCTTCAGCGGGGCGATCGACTACGCTGAGCGCAAAGGCTGGCCGCGACGGCCATCCCGAATGACGCCGAACGCAAGGATCGACGTCCCGACCCACTCTGCAATGCTTGCGCCGGGCTCGCAGATCATCGCAGGGGTCGCCTGGAGCCCTCCTCATGGCCTCGTGAAGGTCGAGCTGCGAGTCGATGGCGGACCATGGCGGGCTTGCGCGCTGGCCACGGCACTCGGCCCCAACGCATAGGTCCATTGGCAAGCACCCTTGGACGCAGCGCCCGGTCGCCACACGCTCGAGGCCCGAGCCTGGGGTCGAGACGGTGTGCAGTGCAGCGCGACTGCGGCTCCCTATCCCGACGGCGCACGCGGGTATCACCGCGTCGCTGTGGATGTAGCGCCGGCATGCACCCCGCAGACACGCCAAATCGGCTGGTGGCTCGCGTCGCAAGCGCGCGAGAGATGGCTCTTGGCATGGGCCGGTATCACTTCGTGGCGCCAGCACCGCGATCGCTAGCGGCACTCCAATCCGACGTCTCGACTCTCTCGCAAAGATCCTCATGTCCATTTCAGTCGTACTCGGTGAGCGCCACATCCTTCATATTCCAGAAGGCCCGATCGAGTACCGCGTCACCGGCACAGGCCCCACTGTCGTGTTTCTGCACGGAATCATCGCCAACGGAGACGTGTGGCGCGGCGTCGTCGCAGACTTGGCGCAAGATCACCGCTGTATCACGTCCGACTGGCCGCTGGGCGCGCATGCCCTCGTCATGCATTCGGGTACCGACTTTTCCCTACCCGGCATTGCTGCAATGGTCGACGGGTTCCTGACCGCAGCCGGTCTCGACCAAGTGGTGCTCGTAGCCAACGACACGGGAGGTGCCGTCGCTCAGCATGTCGTCGCCGACCGTCCCGAGCGGATAGCAGGCCTCGTGTTGACACCCTGCGATGCATTCGACAACTTCGTCCCGCTTCCGATTCGGCACCTGCGACTGTTTGGGCGAACGTCCTGGGGTCTGTGGGCGCTGGCGCAGACCTTGCGCTGGCGTTGGGTACAACGACTGCCCATTGCCTTTGGGCTGCTGACCGAAAGGGCCATTCCGGCCGACATCATGTGTTCCTACACCGCCCCCCTGCGAGAGCGCACGGGAACACGAAGCAATTTCGCGGCTCTCGTCCGCGCCATCGACCCCAGGTATACAGTGGATGTGGCCAAGCGCCTGCGTTCGTTCCCACGTCCGGTGTTGTTGGCGTGGGCTCGCGAGCGACGCCGATTCTTTCCGCTGGAGCACGCCCATCGGTTGGCAAGCTTGTTTCCCGACGCCGCTGTCGAAGTGATCGAGGACTCCGGGCCGTTTGTCACCGAAGACCAGCCCACCGCCGTGGCACATGCGATCCGGCGCTTCGTGGCGAAACGCCTCAATCGACCCGAGCCAGCCCGTCACCCCCTGTCGAAACAGACCGAGATCTGATCCCGGCGACCGAGCAGCGAAGAGGGCGCAGTGCCGAAGTTGTCTCGGAAGGAACGCGACAGGTGAGCCGAGTCGCTGAAACCGACTGCATGAGCAGCCTCGGTCCAGGAAGCCCCTTGAAGTACGGCCTCCACCGCTCGTCGCAGCCGCATCCAAACGACATAGCGACGCAGCGGTACGCCAGTCTCTTCGACAAACCGGTGGCTCAGCCAACTCGACGAGACGTGCAGCGCGTCCGCCAGCGACTGCAGTCGCACAGGTCGGTCAATACTTGCCTGCAGCAGCTGCAGGGCACGCGCAAGCCGAGCGTCTCGATCACGGACGCGCGGGACGATGCTGTCCAGACCGAGCCAAGCTCTGCATATGGCATCCGCTTCATCGATGGCACCACCTTCGCTCGCGAGCGTCGCCAATCCCATGGCCGCATATTGCGACGGCTCGAACGGCGTGATGCCGTCGTCCGTGCCAGCCAGTGCCCTCATGGAGGCGTACTCGGAACCCTCGGACTCCCTGAAGAGCATTGCCACGGTTGCCCCCGTGGCATCGAAAGCGTGCGGCCGGTCGGGCAGGACGAGAAACCCGTTCCACTCCTCCCACTGACCCCGAGGCTCGGCGCGCGAACGCAGCGTGCCCCCGACCCCCCAGCAGACCTGGGCAGCATGATGGCGATGCGATCGTGTACAAGGACCAGGCCCGATGTAGAGGAGACGGTGTGGCCACAGGTAAAGCCGCACTCGACCGGAATCGCTGGTGGCGTCTGCGGGCAATGGTGTCGACACGCTCATCGCGCTATGGCAGGGCACTGGCGGCGACGTGCCTGTCATAGGGTCTGCGAGATCTCCAGGAGCGGCTTCAAACCCGTCCCGAAGCGGCTGATGGCAGCGCGGTTCGAGCGCAGTTCACCATAAGGCAGATAGCGGATGCCGAGTTCGGACACGCGAGAGAATGCAGGGCGCCGCAGTTGCTGCGCAACCTCGTCGCGCCGGTCGTCGGGCGCGACCAGGAACATCGTGGTGCCCGCCGCCACCGCGCTGCCAAGCGCCAAGTCCAGCATGCGCACGATGCCGGAGTAGATGGAGGTCGAATGCTCGACCTCGAAGGCGGCCGCGACGCGCCCGCCCGCAGCCTCGAGCCAGACCACGTCGATCAGGCGTACCGACTCGGCGGCGCCGTCGAGCTCGACGGGCAGACACTCGAGGCAGCCGTCGCCGAGTCGTCCGTCCAGGTAGTCGCGCGAGCGATCGTTCGACGCGATCCACACCTGGAAGCCCAGGCCGAGGCCGAGATCACGCAGCCAACCCTGGATCTCCGTATGCGTGGTGTCGCTCTCGCGCTCGAGCGACCACTGCCGGTGCTGCGCGGCCGTCTCCTCCCGCACGCGCGCGAGGTCCGCCTGCCACGACCGCGCCGCCGCCAGATCGTGCTCGCGCGGCGGCGCGTCGTAGCGACCGGAGCCGATGTCGAACAGCAGGCCCGCGACCGCGCCAAGGTCGTTGGACAGGCGCGAGCGATGGTCGGCGTTCAGGCGCATGACCCCTTCGCGCATCGACAGGTAGTGGTCCCAGCGCCCCAGCTTGACGTTGCTGCCGGTCAGCGCGTTGTAGCCCCGCACGATCGCGGTGTTGAACGGGACGACAAGTGTCGGGTGGATGAAGTACAGCAGATTGGCCACGGCCGGCCCCAGGCCCTTGACCTGCTGGGCGTCAAGCCGGCGGATCGCATCGATCACTGCCTCGGCCGTGTCACAGCAGTCACAGGCGTGCAGCAGTCGCCCGAAGGCACGCTGGTTGTCCTCGCTCTCGTAGATGTCCGGGATGCGCAGCTTGGGCTTCCACAAGAAGGCGTGGTCCGCACCCTTGAAGATCTGCCGCTGCTCGGCGATCGACGACACGACAGTCTCCAGCGTCGAGCCCCGATAGACGTTGCCGAAACTTCCACCCTCGATCTCGCGCACGATCTGCCCGATGCCGCGCCGGATCGAGCGGAAGTTCTTCAGGCGCTCTTCCCACAGGAACCAGGTGCGGTACGTCGCATGGGGATCGGCCTTCCAACGGTCTATCAGGGCGTCCCGCTGTGCGGCAGGGGTCATCGGCAAGACGGCTTGTTCCATAGCCTGCAAGCTTAGCGCCATCGCCATTGGCGCCACCGCAGCCGCGTGCAGTGCATGTCCACTCCCGGAAGCGTCTGTCGGTCGATCCTGACGATATCGTCATCAATCGGTCAGGTTCTGGTCGGCCAGGGCCGCGTACCGTGATCTCCTCCCCTGCAGCAAGCCAGGGAAGACGTCACTGCCGATCCCGGGAAGCGCGCACTTTGAAGAAGGAGAAGGACATGAGGACTATCGCAGCCTTGCTGGCGCTCGCCGCTCTGGCGGTCGGCTCGGCGTCGGCGGCATCCGCCGGAACCGAAGGCGCCGCCACCGGCGTCGCGCTGGTGGTCGCCAAGCGCCTTGGCGGAAACGCGCCATCGACCGCCCGTGCCGAGGTGGAGTTGTCGGGCGTTCCGATGCGCCAAGCGACAGTCGGCCTGGGCGCGCAGCGACTGACTGCGGCGACGCCCTTTGCGTCGGTGGTGAATGTGTCGGGCGTACCTTTGGCGCGCGCCAAGCGACTTTGACGGATGGGCTACCCGTCCGGGTCACGCCCCATCAGACGGGAGGCCTCGCGCCGGCCAAAGTTTCGATGATCGGGCAGGCCTGCATGGGCCCGGTCTGCTTGCAGCGATGCAGCAACTCGGACAGCGCCCCGCGCATTCGATGCAGGTCCGCAAGCTTGTCCTCGATCTGGCCCAGCCGCGCCTGGGTGACCGACTGAATGGCCCGACGGTTGCGGCCGTCTTCCAGGTCCAGCAGGGTACGCACCTCGTCCAGCGTGAAACCGAGTGTCTGCGCGCGCTTGATGAAAGCGATTCGGTCGATCGTCGCAGCGGGATAGACGCGAAAGCCGCCGTTCGCCGCCGGCACGCGCAGCAGTCCGCGAGACTGGTAGTAGCGCACCGTCTCCACGCCCACCCCGGCTGCCTTGGCAAGGCGTCCAATGGTCAAGGGAGAGGGTGTCTCCAGTGACGGGGGGCCTGCTACCACCCTTTTTTTCATGGCGGAATGGTATGTCCGGATTCCGTAGTTGACCCCAGAGCTGGTTTGACGACGATCAACCTTTCCGATGCAATGACCGGCGAAACTTCCAACATGGATTCTGCGAATCTGCACACGAAGCCAGCCGAACATGACCCTGACCGCCAGCCGCCACCACAAGCGCAGCATCGCCCTCACGATGTTGCTCGTGTGGGTGTTCGCGCTGCTGTCGGGCGTGGCGAATGCCTGTCTGACGGAACCGCGCGGCGAACTGGCGCATGCCGGCATCCAGGTTTCGCAGGCAGACCAGCCGGCGCCGGCCGCTGTACAACAACCCCACGCGGCGGATCAAGCGCAGCACGGCGAGCACTCCGACAAGGCGCCGTGCCAGAAGTCCTGCGACGCGTCGTCGCAGACGCTGCTGAAGCAACTTCCCAAGTTCGACACGCCTGATCAGCTGGTCCTGATTCCTGCGCCTCACAGGCAGGCCAGCGACCTGCACATGGCGCCGGCCGCCCTGGTCCGCGCCGCTCTTGCAGCGGTTCCACCGCCCTCACCCCCTCCGCGGGTGCAGTTCTCCCGGCTCGCGCTGTAGCGCGCGACCCCCGGGCCGCAGCGACGGACGCTCCAGTGCGTCCCTTGCTGGCGGCCCGCCGCGCAGCTCCGACCTGTTGACTCCGTAGCCGACTACGGACCGCACAGTCGGACCGCACAGTCGGACCGCAAGTCGCGGCATCACTCCCTTGTCCGGCCACCGGGCCGACCAACCGCCGACCGATCGTTCTCTCGCTTCCTGGAGGCTTCCATGTTCCGTTTGCGCACCCTCGCCGTTGTCGCGACTCTCACCGCTGTGTCCGCGGCTTCGTTCGCGCAGGACGACCAGCACAAGTCCCATCACCCTGCCGGGGCAGCTTCCGCAGCGATGCCTGCACCGGCCACGGGCAAGCCGGCGGGCATGCCCGACATGGCCATGATGGATAAGCATATGAAGGCCATGCAGGCGATGCACGAGAAGCTGGCCAACGCGAAGACTCCGGCGGAGCGCGAGGCCCTGATGGCCGAGCACATGAAGCTCATGCAGGAAGGCATGTCGATGATGGGAGGCATGGCGCCTGCGAAAGCGCCCACCGCCGCCGCGCGCCAGCAGATGATGGAGAAACGCATGGACATGATGCAGTCGATGATGCAGATGATGATGGACCGCATGCCCATGTCTCCTGCCGCTCCGGCCAAGTGACTCTCGTACTCGCCTGAAGGCCCCGGTCGAACCCATCGAATCGCCGGGCCGAACCGAGAGCCGCACAGGAGTCCTTCCATGGATCATGACCACGACGAGCCAACCCGCCGAGCGCGCGGTTTCTGGCGCAGCCGATATGCCATCGGACTGCTGGTGTTTGCCGCGATCGCCCTGTTCTTCCTGCTGACCGAACACCGCGCACACACCCTGGGCGCCTTGCCCTACCTGCTGCTGGCTGCGTCACCGTTCCTGCACATCTTCATGCACGGCGGCCACGGCCACGGTGATGCACACGATGACAAGGGGCCTTCGGACGACGGCGCTGCAGGTCCGGAAGCGTCCGAAGGACGTTCCCGGAAGCCGCACCACCACCACTGAGGGGATCTGCAGATGAGTCACGACCAACCCGGCTACGGACTGTGGATGCTGGTCATCCTCAATTCGGCCATTTTTCTGATGTTCGCCTTCAGCTTCTTCAAGCCGCAGACCGGACGCGACTGGCGCACCTTCGGGGCCTTCGCGGCCTTCGTGGTCGCGTTGTTCGTCGAGATGTACGGCTTCCCCCTGACGATCTACTTGATGTCGGGCTGGCTGCAGACGAAGTACCCCTCCCTGGACCTGATGTCGCACAACAGCGGGCACCTCTGGTCGACGCTGCTGGGCGAGAAGGGCGATCCGCACTTCGGCGTGCTGCACATCGCCAGCTACGTCTTCCTCGGGCTCGGCTTCTACCTGCTGTCCGCGGCCTGGAACGTGCTGTACCACGCGCAGCGCGCCAATCGGCTGGCGACGACCGGGCCCTATGCGCGCATTCGCCACCCACAGTACGTCGCCTTCGTGATGATCCTGCTGGGCTTCCTGCTGCAGTGGCCCACGCTGCTGACGCTGGTGATGTTCCCGATCCTGGTGGCCATGTACGGGCGTCTTGCCGTCACGGAAGAACGCGAGATGCGCGAGCGCTTCGGCGCCGAGTTCGACTCCTACGCCGCGCGCACGCCGCGCTTCGTTCCCGCCCTGGGCAACCGCGCCTCGGCTGCCTGAGGCTGGCGAGCGCATGCAAAAGACAACCGGAGCTGGAACGTGGTCCACAACGTAGTACAGCCCTGCGGGAGACTATCGTGACGAATTCCGTCCTCTCTGCCGGTTCGCCAGACGATGCGGACCGTCGGCTCTGGCTCGGCGCGGCAACGGTCGCCGGCGGTGCGGGATTGGTCGCCACCGCGGTGCCCTTCGTGGCCTCGCTCGCGCCCAGCGAGAAGGCGCGCGCACTGGGCGCACCGGTCGACGTCGACCTGGCCAGCCTGCGCCCTGGCGAACTGCGCACGGTGGAGTGGCGCGGCAAGCCGGTGTTCGTGCTGCGCCGCACGCCCGAGATGATCGATGCGCTGGCGCGGCACGACAGCCTGCTCGCCGACCCGCAGTCGCGCCGGTCGGAGCAGCCAGAAACTGCTCGCAACGCGTTGCGCTCGAGTCGGCCCGACCTCGCAGTGATCGAAGCGGTGTGCACCCACCTGGGCTGCGTCCCCGGCTTCCGGCCCACGCCCGGCAGCCCGGACATCGGCGCGCAGTGGCCCGGCGGCTTCTACTGCCCCTGCCACGGGTCGAAGTTCGACCTCGCCGGCCGCGTGTTCAAGAACGTGCCGGCACCGACCAACCTGACCGTGCCGCCGCACCGTTTCCTCTCCGAGACCGTGCTGCTGATCGGCGCGGATCCAACAGCCTAAGGGGCTCGCCATGTCCAAGAAGCACAAGAAGCAAGAGAAGCGCGAAGAGATCAGTACCAGCGAGGACGGGGCAAGCAGAGCAACCGCGCCAACGTCCGACACCTCAGCGCTCACGGACCGATCCCTGTCGAGGGAGGAGTACGAGGCCCAACTTCACGTGCTGCAGGTCGAGCTGGTGAAACTGCAGCGCCACTTCATCCGCTGTCAGGACCGGATCCTGGTCGTGCTCGAAGGTCGAGACGCTGCCGGCAAGGACGGCAGCATCAAGCGCATCGTCGAGTACCTCAGCCCGCGCGAGACCCGCGTCGTTGCACTGGCCAAGCCTTCAGACCGCGAGCGCAGCGGCTGGTACTTCCAGCGCTACGTGCCGCACCTGCCGGTGGCCGAGGAACTCGTGCTGTTCAACCGCAGTTGGTACAACCGCGCCGGTGTCGAGCACGTCATGGGCTTCTGCACCAAGGAGCAGCATGCAGAGTTCATGCAATCGGTGCCGAAGTTCGAGGAGATGCTGGTCGGATCGGGCATCAAGCTGCTGAAGTACTACCTCGACGTCAGCAAGGACGAACAGGTCAAGCGCCTCGAAGAGCGCCGCCGCGACCCGCTCAAGCAGTGGAAGTCGAGCCCGATCGACGCGGTGGCCGTCAAGCATTGGAAGGCGTACTCCGCCGCGCGCGACGCCATGCTGATGCGCACGCACACGGCGACAGCGCCGTGGCGGATCGTGCGCGCGGACAACAAGCGCCTAGCCCGTCTCAACCTGATGCGCGACATCCTCTCCCGGCTCCACTACGCCGGCCGGAAGGACAAGCTCGTGCGTCCTGACCCCGACATCGTGTTCGAGTTCTCTCCCGATTGCCTCGAGGCCGGTCGCCTGGCCCGCTGACATCCCATCCAAAGGATCCTTCATGAAGACAAGCACCGTAGAAGTCGGCGAACTGGTCTCCAGCCTGAGCGCCGCCGGCGTGCAGCGCCAGATCGCGGCGCTCCCCGGCGTTCATCACGTCGACGTCAACTACGTCGCCGGCAGCGCCACCGTGCACTACGACGAGACGAAGACCTCGCTGGAGGACATCCGACGGCGCATTGTCGAGTGCGGCTACCACTGCCGCGGTGAGATGCTGCCCGCCCACGTCTGCCCGCCCGAGGGACATGCCGAACACGCAGGACACGAAGGCCATGGCGCCCACGCCGGGCATGCCACTCATGGGCACGCCGGACACGTCGCCGCCACGACGCCTGCAGTGAGCAGTGCCGCAGCGAAGGCGCCGCCCGATGCGCTGCACGCGGGACACACCCCGCACGCCGGCCACGGCGGCGATGCCGCCCACCAGACGAGCGACATGATGCACGACATGGGCCATGCGCCCGGCATGTCGATGCAGGACATGGCCAACGACATGCGCAACCGCTTCCTGGTCGCGCTGCTGTTCTCGATTCCGGTGTTCCTCTATTCGCCGATGGGCAAGATGTTCGGCGACTTCGCGACGCCGTTCGGGATGGATCGCAACCTCTTCCTGTTCATCGTCGCGACCGGCGCCATCGCCTATCCCGGCTGGCCGTTCTTCGTCGCCGGCTGGCGCGCGGCGCGCAACAAGGTGGCGAACATGGCCACGCTGGTCGTGCTGTCCGTCGGCACCGGCTACGTGTTCAGCCTCGGCGCCACCTTCTTCTACGAGGGCGAGGTGTTCTACGAAGCGGCGTCCGTGCTGCTGGTGTTCATCCTTCTCGGCCACTGGCTGGAGATGCGTGCTCGCGCCGGCGCCTCCGACGCGATCCGCGCGCTGATGGATCTGGCGCCGCCGATGGCCACCGTGCTGCGCAACGGCGTCGAGACCAAGGTGCCGACTTCCGAGGTGCTGGTCGGCGAGACGGTGATCATCAAGCCGGGCGACAAGATCCCGGTGGACGGCAAAATCACCGACGGCGCATCCCAGGTCGACGAATCGATGCTCACTGGCGAATCGATGCCGGTGAAGAAGGTGGTCGGCAACGCCGTGATCGGCGCAACCATCAACAAGAGCGGCAGCTTCCGCTACCAGGCCACCAAGGTCGGCGCCGACACCGCGCTTGCGCAGATCGTCAAGCTGGTCCAGGAGGCGCAGAACTCGAAGGCGCCGGGCCAGTTGCTCGCCGACCAGGCGTCGCAGTGGTTGGTCCTCATCGCCATCCTGGTTGGCCTGACGACCTTTGCGGTGTGGTTCTGGGTCCTTGGTCAGCCGCTGCTGTTCGCCCTCACGCTCACCATCACTGTCTTCGTCATCGCCTGCCCGGACGCGCTCGGCCTGGCGACGCCGATGGCGATCATGGTCGGCACCGGCCTCGGCGCGATGAACGGCATCCTGTTCAAAAACGCCGCGGCGCTGGAAAACGCCACCAAGCTGACGGTGGTCGTGTTTGACAAGACCGGCACGCTGACGCTGGGCCAGCCGGACGTCGTCGAGATGGTGCCGGCGCCCGGCACGACGGAGGCGCAGCTGCTGTCCACCGCGGCCGCGGTGGAGAAGTTCTCGGAGCACCCGCTCGCGCTGGCGGTGCTCAAGCGCGCCGGCCCGGACACGCCAGAGGCGGCGACCGAATTTACCAACATCGACGGCCAGGGCGCGCGCGCGACCATCGGCGGCGACGTCGTTCTGCTCGGCAACCGCAAGCTGATGGAGGCGGAGCGCGTCGACCTCGCCGATCTGGCAGCCGAGGCGGCCCGCCTGCAAGGCGGCGGCCGCACAGTCGTCCACGTGGCGCGAGGCGGCCGCCTGATCGGCCTGATCGCAATCGCCGATGCGGTGCGCCCGACCTCCAGGGCCACGATCGCCAAGCTGCAGGAGCGCGGCGTCAAGGTCGCCATGATCACCGGCGACAACCAGGCCACCGCCGAGCGCATCGGCAAGGAACTCGGCATCGACATCGTGCTGGCCGACGTGCTGCCGGGTCAGAAGGCCTCGAAGATCAAGGAACTGCAAGCCCAGGGTCACAAGGTCGCCATGGTCGGCGACGGCATCAACGATGCCCCGGCCCTCACGCAGGCCGATGTCGGCTTCGCCATCGGCGCGGGCACCGACGTGGCCATGGAAAGCGCCCAGGTCGTGCTGATGAAGAGCGACCCCTACGACGTGGTCGGCGCCATCGAGCTGTCGCGCGCGACGCTGCGCAAGATGCACCAGAACCTCTGGTGGGCGGTGGGCTACAACGTGATTGCCTTCCCGATCGCGGCAGGCGTGTTCTATCCGTTCACGCTGTCGCCCGAGGTCGCGGCGCTGTCGATGTCGGGCAGCTCGGCCATCGTTGCGATCAACGCGCTGATGCTCAAGCGCACCAAGCTCGCCGGCATCCGCAGTCCGCACCCTTCGCCCGCCGCACCGTCGCCGGTCGCGCAAGGCGCGTCGGCCTGATGCCGAACGGCAACCGACCGACCCACCCATCACCGACCCCGTCGTCGAACCCACAGGAGTCCTTTTGATGAACCGCCACCACGCCGACCGGAGGGCCGCCGAATGCCATGTCCTGCCGCGGCGCCGCTTCCTGCGGGGCACGGCCGGCATGGCCACGGTGCTGGCCTGGCCGCTCGGCGCCAACGCCGTCGTGAAGGAGTCGCACCTCGCCCTGCCGCTGTCGTCTTCGCGGGTCGACACCCAGTTCGAACTGACGCTGGCGCGCACCCAGGTCAACTTCACCGGCACGCCGGCGTCGGCCATCACCCTCAACGGCACGGTTCCGGGCCCGCTGCTGCGCATGCACGAAGGCCGTGACGTCACGATCACCCTGACCAATCGGCTCGACGAGGTGACCGCGGCGCACTGGCACGGTCTCAAGGTCCCGAACAACATGGACGGCGTGCCCGGCGTGACGTTTCCCGGCATCAAGCCGGGCGAGACCTTCCAGTACCGCTTCGATTTGCGCCAGAGCGGCACCTACTGGTACCACAGCCACGCGATCCTGCAGGAACCCGCCGGCTTCTACGCCCCGCTGATCATCGATCCGCTGGACCGCGAGCCGTTTGGCTACGACCGCGAGTACGTCGTGATGCTGTCCGAGTGGGTCGACACGCCGCCGGAGACGGTACTGGCAAACCTGAAGAAGGTCGAGGGCTACTACAACGACCGCCGCCAGACCCTGCCCGACCTCTATGCCGAGCTGAAGGCGGCGCGCAGTCCGCAAGAGCGGGAGGCAATCTGGAACGAGCGTGTGGCCTGGGCGCGCATGCGCATGGACCCCACCGACGCCACCGACGGCGGCAGCCAGTGGCAGTTCCTCGTGCACGGCCAGCGCGTCGAGGACAACTGGACTGCACTGTTCAAGCCCGGCGAGCGCATCCGCCTGCGTCTCATCAACGCCTCGGCGATGAACTTCTTCGACGTCTCGATCCCCGGCCTGGAGCTGACCGTCGTGCAGGCCGACGGGCAGAACGTGCGTCCGGTGAAGGTCCGCGAGCTGCGCATGGGCAACGGCGAGACCTACGACGTGATCGTGAAGCCCACTGAGCGCAAGGCCTACACGCTGTTTGCCGCGACATCCGGTCGCATCGGCTTCGCCCGCGGCACGCTCGCACCCGAGCTCGGCATGGAGGGCGAGATCCCTCCCATGGGGTCGCGACCCGTGCGCACCATGGCCGAGATGGCAGGCGCGCATGGCGGCGGCCACGGTACTGCGCCGGCGACCCAGCCGGTCGCTGCGACCGTGGACCCGCATGCCGGGCACGGCGCGGTGCCTGCTACCCCGGCCCCCGCGCCCGCCGACCCGCACGCGATGCACGGAGGCATGGAAGGCATGCCGATGCAGCGTGGAATGCCCGGCATGGGGGGCGTGCCGACGGGAGGCGCGCAGGCGACCGACTCGCTCGCCGACGGATTGAAGGACCGCCTCGCCTACGCCGATCTCGAGGCGCTGACGCCGATGCGACTGCCCGCGGCCCCGGCGAAGAAGATCGACATGCGCCTGACGGGCGACATGAACCGCTACATCTGGTCGATCAACGACAAGAAGATGTCGCAGGCCACCCTCTTCGAGGCGCGCGTCGGCGAGCGTCTGGAGATTCGCCTGATCAACGAAACCATGATGGAACACCCGATGCACATGCACGGCGCCTTCTTCGTGGTCGACAACGGCAAGGGCGAGCGCGCTCCGCTCAAGCACACCGTCATCGTCAAGCCGGGCGAGACCATCACGGTACACACCAGCTTCGACGAACCGGGGCCCTGGGTCTTCCACTGCCATCTCTTCTATCACGCGGCCGCCGGCATGGTCCAGGCCATCGTCGTCAAGTGAACCGTCCGGTCATGGAACCCGCACGCATGAACACGAAGAAGAACCACCCGACCGGCTCGTTGGCGCTCGCGCTCGCCGTGGCACTGGCCGGCTTGGCCGGACCCGCCCGAGCGATGGAGGACGATGCGATTTTCCAGGCCACCCGCATCGAGATCGATGCCGGCCGCAGTGACTCGAAGAGCGTGGCGGCCTGGCGCGCCGATGGCTGGATCGGTACCGACTACAACCGTTTCGCCTGGCGCACCGAGGGCTCGCGCCGCGATGGCCGCCTCGAGGACGCCGAGGTGCAGGCGCTGTTCAGCCGCTATGTCGCACCCTTCTGGGACCTGCAGCTCGGCCTGCGGCGCGAACTCAAACCCGCGGCACGCAACTACGGTGTGATCGGCGTGCGCGGCCTGGCACCCTACGCTTTCGACGTCGACGTGGCCGCGTTCGTGCGCAGCGACGGACGCCTGTTCGCGCGCACCCGCGCCGAGTACGACATGCTGTTCACGAACCGCCTCGTCGCCAGGCCCTTCGTCGGCATCGACTGGGCGGCCCGCTCGATCCCGTCGGACGGCATCAAGGCCGGAGCGACGTTGTCGGAGTGGGGACTGAACGTGCGCTACGAGATCACGCGCACCGTCGCCCCATACCTCGATATCAGCCGCCAGTGGCAGCGCGGCGCCGACGGCGGCGCGGGCGCGAACTCGGTGCGGGCCGGGCTGCGGCTGATGCTCTGAACCACCACCGGGCCGACGCGATGACGAACTCACCTCGCCTCGAAGAGCAGCGATCGCCGATGGCGGTCGGGCTGGGGCCGTGGCAACTCGCGTGGCTCGCGGCCGCTGTCTTCGTCGTCTCCGCCGGCTATGGCGCGCTGATGCCCTTGTTGCCGGCCTGGCTGACGCCACTGATCGCGGCCGGCGGCCAGGCCGAGGTCGCACGCCATGTCGGCCTGCTCAGCGGCCTGTACGCCGCCGGGGTGCTGGTCGGCGCGCCGCTGTGGGGCCTGGTCTCCGACCGCGGGGGCCGCGGACGCATCCTGGTGGCCGGTCTGATCGGCTACGTCGCCAGCCTGCTGCCTCTGTTGCGGCCCGACTGGATCGGGCTCGCCGGCATCTACGCGTCACGTGGGGCCACCGGCTTCTTCGTGGCGGCCGTCGTGCCCGTTGTACCCGCGCTTGTCGCCGAGCACACGCCGCAAGGTCAGCGCGCCCGCCGGTTCGCGTGGCTCGGCGCAATGTCTTTGCTGGGCTTCCTGTTCGGACCGGGCCTCAACGCGGCCGCCGTGCAGATGTCCGTCGCGCTGGCCAGCATCGGCGCAGGCACTTTCGATCCGACGAATCTGGTGATCGTCATGTCGGCGGCGCTGGGCGGGATGATGATGCTGGGACTGGCCGCCACGCTGCCGCGCGTCGCACCGGCCGCACCCGAGGACGACACGCTGCCGGCGTCTGCCGATCGCAAGCGCGCGATGGCGCTGTGGGGACTGAACGGCGCGGTCATGTTCGTGCTGGCCGGCTTCGAACTCGGCATCGTGCTGCAGGGCCAGCAGCACCCGACGTTGTCGTCGCGCGAGATCTCGCTGATGTTCGCCGAGTGCAGCCTCGTGATGCTCGGCGTCAACGCGCTGCTGTTCTTCACCGGGCTGCTCGAGCGTGCCGCCGGCCGCGGCGTGATGGCGGCCGGGCTCGTGCTGGCGATCGCCGGGTTGGCGATGCTGGCGCAGCACCGCAGCGACGCCTGGATGTACGTCGGCGTCAGTTTCACCGCCGCGGGCACCGGCCTCGTGCTGCCGACGATCTCCTACCTCGCAGCCGGAGCCTCCCGGCGGCGGCTCGGCGCGACGATGGGCGGGCTGGCCGCGGCAGCGGGCTTCGGGCAGACGCTCGGTTCGGCGGCCGCCGGCTGGCTGTTCGGCGCCGTGGCCCAGCTCAGCTTCGCGTGGCTTGCGCTGCCGCTGCTCGCCACGCTGGGCACCCTGATAGTGCGGCCCGCGTGGTGGTCGACCGAGGACCCCCTGCCGCAGTCGCCTCGCCGTTCCTTCGACCCGACTTCCGAACGACACCCACAGGAGCCCTGACCATGCGCTACTTCTTCGCCACCCTTCTCGCCGCGCTGACGGTCGCGCTGTCCGGCTGCGGCTACAACACCTTCCAGTCCACCGAGGAGCAGATCAAGGCCAGCTGGTCAGAGGTGCTGAACCAGTACCAGCGCCGCGCCGACCTGATCCCGAACATAGTCGCCACCGTCAAGGGCGAGGCCAACTTCGAGCAGGAGACGCTCACGAAGGTCGTCGAGGCGCGCGCCAAGGCCACCTCGATCCAGGCCACCCCGGAGCTGGTCAACAACCCCGAGGCGTTCAACAAGTTCCAGGCCGCGCAGGGCGAGTTGTCGAGCGCGCTGTCGCGCCTGCTGGTGGTCACCGAGAACTACCCAAACCTGAAGGCCAACCAGGGCTTCCAGGACCTGCGCGTGCAGCTCGAGGGCACCGAGAACCGCATCACCGTGGCGCGCGGCCGCTACGTCAAGGCGGTACAGGACTACAACGTCGCGGTTCGCAGCTTCCCGAGCAACCTGACGGCGATGGTGTTCGGCTACGGTGTGAAGGCGAATTTCACCGTCACCGACGAGGCTGCGCTCGCCGTGCCGCCGAAGGTCGATCTCGGCGGCATCGGCGCCTCGGGTGCCAAGAAGTGACAGCAGCCCGCGTCCCGGTCGGACGCTTCCTGCGCTGGCTAGCCGTCCTCTGGCTCCTGTGCTGGGCCGCACTGGGCGCCGCGCAGGAACTCGTCCCGGTGCCGCCTCTGCAAGGCCGGGTGACTGACCTGACCGGCACGCTGACGGCACAGCAGAGCGCCACGCTCGAGCAGTCGCTGCGCGCGTTCGAGGAGCGCAAGGGCACGCAGATCGCGGTGCTGATCGTGCCGACAACGCAGCCGGAGGCGATCGAACCCTACGCGCTGCGTGTGGTCGAGCAATGGAAGCTGGGGCGCCGCAAGGTCGACGACGGCGCGCTGCTGCTCGTCGCGAAGGACGACCGCGCCGTACGGATCGAGGTCGGCTACGGAATCGAAGGCGCACTGAACGATGCGACGGCAGCGCGGGTCATTGCGGAAGTCATCACGCCCCGATTCCGGCAGGGCGACTTCTATGGGGGCCTCACGGCAGGGCTGGATCAGATCGTGCGCGTCCTCGATGGCGAGGCCCTGCCGCCGCCCACGCGGCGCGGCCCGGCAGCCGCGGACAACGGACTGGGGCAAAGCTGGCCGGTGCTGTTCATCGTCGCGCTGGTGCTCGGCGGCGTGTTACGGCAGGTGCTGGGTCGCGTGCCAGGAGCCCTGGTGGTCGGCGGCGTGCTGGGCGTCGTCGCCTGGTTCGCGCTCGGCACCCTGGCCATCGCGGCCACCGCAGGCCTGACCGGCTTCTTTGTCACGCTGCTGGGCATCGGCATGGGCGGCCACGGTGGCATGCACGGGCACGGCGGGCACCGCGGCGGTGGCTTCGGCGGAGGCGGTGGGTTCGGCGGCGGCGGCGGAGGTTTTGGCGGGGGCGGTGCCTCCGGCAGGTGGTGACCATGGATCTCGCAAGACTCCTACGCCACCTCACGACGACTGCGGCGCATGTGCGCCACGCCTTCCCCGCATCCGCGCTGAGCTCGATCGAGCATGCGATCGCCGCGAGCGAGGCCACCCATGCGGGAGAGATCCGGTTCGTCGTCGAAGGCGCGCTCGACGGCCTGCCGCTGCTGCGCGGCCAGACGGCGCGCGAACGGGCCATCGAGCTCTTTGCGCAGCTGCATGTCTGGGACACCGAACACAACACCGGCGTGCTGATCTACGTGCTGCTGGCGGACCGCCGCGTCGAGATCGTCGCCGACCGGGGCATCCATGCCAAGGCCGGCGCCGAGGCCTGGTCCGCGATCTGCCGCGGCATGGAAACGCACTTCGGCACCGGCGACTTCGGCCGCGGCGCCGTTCAGGGCATCGAGGCCGTCACGCAACTGGTGACGCGCCATTTCCCTCTTGCGCCCGGCGACCGCAACGAGTTGCCCGACGCACCGCTCCTGCTCTGAACACATACCACAAGAGGACTCCATGCAACTGCAATTCCTCGGCGCCACCGGCACCGTCACCGGCTCGAAGTACCTGCTGCGCCACGAGGGCGCGACGTTGCTCGTCGACTGCGGCCTGTTCCAGGGCTACAAGCAACTGCGGCTGCGCAACTGGGCACCGATGCCCGTGCCGGCCGCAGACATCGACGCGATCGTGCTGACGCACGCCCACATCGACCACAGCGGCTACGTGCCGCTGCTCGTGCGGCAGGGTTTCAGGGGCAAGGTCTACTGCTCCGAAGCGACCTACGAGCTCTGTCGCATCCTGCTGCCCGACAGCGGCCATCTGCAGGAGGAGGAAGCCGAGTACGCCAACCGTCGCGGCTACTCCAAGCACAAGCCGGCGCTGCCGCTGTACACCCGCGAGGACGCCGAGCGCTGTCTTCTGCTGCGTTGATGCGACCACGATGAGAAACCGACGAGCGACAAGGAGGGGGCGGTCTTCTCGGATTTGCCCTCTTCTCCGCGCCTCAGGGCAACGACGGGAACGCGTCGACATGAAATCCTGCGGAGCAGGGCCCAACTGGCTGGCCAACACATGCCCTTCCGTCGTTCGTTGACCGACGGGCATCTGCCTGAGCCTGAGGCTGGGTCAGGAAGATCCAGTTTGGGGGCTTGGTTCGGCCCCGAGATGATGTGCCCATCGCTTTTCTGATGGAGACATCGATGCAAGCCGTTGTTTGCGACCGTGGGCCTGTGCCTCTCGTGGTTCACGTTCGTTGTCTGGCGGCCCTGGTCCTGCTCGTCGTTGCCGCGGCTACCAGTTCAGCGGAAGAGCCACGACGCACGTCGCCGGCCTGGGCGAATGCTGAGCAGCAGCTGCAGTTGGCCCTCGAGGCGCAGACGGCCGGTGAATTCGACACGATGCTCAGGCTGCTGCGTCAATCCGCCGCGCAGGGCCATGTCGAAGCCCAGGAGCTTCTGGGCTGGGCCTTGCTGGTTGGCCCCACGCTGTATGGGAGAGCAGTGAAGACCGACCGATGCGAAGCGGGCCTGTGGCTGCGAGAGGCGCTTGTGCAGGGTAGTGCTGTGGCGAAGCTTCAGCTGGACTTCCTCAATCGCCTGCGCCATTCGCCCAGTGGCAAGGACGTCTGCCAGGCTTGGGGCGGATGAAATCCCGGCGGCGTCGGTGAGCCACCTGGAGCAGATCGTCCATGGCGCACGACTACAGTGTCTCGTCCTTGAGGTCACGACCTCAAGGGGGCGACTACCGGGGTGTTCCAGGTCGACCCTGTCGCTGCGCAAGGCTGCGGACTGCAACGACTTCTTCGGCCGATTGGGCGGTGCCGTGGCTGGTGCGACGCGAAGCCCATTCAACACGATCGGACTTGCTTCGGCCCGGCCTGCGAGGATCCATACCATCGAACTTCGGTCGACCAGCCCGGTGCATGCAGGAGTGCGCGATGGATCAAGCAATTGATGTCTACAGCTTCTACATGTCGTATGGCGACGGGCGTGAAGCCGCCGTGCTCCGCACGTTCAAGGCCACGCGTGATGCCATCGGCGAACACGTACGCGCATTCGGCGAAAAGGTCCAGCCGCAGCGCCTGCTCCGCCAGGGCAGCCAGGCCGTTGATGTTCAGCCGGAAGTCCACCGGCGCGCGGTGCAGGTACACATTCAGGCCTTCGTCGAGCTGGAACACCGCAGCCCCTGAGCACCTCGATCACCTGGCCAACATGCCGCATGTCGAAGCCGCCCAGCTCCACGACTACGCCTTTGGCCAGGCGGGCCTGCTCTGCACCACGGCTGGCACGCTGTCCTCGGCCGGCATCGGCGTGGACACCACGGGCACGGCCACGCCGTCACCGCTCGGCCGGTGGCTGCGCGAGGCCGCCTCACATGCCCGCGTTCGCGCAGCCAGCGACACACCTGGTTGGCGTTGACGCCGCACTCGCGCGCCAAGCGCGACACCGATGCGCCCGGCTGCATGCACAGCGCGACCAGCTTTAACTTCGCTTGCTCGTCGCACACGCCGCGGCATCGGCCTTGTGACCCACCACCGGCCGGTGCCTGAGGTCCTGCAAATCGTCCCTCACTACGTTCCCACGTTCGTGAGCGTCCAGTCCGCCCACCTTGATTCCTGGGAATGGCAAAGGATGCTCTTCTCCACTTAACTCTTGGTGGAGAAATGGACACTTCAGCAGTCCGCGGCCAGGGCCGGCGTCGCCGGCGAATTCACAGCGCAGAGTTCAAGGCGCACATCGTGGCCACCTGCTGCCAGCCCGGTGTGTCGTCCGCCGCGGTGGCTCTGGCAAACGGCATCAACGCGAATCTGGTCCGGCGATGGGTCAAGGAAGCCGAGGTGAGCACCGAGATGGACAGCGCCGCGAAGGCGCCGGAGACGCCAATGCAGGCGAAGGCCGCGACGCCCAAGTTCTTGCCCGTTCCGATGCCGACACCGGCTGCACCACCCGTGGCTGCCGACATCCGCATCGAGCTGCAGCGCGGCGCGACCGCCGTCACAGTGACCTGGCCGGCCAGTGCAGCTGGCGAATGCGCGGCCTGGATGCGCGAGCTGCTTCGATGATCCGCATCGACGCGATGTGGCTGTCCGTCGAGCCCGTGGACATGCGGGCTGGACCCGAGCGGCTGTTGGCGCGCGTGGTGCAGGTGTTCGGCGTGGCGCACGCTCACCACGGCTATCTGTTCGCCAATGCCCGTGGCACCCGCGTCAAGCTGCTCATGCATGACGGCTTCGGGCTGTGGTGCGCGTCGCGGCGCCTGAACACCGGGCGTTTCGTGTGGCCCGTCGCTGGCGGCGTGACGCCATCGTGGACGCTCACGCAGGCGCAATTCGATGCCCTGGTGCGGGGCCTGCCGTGGCAGCGGCTTCATGAGCTCAGCGCCATCACGCGGGCCTGAGCCGGGCCTGCGGTCAGCCATGATCGGTTGACAGTGCATGTGCCGATAGGCCGCGCTGGCGGGCTCTGGCACGATGCCACGCATGCTCGGCATGCGTGGTCTTCCCCCCACTGGTCCCGAAGGCCTCTCGCCCGAGGTTGCCGCGCTGATCGCCCAGCTGCAGCAGCAGGTGCAGGACCAGGCGCAGCAGCTGGGCGAGCGTGACCAAGCCCTCATGCAGCGCGACCAGGCGCTCGCTGAGCGAGCGGCGGAGCTGGCGCAGCGCGATGCGCTGCTGCAGCGCAAGGACCGCGAGATCGCGCTGCGCGAGGCCAAGATCGAGAAGATCAACTTCGAGCTCGCGCGGCTAAAGCGCTGGACCTACGGGGCCAAGTCAGAGGCCATGAACGCTGACCAGCGTCGCCTGTTCGAAGAGACGCTGGCCGAGGACGAAGCCGCGCTGCGTGCGCAGCTCGAGCGTCTACGCCGTGAAGCCGAGGCGGCCGCGGCGGCCGCCGGCACCCAGCCCAAGGCGCCGGCACGTCAGCCCCGTCGCAGTGCGCTGCCGGCGCACCTGCGTCGCGTCGAGCATCGCCATGAGCCCGAGAGCACAGACTGCCAGGAGCAGGGTTGCGGACGTCCCATGAAGCGCATCGGTGAAGACGTCACCGAGCGGCTCGACATCGTGCCGGCCGAGTTCTTCGTGCATCGCCACATCTATGGCAAGTGGGCTTGCCGGCACTGCCAGGTCCTCAAGCAGGCGCCCAGCGTGCCGGAGATCGTCGAGGGCGGCATCGCCGCCAGCGGGCTGCTGGCGCACACGGCGATCAGCCGCTTCGTGGATCACCTGCCGTACTACCGCCAGGAGACCATCAACGCCCGCTCTGGCGTGCACACGCCGCGCTCGACGTTGGCAGCCGGGACAGGCCAGGTGGGCGCGGCGTTGGAGCCGCTGTACGTGCTGCACAAGCGCTTCGTGCTCGATTGCCGCGTCCTGCACGCTGACGAGACGCCGGTGGCCTTGCTGGACCCCGGCGCGGGCAGGACACGCCGGGCCTACATGTGGGCCTACGCGCGAAGTTGGCACGACGCGGTGCCCGGCGTCGTCTACGACTTCTGCCGAGGGCGCGGGGCGCAGTACCCGGTGGCCTTCCTCAACGGCGACGAGCGACGCGGCGAACGACGATGGTCCGGGACGCTGCTCACCGACCGCTACGGTGGGTACGAGGCCGTGGTGGACCCTCAGCATTACCCAGGTCGCATGAGCGCCGCATGCGCTGCTCATGCGCGCAGGAACTTCGAAGAGCTGGCGCACGAAGGCACGAGCCCCATCGGGCTGGACGCACTTCGGCGGTTCGCCCGCATCTACGAAGTCGAGGGGGAGCTGAAAGCCCTCAGTGACGAGGAGCGAAGAGCGCAGCGGCAGCGCCTGGCCAGGCCGCTATGGAACGAGCTTCGCCAGTGGCTCGAACTCGAGCGGCGTGTGGTCGCTGAGGGTGGCGCGACGGCCAAGGCCATCGACTACACGCTGCGCCATTGGACGGCTCTCACGCAACACCTCGCAGACGGCGCCGTCCCGCTGGACAACAACCACCTTGAGCGGCAGATCAAGCCCTGGGCGATGGGACGCAAAGCCTGGCAGTTCGTGGGCAGCGAACTCGCAGGCGAGCGCGCGGCCATCGTCATGAGCCTGGTGCAGTCGGCGCGGATCAACGGGCATGAGCCTTGGGCCTACCTGCGTGACGTGCTGCAGCGGTTGCCAACGCTGCGCAACTCCCAGCTCGACGAGCTGTTGCCACATCGCTGGACGCCTGCACACGCGTGAGCTTCTGATCGCCGTCAAGGTGGGAAGGCCAGACGCTCACCCACGTTCATCTCCGTGGGAACGTAGGCTGTGAGAGCTCAGCCTCGGCTGCCAGAGCGTGCTCCTTCGATCGCCTATTTCACACGAACATCCAGGTCGCTCCCGCCGAGACTTCAATGCTGAGTCACTCCGTATCACCGACGCGGCCGCGGCACGCCACCTTTCTGCTCTTTCCGGCGCAGGATGCGGCGGATGCATCTGACTATGTAGGGCGTAACGAACACGACAGCGAGCGCCACTAGCCATATCGCTGCGAGCGTTAGACCCAAGTCCATCGAAATCGCGCGGTGCATAGTGGCTCCAGAGGCTACTCGGTGGCACTGATCTGACCTGACCCGATCAGCATGGCCGCATTTCGGACGTCTTGGGCGACGAGCAACACGCAGCTCCATCCCGCTATCCGGGTAGATGAAACCAGCTCGCAGTAGCGTCGACAAGTTGCCGACTGGCAGATTCGCGAACAGTGGGCTGACGCCGTGAAGCTGCGCAGCAACGATCGCGGGTGATACAGATCCGAGTGATATGCGGGGCAGTTCAGCACAGAGGAGTGGCGAACGGCCCTGACCTTTTGCGTCAGTCCGTGTTTTGGCAACCAATGCGGGTATGAATTCCCCAGCTACTAGTTCGGAACCTGCAGAGCTTGGTATCCCGCACCGCCACGCACGGGGTCTACTCTGTGCATGGCCGACGATGACTCTATAGCCATCGCCGTACTCGTGCAGTGTAGTCATCGAACTCGGGGCCGAAGCGCTCGCGCAGCGCGGCCTCTTCAGGCTTGATCTGCAAGGCGGTGAGATAGAGAACGAACACCGGCGGCATTGCAAACGCCGAAAGCTTGGCCAGGTACAGCGCCCAGGCGAGCAACACCACCAGAAAGCCCAGGTACATGGGGTTGCGCGAGTAGTGGTAGATGCCGCGCACGACCAGCGACGTGGCCGCAGCTGGATGCATGGGGTCCACCGTTGTGCGAGCCAAACGAAAAGCTAGAACGCCGGCCAAACAGATCGCCGCACCCGCCAGCGCAAGCGCGGCACACAGCTCGTCGTGCCAGGGATCGAGGCGAGGCACCGCCGCAACGGAGGGCAACAGCCACATCGCCACACCGAAGAAAGCCATCAACACCAATGGCGGCACTCTCAGTGCGAATGCTCGCAAGGCTTGCTTCTCCAAACGCTCATTGCTGCTCCTGTGCCGCCCTGCTGTGCCCGAAGCAATCGCTGTGCACTTTCATCCACTAACGCTCCAGCCGATCGGATCTTAGTCCTGCAAGGCGCTTCGGCGTCTCGCCAAGCAATGTCGGGCGAGGAAGCCTATATGACATTCCTGTCAGGTGGCTGTCCGCTTTCCGTCGAGGTCACCTTCGTAAGTTTGCTGCCGTGGGACGCGAAAGGCGTTCCTCGGTAGAGGCCCCTCGAGCCTCATCAATCTGCTGAAGGAAACCTAGACATGAACAAGACGATGATGGCCGCTTTGATCGCAATGGGCACGCTGAGCGCCGGCATGGCCCAGGCCGACACGATGTGGAACGGACAGTCGGTGTACGGCCGTTCGGTGACAGCTGATGCGTCGACAAAGGTGGTGGACCTGGCGAGTGCCAAGGCGCTGAACGTCACCTGCGGCGACGTTGTCACGTTCGTCAACGGCAGCCAGCGCTTCACGTGGCGCTTCGACACGGTGTCCCACCGAGCAGTGCCACTGTCCAAGGTTGCGCCGGCCAGTTTTGGCGCGACCCAGCAAGTGGTGTACGTCAGCCGTAACGCCATGGAACGCAGCTGAGTTCGGCGTTGTTCTGACGGTGATACTTTAGGCGCATAAGGGACGGCCGATATACTTTGCTGCCATGCGCCGTTGGTTTGCTGTCTTGCTTCTCGTCGTGCTTTCGCTGCAGCTGCCTTGGGCGGCTGCGGCGAAGTACTGCTCGCATGACGACGGCGGCAGCACCAGTACCCACTTTGGGCACCACGAGCACGCGCACCCAGCCTCCGACAGTTCGCCGACGGGCGGGGACCACTACGATTGCGGCGTGTGCCACCTGAGCGCCGCCAAGGCGATCGAGGGCGTCCGCGATCTCCCGCCGCCGACTGCAGAGCGCAAGCGCCTGCCCCCCGCGGCCATCGCGGGCTATGCGTCCGCACCCGAGCGACCCCGCGATCGCCCCAACTGGCTGCCGACCGTCTAGGTCCGGCGCGCCGCCCCTCTTCGTTCTCGCCTTCTTGAACGACCGTCTGCGCTAACGCGCGGTGCGGCACGCCGGACTCCTTGGCCTCGACCCTGGTTTCTGGAGATCCGAATGCGAAGAGTTCCTTGGCCGTGGGCGCTACTCGCCCTGGCCGGCGGTGCGTGGGCGCAAGTCGCCACGCCCACCACCCCGACGGCTGCCGAGTCGCCTGTTGCCGCGCTGACGCTGCCGCAGGCGATCGCGACAGCGCTCGAACGACACCCTGAGATGGCGGCCGCCCGCCATGCCCGTGAGGCCGCTGCGGCGGCTCGCGCCCAGGCCGACGTTCGGGCGAATCCGACACTCGACATGGAGGTGGAGGACACGCGCCGTGCGACGCGCACCACCACTGTCCGTCTCACGCAGCCGATTGACCTCGGCGGACAGCGCGCCGCGCGCGTGGACGCTGCCGAGCGCGCCGAAGCCATCGCGCAGGCGCAGATCACGGCGCGCCGCATCGAACTTCGCAGCGCCGTGACGGCCGCCTACTTCGACGCGCTGATCGCCGACGAGCGCGTGCGTCAGGCCCAGGCCTCGCTCGACCTTGCACGGCGCGGCACCGAAGCGGTCGGCAAGCGCGTCGAGGCTGGAAAGATCGCGCCGATCGACGACACGAAGGCCCGCGTTGCCGAAACCGGTGTGCGGCTTGAGCTCCAGCAGGCTTCCACCCAGCGCGAGATCAGCCTTGCCCGCCTGCAGGCCGAAATGGGCCAGCCCGACGTAGCCATCACGCGGCTCGACGGCCGGGTTGACGTGCTTCCGCCAGAGATGTCGCCCGACGCACTCGCGAGCCGCTTGGAGGGCGCGCCCGCGCTGCGCGAGGCGCGGCTGGAGGTGGATCGACAGCGTGCGCTCGCGCGGCTGGAGCGTGCACGCCGGGTGCCTGATCTGGCGGTCAGCCTGGGTGCCATGCGTGCGGAAGATGAGGGCCGCACGAAGGCGGTGATCGGCGTATCGATCCCGTTGCCCTTTTTCGACCGCAACGAGGGCGCGCTGCGCGAGGCCTTGCGGCGCACCGACCAGGCGGACGCCACCGCGGCCGCGGTGGCCCTGAAGCTGCGTGCCGATGTGTACGACGCCCATGCTCGCCAGCGGGCGCTGCGCACGCAGGTCACTTCGCTGCAGCGCGACGTGCTGCCGGGCGCCGAGGCGGCCTACGAGGCGGCCCGCACCGGCTTCGAACTCGGCAAGTTCCCGTACCTCGACGTGCTCGATGCCCAGCGCACTTTGTTCCAGGCCCGGGCGCAATACCTCCAGGCGCTGGCCGACGCGCACCGCGCGACGGCCGACCTGGATCGCCTGCTCGACGAACCGAACTCCACGACCGCCTTCGCGCGGCAGTCCCCATGAAGAAGATTTCGAACGCCTCGGCCCCGCGCGTGGGCCGCAAGCAGTGGATCGTCATCGCCGCGATCCTGATCGTTGGCGCCATTGCCGCAGCCTTCATCCTGATGTCGCCCGTGCGATCGTCCGGCGAGGGCGATGGCCACGGCCATTCCGAAGCTGGAGGGCACGGTGACGAACATGGCCATTCCGAAGAGGGCGGCGAACACGCCGACCACGAAGGCGAGGAGAAGGCCGCCAAGGGTCCGAACGGTGGTGACCAGCTGACCGACGGCGACCAGGCCGCCGAGGTGCTGCTTTCGGAAGCCGAAGGCGAGCCTCGGCTGGCCGTGTGGCTGTCGCGCGCCGGCCAGGCGGTCGCCGGGCAAGCGGCGACGCTGACGCTGAAGCTCGTGCGGCCGGATGGCAGCGAGCACGAGATGCCGCTGCGTGCGCAGGCTGACGGGCGCTACGTCAGCGCAGAGGCGATTCCGGAACCCCATGTGTTCGAGGCTACGCTGATCGCCCTGGTCGGCGGTGAGCCCTTTTTGTTCACCTTCTCGCGCGACGAGGGCAAGGTCGCGATGAGCGACGCGCAGGTGCGTGCGGCTGGCGTCTCGCTGGCGACCGCAGAGCCCGCGCCGATCCGCAGCGGGCTCCAGCTCCCGGGCGAGATCCGCTTTAACGCCGACCGCACAGCCCACGTCGTGCCGCGGGTTGCCGGCGTGGTGGAGCGGGTCGCTGCCGACCTGGGGCAACAGGTCCGCAAAGGCCAGGTGCTGGCGGTCCTGTCCAGCGTCGCGGTCTCAGAGATGAGGGCGGAACTGCAGACCGCAGAGAAGCGCAGGGCGCTGGCCGAGACGACGTACCAGCGCGAGCGCAGCCTGTGGGAACAGAAGATCTCGCCCGAGCAGGACGTGCTGCAGGCCCGGCAGGCCTTCGACGAGGCCGCCATCGCTGTCGCGAACGCGCGGCAGAAGCTGGCCACGCTGGGTGCCGCCACCGGCGGCACGCTGGGCCAGATCGAGCTGCGCGCGCCGTTCGACGGCATGGTCGTAGAAAAGCACATCGCGCTCGGCGAGGCAGTGCGCGAGGACAGCAACGTGTTCACCATCTCCGACCTGTCGAGCGTGTGGGCAGAGTTCAATGTGGCAGCGCGCGATCTGCCGCAAGTCCGTGTCGGCGAGCGTGTGAACGTGCGCGCCACGAGCTTCGATGCGCAGGCGTCCGGCAAGGTCACCTATGTGGGCGCACTGGTCGGTGAACAGACGCGCACTGCGCCGGGCCGCGTGGCGCTCGCCAACCCGCAGCTCGCCTGGCGGCCGGGGCTCTTCGTGAACGTGGAATTGATTGCGCAGGAGGCGGCCGCGCCCGTCACGGTGCCGGCCGATGCGCTGCAGTCCATCGAAGACCAGCCGGTCGTGTTCCTCCGCGTGCCGGGGGGCTTCGTGCCGCTGCCGGTCAAGCCGGGCCGCTCGGACGGCAAGCGCGTGGAAATCCTCGGCGGCCTGCAGGCGGGGGCCTCGGTCGCGGCTGCGGGCAGCTTCATCGTCAAGTCGGAGCAGGGCAAGGGCTCTGCGACGCACACGCACTGACCGGGCCGCCATTACCATGTTCGAACGCATCATCCGCTTCGCCATCGAGCAGCGCTGGCTTGTGCTGCTCGCCGTGCTCGGCATGGCGGCGCTCGGCATCTTCAATTACCAGAAGCTGCCGATCGACGCCGTGCCCGACATCACCAACGTGCAGGTGCAGATCAACACCAGCGCGCCCGGCTACTCGCCGCTGGAGACCGAGCAACGCGTCACCTATGCCATCGAGAACGTGATGGCGGGCCTGCCCGGGTTGAAGGAGACCCGCTCGCTGTCGCGGTACGGCCTGTCCCAGGTCACCGTGATCTTCGAGGACGGCACGGACATCTACTTCGCGCGGCAGCTCGTGGGCGAGCGCATTCAGTCCGCGCGTGAGCAGATGCCGGCCGGGGTCGACCCCATGATCGGGCCCATCTCCTCGGGGCTGGGCGAGATCTACCTGTGGACCGTTGAGAGCGACGAAGGAGCGCGCAAGCCCGATGGTCAGCCTTACACGTCCACCGACCTGCGTGAGATCCAGGACTGGATCATCAAGCCGCAGCTGCGCAACGTGCCTGGCGTCACCGAGATCAACTCAATCGGGGGCTTCGCCAAGCAATACCACGTGGCGACGAACCCGGCCAAGCTCTCGGCATACGGCCTGACCCTGGCAGACGTGGTGGGTGCGCTGGAGCGCAACAACGCGAACGTGGGCGCCGGCTACATCGAGCGCCGCGGCGAGCAGGTGCTGATCCGCGCGCCCGGCCAGGCCCGCGGCGTGGAGGACCTGAACAACATCATCCTCGCCAACGTGGGCGGCGTGCCGATCCGCATTCGCGACGTGGCCGAGGTCGGTCTGGGTCAGGAGCTGCGCACCGGTGCGGCCACCGACAACGGGCGCGAGGTCGTGCTCGGCACGGTGTTCATGCTGCTGGGCGAGAACAGCCGCACCGTGTCGCAGGCCGTCGACCTGAAGATGGCTGAGATCAACCGCAACCTGCCGGAGGGTGTGAAGGCCGTGACGGTCTATGACCGCACGCGGTTGGTCGACAGGGCAATCGCGACCGTCAAGAAGAATCTGCTCGAAGGTGCGGTGTTGGTCATCGCGGTGCTGTTCCTCTTCCTCGGCAACATCCGCGCGGCGCTCATCACCGCGATGGTGATCCCGCTGTCGATGCTGTTCACCTTCACCGGCATGGTGAACCAGAAGATCAGCGCCAACCTGATGAGCCTGGGCGCACTCGACTTCGGAATCATCGTCGACGGTGCGGTGGTGATCGTCGAAAACTGCGTCCGGCGCCTTGCCCATGCGCAAGCACACCACGGTCGCCCGCTGACACGCAGCGAGCGCTTCCACGAAGTGTTTGCCGCTTCGCAGGAGGCGCGGCGCGCGCTGCTGTTCGGACAGCTCATCATCATGGTGGTGTACCTGCCCATCTTCGCCCTCACCGGCGTGGAAGGGAAGATGTTCCATCCGATGGCCTTCACGGTGGTGATCGCGCTGCTGGGCGCGATGATCCTGTCGGTCACCTTCATCCCCGCGGCGGTCGCGCTCTTTATTGGCAACCGTGTCGCGGAGAAGGAGAACCGGCTGATGACGGCGGCCAAGCACCTGTACGAGCCGGTGCTGCACAGCGTGATGGCCGCGCGCCCCGCGGTGCTGACGTTTTCGGTTGTCGCGGTGCTGCTGTCCGGCCTGCTGGCCACGCGGTTGGGCAGTGAGTTTGTGCCCAGCCTCAACGAAGGCGACTTCGCGGTGCAGGCGCTGCGCATCCCGGGCACGAGCCTGTCCCAGTCGGTACAGATGCAGCAGCAGCTCGAGCGCACGCTGGTGGCCAAGTTCCCGGAGATCGAGCGGGTGTTCGCGCGCACCGGTACAGCCGAGATCGCGGCCGACCCGATGCCGCCGAACATCTCCGACGCGTATGTGATGCTGAAGCCGCAGGACCAGTGGCCGCAGCCGCGCAGGACGCGCGACGAGTTGATCGCCGCGGTGCAGGCCGAGCTCGCGAAGCTGCCGGGCAACAACTACGAGTTCTCGCAGCCGATCCAGCTGCGCTTCAACGAGCTGGTCTCCGGCGTGCGCGCGGCGGTGGCGGTGAAGGTGTTCGGCGACGACATGGACGTGCTGAACCGCACCGCGTCGCAGATCGAATCGGTGCTGAAGGACATCCCGGGCGCCACGCAGATCAACGTCGAGCAGACGACCGGCTTGCCGATCCTGACGCTCGACATCGACCGTGAGAAGGCGGCGCGCTACGGCCTCAATATGTCCGATATCCAGGAGACGGTCGCCACGGCGATCGGTGGCCGTCCTGCGGGCACGATGTTCGAGGGCGACCGGCGCTTCGAGGTGCTGGTGCGGCTGCCCGAGCACCTGCGCGGCGATCTCCGGGCGATGGAGCGCCTGCCCATCGCGCTGCCGCGCGGCGGTGAGGGCCAGCGCGCAAGCTTCATCCCGTTGTCCGAGGTGGCGAGCGTCCGTGTCGGGCCCGGCCCCAACCAGGTCAGTCGTGAGAACGGCAAGCGGCGCATTGTTGTCAGCGCCAACGTGGAGGGCCGTGACCTGGGTTCGTTCGTCGCCGAAGCCCAGCGCGTGCTCGACGAACGGGTCAAGGTGCCCGCCGGGTACTGGCTGGATTGGGGCGGCCAGTTCGAGAACCTGCAGTCGGCCACCGAGCGGCTGCAGATCGTCGTGCCGGTATCGTTGCTGCTGGTGTTCACGCTGCTGTTCGCGATGTTCGGCAACGTGAAGGACGGCCTGCTGGTCTTCACCGGCATTCCCTTCGCGCTGACGGGCGGCATCGTCGCGCTGTGGCTGCGCGACATCCCGCTGTCCATCTCCGCGGCCGTCGGCTTCATCGCGCTCTCCGGTGTCGCGGTGCTCAACGGCCTGGTGATGATCTCCTTCATCCGCAACCTGCGCGAGAGCGGCTATCGGCTCGACGACGCGATCCACGAGGGCGCATTAACCCGGCTGCGGCCCGTGCTGATGACGGCGCTGGTGGCGTCGCTCGGCTTCGTTCCGATGGCGATCGCGACAGGTACAGGGGCCGAAGTGCAGCGGCCGCTGGCGACCGTGGTGATCGGCGGCATCCTCTCGTCGACCGCGCTGACCTTGCTGGTGCTGCCGGTGCTCTACCGCATCGCGCACCGCCGTGACGAGTTGGCCGAGTTTCCCGACGCGGCTGCAACACCCGACCAAAACCCCTCGGCGCCGCCCGTGGCGCAACAACCTGTCTGAACAAGGAGCTACAGCCATGATGAACAAGAAACTGGGTTTGATCGCAATCGCCGCCGCCTTCACGCTGCCCGCCTGGTCGGCCGATGACCACAAGGGCCATGACCATGACGAGAAAGCAGGCGAGCACGCTCACGACGCCAAGCCGGCGCATGGGGGCGTAGTCAGCGTCGTCAAGGATGTCAACTACGAGCTTGTTGCGAAGGCGGACAGCCTGGCGCTGCACGTGGCCGACCACGGCAAGCCCGTGGACCTCAAGGGCGCGTCGGCGAAGCTGACGCTGTTGTCGGGCACGGCGAAATCCGAGGCGACGTTGGCGCCGAATGGCGATCGCCTCGAGGCCAAAGGCAAGTTCCCGGCCGGCCCGGGCACCAAAGTCGTGGCGGTCGTCACGCGTCCCGGCAGCGGGCCGGCGTCGGTGCGCTTCACGCTGAAGTAGTCGTCCCAGCTAGCAGTGCTTGACCCTGGAATTGCTCCGGGGTCTCCGATCGTCCCTCGGACATCGAAGTACAGACAACGTGCAGGCAACCTGCTGCCCGACGACCCGCTGAAGGTGGTCCAAAAGCCGGGCACCTTGGGACATGTGGGGACTGTGGCCAATGGCGTCAACGGTTCCCTGATCTGTGCTGCGGCCACCATCAGATTCTCGATGGTCCTGAACGGACTGACACAGCTAGCGAAGCAGTCGAATCCTCATCATTGGCGACGACCTGCGCAGGGTGCGGATACGGTGGCGCCGTCCAAGCCGACATGCGCGTTGCTGTGGCAGAACATACTGCTGGCCGTGGGCACTAAGGCGGTCCTCCTTGTCCTGGCGGTATTCGGCAGCGCCACAGTGTTGCTGGCCGTCTTCTTTGTCGACAAGGGCGCAAGCTCGCTTGGTGATGCTCATCGCAAGGCGCTTGTTGAGCGTGATCAAGACGTAGCTTGCTTGAGCGCGCGCCTTCCAGATCTGCGGGAGCAGGGCGGCACCCAATTGCGGCGGCGTCCCGCCGGCCCACTTTATCGGCATTTGCCGGACAGTCTGCTGACACGGGGATAACAACAGCGTCATGTTGTCCCCGATGGGGATCTCCAGAATGACAGGCCCGCTGCAATGGCAATTCGCCAATGGATTGACGAACGGCAGCGCGGCGCCAGGCCTCCCTGGCTTGTTCGAGATCAACAAGTTACCCAAGCAGGAGAATCTAATGAAGCAATTGCTCGTCGCGTCGATAGTCGCGGCAACCGGATCGATGGCATACGCTCAGTCGTCGGTCACCATCTTCGGCATCATCGACACCAATGTCCGCTGGACAGACAACAATGGAACTCGTTTGACGGAGATGTCGAACAGCGGCCTGGCGACGAGTCGGCTGGGCTTCCGTGGCGTCGAGGATCTCGGCGGCGGCCTGAAGGCGGGTTTCTGGCTGGAATCGGCCGTCAACAGCGATGACGGCACTTCGAATGCCACTCGCTTCTGGCATCGCCGCGCTACGGTCAGCCTGCTGGGCGATTTCGGTGAGATCCGCCTGGGCCGTGACCTGGTCCCCACTTTCAACGGGTGGCTTGACTTCGAAACGTTCGGTACCGTCGGCGTCGGCTCGCTGCTGAACCTGTACACCACGGTCGGCGCGCCAGTGGACACGCTGGTCCGGGCCGACAACATGGTGAGCTACTTCCTGCCGTCCAACCTGGGGGGCTTTTACGGGCAGCTCTCCGTGGCTGCCGGCGAAGGCACCGTGGGCAAGAAGTACATGGGTGCGCGGGGGGGTTACAAGACCCAGACCTTCAACGTGGGCGGCTTCTACGGCGAGACCGAATCGACGGGCGACGACAAGTTCAAGACGGGTGGCATTGCAGCGAACTACGACTTCGGTCTCTTCACGTTGCAGGGCATCGTGTCGGAGAATAAGTTCAGGAGTGCCAAGGAACGGCACTACACCTTCAGCGGCTTCGCGCCTTTCGGCCAGGGGACGATCCGAGCCTCGTACACCAAGGTGCAGGGTAAGGGCACGCTGGACGGCAACGACGCCGACCAGTTCGCCGTAGGCTACGTGCACAACCTGTCGAAGCGAACTGCGCTTTACGGCACCTACGCGCTGATCAAGAACGATGGCAATGCCGATTACCGCGTCGGTGGCCGCGCCTCGGCGTTGGGGGACGACTCTCAGGGTCTCGAAGTTGGCATCCGCCATACCTTCTAAGTGATCTCAACGGGCCAGCTTGCGCTGGCCCGCATGTGTCACTTCGGCTTGCAAGCGGCGGTGATGTCCAGCGTCGCTTCGTACGCCTGGGTGTCGATCTCGAAGAGGCCGATGACCGAATGGAAGAGGTTGTCGTGCGCCCACGGCTTGCTCGTCTGGTGGGCCATGCAGCCGAGGTCGATCGCGGTGTCCTTGGCCAACTGCGGCGACAGCCACAGAATCATCGGCACCTGCGTCTGCTCGGACGGCGCGATCATCCAGGGCGCGCCATGCAGGTAGAGCCCTTTTTCGCCCAGCGATTCGCCGTGGTCGGAGACATAGAGCATGGCGGTGTCGTACGTGTTGGACGCCTTCTTCAAGTGCTCGACCACCGCGGCAAGGAAGTGGTCCGTGTAGAGGACCGCATTGTCGTAGGTGTTGACGATCGACGCCTCGGTACAGCTGCGCAACTCCTGCGTGTCGCAGGTCGGCGTGAACCGCCTGAAATCGGATGGGTAGCGCTTGTAGTAGGCGGGCCCATGGTTGCCCAACATGTGCAGCACGATCACGCGATCGCCAACGTTCTGCTCAATTAAGCGGTCGATGTCGTCTAACAGGATCTCGTCGTAGCAGCGGGATTCAGAGCACAGCGGGCCGCCGGCTGCGGCGTCGGTGCGCACCTGGGTCAAGCCACTGCAGACCCCTTTGCAGCCGGACTGGTTGTCTTTCCAGAGCACGTTGACTTTCGCCCGGTCCAAGACGTGCAGCAGCGACTCGGATGAACGGATCCGGGATTCGTCGTAGTCCCGGCGACCGATGGCCGAGAACATGCAGGGCAGCGAGACCTCGGTACTCGTGCCACAGGCTGTCACGTCGGAAAAGCTGAGGACGTCCAGCTTCGACAGCTTCGGTGTAGTTTGCCGACGGTATCCATTCAGACTTACGTTCTCAGCTCTGACGGTCTCGCCCACGACAAGCACCAGCAGCTTCGGCTTGCGCTCCACCAACGGACGGCGCTGCTGCGCATCTGCACCGACCACGAACTTTGATGAAGGCGACTTCCCCGCCGACCCCACAGACAGTTTGGTGATGGAATAGATGTAGTTCGCCGGCGTGATGAGGTAGCGGATCTCGCGCTGGTTGCGCATCAAGGACGAGAAGTCTTGGAAAACGAGGAGTATCGAGCCGACCGTCGCCGTGATTGCCGCGAGCAGCACGACGAGGCGAATGGTGACCGCTCGCCACAGTAGGCGCTGCCGGATCTTCACGAGCGAGATCAGGGCGATTGGAACTGCGCAGTAGAGAATCATCGAACCGAGTGCACCGGATGTGAACAGCTCGAGTGCCTCAGGCACGTCGGAGTTGAGCACGTTCGCCAACATGCCGGGGTCCAGATAGACTTGGTATTGACGCATGAAGTGGCTGGCAACAGCAGTGCAGGCGACCACCATTACCAAGACGGGTCGCGATGCGCGCCCAATCGCCAGAACTCCCAGCAATACGATGTGCAGCGAGACGAGCATGACGAGCATTGCCGCAGCGAAGGCGAGCGTGCCGGGATCGGTCCAAGACCGCCCGCGCAAAGTTGCGGTCCAGAATGGCCCGTTGAATACCAACGCACCGTAAAGACTCAGCAGTGCGATCAGCGTCTCGGGACTGATGCCTCTGCGGCTACGCGTTGCAGAGAGAGGCCCGACGGGAAAGGCGGCGTGTCGATGGTCCAACGAGAATCAACTTCGAGCAGATCGGGGTCCGCACGCTAATTCTCCGGGGATGACAGAAACCGGACATTCGTATAACAGCGACGTCGTGGGGACGCTGGACACGATGAGGCCGTTTCACGCGATAGTGCGAGGGTACGTTCGGTTGAACAGGAGGTCTGACCTCATTGGACCTGGCGGGACGATCCCGTCAGGTCACTTTTTTGTTCATTCGCGGACTGCGCCTTGACCGTGAAGCCAATGGTCGTGTGGCCGCCATCGGACGTAGCGAAGGTCTTGCCGTCGTGCATGCGGGCGATGGCCGCGACGATGGCGAGCCCCAGGCCATAGTGGTCCTTCCCGGCGGTCCTCGACCGTGCTGATTCTTCGCGGTAGAACCGGTCGAACAAGCGCGGCAGGATCTTCGGGTCGACGGGGGTGCCGATGTTGTGCACCTTGATGCTCACCTCGTCTGCCTTCTCGGTTGCGATGTCGACGCTGATCTCCGATGAAGCATGTGCATACCGCGTCGCGTTCTCGACAAGGTTGGAGATCGCACGGCGCAGCAACCCGGCGTCGAATGCGAGCCGCGCGTCACCGTGCACGCCAACGGTCAATTCCGACTCTTCGATGGCTGCCTCGTGGAACTCCAGCACCCGAACGACCTCTTCCGCCACGCTGGCTGCGTCGCCGCGCCGCGCCTTGATGCCGCGGTCCGCCCGCGACAGGAAGAGCATGTCGTTGACGATGGATGACAGCCGGTGCAAGTCCTCGAGGCTCGCGCCCATGCTGTCGCGCAGTTCTGCCGCACTTCGGTCGGCCTGCAGGTCGAGCTCGGTGCGAGTGACGAGGGTGGCCAGCGGCGTTCTCAACTCGTGGGCGACATCGGCGTTGAATCCCTCCAACTGTTGGTAAGCGCCTTCCAGGCGAGACAACAGAAGGTTGAACTGGCGGATCCATGGCTGTAGCTCCCGCGCGTAGCCTTCGGTGCCGAGCCGTTGATCGAGCCGGTGGGCTTCGAGCTCGCGCGTCTCGCGAGCCAGTCGCCGCAGGGGCATCAGTGCTTGCCTCACCTGCCAGAAGCCACCGAACGACACTGCGGCCGCGCCGATGATCGTGGCCGCCAGCAGCGTGGCCGCCAGCCCCTGCAACACAGCTTGGTTGTCCGAGGTATCCAGCTTGATGCGCAAGTGGACGGGTTCTTCGACAACACTTCGCAGCCAGGTGGTCTGCAGTTCGGTCTGTCGAGACCGGCTGAAATCACTCGCAGGAACGTTTCGATAGACGGTTTGGCCGCCGGCGTCGACCACGACGACCTCTAGGTCGCCGTGACCGGTCAGGATGTCATCGAGCTTATGGCGCAGGGCAGGGGTGTCCTTGCCGCCGGGGGCTTCCCGTACTACGTGGCGCAACAACTCCGCCTTGGCGCGAAGCTCTTCTGTTTCCCTTGCCGCGAGGATCAGAGACATCGCGACATAGATCGAGACGGACACGACGCCGAGTCCGATCAGCGTTTGTATCGCCAAGAGCCATGACAGCTTCTTGACAAGGCTCGGCGCCTGATGCGGCGTCACGACGACTCCCGGTCGTCCAGCACGTAACCCATGCCACGAACGGTGTGCAGCAGCTTGGTGTCGAAGGGGTCGTCGAGCTTCCTACGCAGTCGCCGTACGGCCACTTCGATCACGTTGGAATCGCTGTCGAAGTTCATGTCCCAGACGAGCTCCGCCAGCATCGTCCGCGACAGCACCTCGCCCCGGCGGCGCAACAGGAGCGCGAGCAGGTTGAACTCCTTGGCTGTCAGGCTCAGCCGCGTGCCCGCGCGCATGGCCCGCCGGCCGATCAGGTCGACCTCGAGGTCATGCAACACCAGGCGGCTGGGATTGACGACACGGTCAGCACCGCCGCGCCGCAGCAGGGCGTGCACACGCGCCATCAGTTCGGAGAACGCGAAGGGCTTAGCCAGGTAGTCGTCTGCCCCGCCTTCCAAGCCTCGCACGCGGTCTTCGACGGAGTCTCTCGCCGTCAGCATCAGGACGGGAAGCTGTCGTGTCCGTCGCACGGTCTTCAGCACCTGGAAGCCGTCCATGCCCGGCAGCATGACGTCCAGAATCAAGAGGTCGTATACACCCTCGACCGCCAGATGGGCACCGTCGACACCATCCAAGCAGACGTCGACGACATGGCCGTGTTCCATCAGTCCTCGGCGAATGCCATCGGCCAGCCGAACCTCGTCTTCGATCACCAAGATACGCATGGATCGATTGTGGGGCAGTTCCCCATCGCCAACATGACGCGCCTGTTAGGTTGCGGTCCGAATCCCGTGGGCTTCCGAGTTCTAGAGTTCAACCCGTGTGCTGCGTTGCATGCACGGCCCGACCGGGTCGCCGTTTTGTTATCACTTAGGAGTTGAACAATGTCTCTGGTTCGCACGCTGTTCGTCGTTGGCCTCTCGTCCTTTTCTGTGCTCGGCGCATCCGTTGCGTCGGCAGCTCCCTGGGGAACCGACAAGCTGATGAACGGCCGATCGGTCTACGGTTCGCCCGACAACGGCCAATACAGCGGCTATGTCGTCGACGTCCGGACGCAGAAGTACGCCAACATCCGCTGCGGGGATGTGGTCACCTTTGTCGACGGCGACAAGCGCTTCAGCTGGAAGTTTGCCGTCGTCGGCCATCGCGCTGTGGATCTTCAATCCATCGCGCCCAGTGGCTTCGGCGCGGGCAATCTCAAGGTCTACGTGGCCCCCAACGAGGCGGAACGCGAAGGCTGATCGCCGCAGCACCTTCGGCCGTTGGCGCGGCGACGGCTGACGTGTGCGATGAGGGCAGCGCCATAGTCTGCGCGCGGTGTTCAGTGACGATGTACGCCCCGTAGGTGACCCGTCGGCTGGGGAGCATCGCCGGGTTCCCGCGCCGCCTCGGAGAGCCCAGCCAGGATGCCGCATTGGTCGGCGCTCTGCTGGCTGCAGCACCGCTGCCGCAGGTCCTTCAGTTGCTTCTCGAGCGTTCGCAGTTCCTTGATGCGGGTCGAGACGTGGCCGATGTGTGCGTCCAGCAGCGAGTTCACGTCGCCGCAGTCCGCCGTCGGGTCGTCCTTGAACCGCAGAAGAACTCGCACTTCGTCGAGCGACATGTCCAGGCTGCGGCAGAAGCGTATGAACTGCAATCGTTCGAGATGCGGGGCTTCATAGGTGCGGAAGTTGCCCGACGTCCGTGGTGGCGCTGGCAGCAGACCCTCCCGCTCGTAGAAGCGAATGGTCTCGATTTGCGTGGCCGAGGCCGCAGATAGCTCGCCGATCTTCATGCCAGCCCCCGGAAGATGAGTCTGTAGTAGCTACAGAATTGTACGTGGCAGCGCCCACGAAAGTCGCTGTCCACAGCAGGGCCTTGACTCTGTAGTGGGTACAGGTATTCAAATGCTGCGGCTACCGAGACGCTGCCATGACGACCCCCATCACATTCCACCGTTCCAGGCCCCAGCCGCCCGTGCCTGCACCCGCGGCGGACAGTTGCTGCGCTTCTGGCGACTGTGAAGGCGGCAAATCCCCGCAGGCTCCGCAGCGCATCCTCGGGGTGCCCGCGATGTGCTGCGGCCATGAGGAACGACAGGTCCGCGCGGCCCTTGCGCAGGTGCATGGGGTCACCGATCTCAAGTTCGACATGGCCGGCTGTTCGGTAACGATGCGCGCGGAGGACGCAGCCTGGGACGCAGCTCGCGCCGCCGTCAACAAAGCGGGTTTCCAAACGGACCCGCCTTTGCCGAAACAGGCCGAAGACGCCTGCTGCTCGGCCGGAAGCTGTGCAGCGCCTATCCCGCTTGCATCTCCGGCGTCCGGCATCGCGTCTGCGATGGCGCCTGCGCCGGCAGCGCCCAAGGGTTCTTTGCTGCTGCGCATTCCCCAGATGGACTGCCCGGTCGAGGAAGGTCAGATTCGACAAGCGCTGGAGTCGTTCTCCGAAGTTCGTCGTCTGCGCTTCGACCTTCCTGCGCGAGCCCTGACCGTCGAGGCACCTGCCGAGTCGTGGGAACCGGTCATCGCCGCCATCAGGAAGCTGGGGTTCACGCCGGAACAGATTGCCGCTCCGCCGGCTGCAGAAGAGACAGCCAAGGCCCAGCGAACCGAGCTCGTTCGGCTCATCGCGGCGCTGGGCGTCGCGGTGGTCGCCGAAGTCTTCCACCTGGCCTTCCCGGACACGCTGCCGTGGCGGGTGGCAGGCATGGCCGTCGCCGCGGTCGCCATCGCGTTGTCGGGCCTGGCCGTGTTCAGGAAGGGGCTTTCCGCGCTGTCCCGTGGCCAGCTGAACATCAACGCCTTGATGAGCGTGGCGGTCATCGGCGCCTTCCTCATCGGCCAGTGGCCCGAAGCGGCCATGGTGATGGCGCTGTACTCCCTGGCCGAGCTCATTGTGGCACGGTCGGTCGAACGCGCCCGAAATGCAATTGCGGGGCTGCTGGCGCTTTCGCCCGCTCAAGCCGAAGTGAAGCAGGCCGATGGATCCTGGGCGTTGACCGATGCCAAGGCTGTTTCAGTCGGCGCGGTAGCGCGGGTGAAGCCGGGTGAGCGCTTCGCCCTGGACGGGAAGGTCTCGGCCGGACACGGTGCCGTCGACCAATCGCCCGTCACGGGGGAGAGCATCCCGGTCGACAAAGGGCCGGGTGACGACGTCTTCGCAGGCACCATCAACCAGAGCGGCTCGCTGGAGTTTCAGGTCACCAAGCCTGCCAGTGACACAGTCCTTGCTCGCACCATCCATGCAGTTGAGGAGGCGCAGGGACAACGTGCCCCCACGCAGCGCATCGTCGACAAGTTTGCCGCGGTGTACACGCCCGCTGTGTTCGCGCTCGCCGTAGCAGTTGCCGTCGGCTTCCCTTTGCTGGCCGGATGGCCGTGGTTGGAGGCGGTCTACAAGGCGTTGGTCCTGCTGGTCATCGCCTGTCCATGCGCGCTCGTGATTTCCACGCCGGTCACCGTCGTCAGCGGCCTCGCGGCAGCAGCCAAGCGCGGCATCCTGGTCAAAGGCGGCGTTTACCTGGAACAGGCGCGCAAGCTCACTGTCATCGGCGTGGACAAGACCGGCACGCTGACGGAAGGCAAGCCCAAACTGGTCGCCCATCAGGTGCTGAACGGCGATGCCGCCGGCGAGCCAGTCCTGCGTGTGGCACGAAGCCTTGCGACACGCTCCGACCACCCGGTGTCCAAGGCCGTTGCCGCAGGCCTCGAAGGTGCGACCGAGGAGGTGCAGCATTTCGGTGCCGAGCTCGGCAAGGGCGTGCACGGCAGCATCGGCGGGTACAAGTACATCTTGGGCAACCACCGTTGGCTTCATGAGCGCGGCCAGTGCTCGCCAGCGCTGGAAGCGCTGATGAAAGAGCACGAGGCCCAGGGCCGCACGCTCTCGGTCCTGGCCGACGACAGCCGAGCGCTCGTGCTCTTCGCCGTTGCCGACACGACCAAGGAGACCAGCAGGCACGCCGTGGCCGAGCTGAGGGCGATGGGTGTGCGCGCAGTGATGTTGACCGGCGACAACGCGACGACGGCTCAAGCCATCGCACAGCAGGTGGGTATCGACGAGGTACGTGCCGGTCTGTTGCCTGAAGACAAGCAAAAGGTGGTGGCCGAGCTGCAGGGCGCTGGCGAGCAGGTCGGCATGGTCGGTGACGGCGTCAACGACAGCCCATCTCTGGCGGCGGCGCAGATCGGGTTCTCGATGGGCGCGGCCGGCACCGACACCGCCAAGGAAGCGGCCGACGTTCTCATCATGAACGACGACCTGCGCAAGGTGGCCGAGACCATCCGGCTTTCGAAGAAGACCTACGCGGTGCTCTGGCAGAACATCGTCCTGGCGCTGGGGATCAAGGCCATCTTTTTCGTGCTGGCCGTGTTCGGCAGTGCCACGATGTGGATGGCGGTCTTCGCCGACATGGGGGCCAGTCTGCTGGTGGTGTTCAACGGCTTGCGACTGCTGCGTGGCGTGCACAAGGCATCCTGATGAACTCGTTCTGAAAACGCAGGAAGCAGAGCTTCACGCTGCGGTGAGGCAAAGGACGGTCGGTCAGTGAGCTCAAAGCTTCCGGTACCCTGAGCGAGCGCACGTGCTCGAGCAACCAACTCGATAGCCGAATTGAAGAGCTGCTGCCTCATCGATGGCGGAAATAGGCGTACCGCTGCTACTGGTGCCGCCACACCTTCACCGCGGAGATGAGCAAGATGGCCGCAAGGGCGGGCAGCAGGATGCCAGACGGGACGACGCCCAGAAGCTGGCCTCCGATGGCCGCGCCAACGATGGAGCCTGCCGCCATTGCGATGACGAACGACCTGTGCCCACGCAGGATGCTGAACGCCTGGTCCTGGCTGTAGCGTGCGAAGCCCACCATCATCGTCGGAAGGCTGATGGCCAACGAGAGCGAACCTGCCAGCTTGATGTCGACGCCGAACAGCAGCACCGGCGTCGGGATCAGCAGTTCGCCGCCGGCCACGCCCATGATGGAGGCGACCACGCCGATGCCGAAGCCGGCAACCACACCGGCCACGAGCTGGGCGGTGCCGGTAAGGATGGGGTCCTGCGTCGCGCGGTCGTGCCCCAGCATCAGCACCACGGCGATCACGACGAGCAGGCCCGCGAGCACCTGGTACAGCGTTCGGCCCTTCATGCGTGAGGCCCAAGAGGCGCCAACCCATGCGCCCAGCAGGCTGCCGGCCAGCAGGTTCACGATGACAGGCCAGTGGCTCGCCACTTCTGCAAACGGGATGGTCGTACTGCGGAAGATCAGCGCGCTCGCCACCACCACCAAGCTCATCGCCTTGTTCAAGATGACCGCGTGCAAAGCGGCGAACCCGAAGAGGCCGATCAGCAGCGGCAGGCGGAACTCGGCACCGCCCAGGCCGATGAGCCCGCCCAGCGAGCCCACGGCGCAGCCAGCCACAAGGGCGCGGATCAGTGAGGAACTGCCAGTTGCTCCGGTCGTGCTGGTCATGGTCAGGCTTCCAAAGCTCGATATCTAACTGAGTTTAGATCGGGCGCCATGGCCTACGGCGACCGTTGGACAATGGCGTTCGATGAAGCCCACGCTGCGCACCCAGGTGCATGACCAGAAGACGGGGTTCCGAGTGGAGCTGAAGCACGGCGTGGCCATCGGCCCCGGCAAGGCCGACATCCTGGAAGGCATCAAGGAGACGGGCTCGCTGGCGGAGACGGCCAGGCGTCTGGGCATGAGCTACCAGCGCGTGTGGACGCTGGTCAATGCGATGAACAAGGACTTCATCCAGCCGCTGGTGGAGACCCAGCGCGGTGGCGCCTCACGAGGTGGTGCGTACCTCACGGAGACGGGGCACCGGGTGCTGGACGTCTACCGCGATACCGAGCAGACGGCGCTCAAGGCCGTCAACAAGAAGTTGCCTGCGCTGCTAGCGCTTCTGAAGAACCCAGACTGAACCTGCACGCGCTGCGGAGCTTTTCGCGTCCCAGACGCGCGGAGCCGGGCCGGTAGCAGCGCACGGAAGACTGCCCCGACGTTCAAGGTGGCGCACCGAAGGTCAGCTTCGGCGCGCGCGGGCCATCCTCTTCGTGATGATAACGTTTCAACAATCGTTGTATTATAGATATATGCAAGAAGCCGATGCCGTCCGTTCTCTCGCAGCGCTTGCGCAAGCGCTGCGCTTGCGCCTGTTCCGCGCCCTGGTCGTCGCAGGCCCTGATGGGCTAACGCCAGGCACGCTGGCCGAGGAGCTGGCGGTGGCCGGTAACACCCTGTCGTTTCACCTCAAGGAGCTGATGCATGCCGGCCTGGTGACGCAAGAGCGTCAGGGTCGCAACCTCGTCTACAGGGCGTCGTTCACGACGATGAACGAGCTGCTGGGCTACCTCACTGAGAACTGCTGCGAAGGCGCTACGTGCGCCACGACCGACGCGGCGGCGTGCCGCTGCTGAAGGAACCACGATGAAGCGCTTTCACGTCCACCTGCACGTCAACGACCTCCACCAGAGCATCGCGTTCTATTCCAAGCTGTTCGCAGCAGAGCCGGCGCGCATCGAGAACGACTACGCCAAGTGGATGCTGGATGACCCTCGCCTGAACTTCGCCATCTCCACTCGCGGCGCCGCGCCCGGTGTGGATCACCTGGGCTTCCAGGTGGATGAGGCCGCCGAGCTGGTCGACCTCAAGGAACGCGCGCAGGCAGCCGACCTGGCGTTGATCGATGAGGGTCCGACGACCTGCTGCTATGCCCGCAGCGACAAGCACTGGATCACCGATCCGCAAGGCGTGGCCTGGGAGCACTTTCAGACGCTGGGCAGCGTGCCTGTGTTCGGCAAGCCTGCACCGACCCCGGCATTGGCATCAGCGCCAGCACCGGCGGGTGCCGCGATGTGCTGCGCGCTGTCCAACACGACTGTTAGGCAGGCGGCCAAGCGCTGCTGCTGATCGACTTCCCCACCGCTCCAGACACGCCATGACCGCCCCATCGAAGCCGCTCAACGTCCTGTTTCTCTGCACCCACAACTCGGCCCGCAGCATCCTGGCCGAGTCCTTGCTGAACGCCATGGCCAGCGACCGGTTCCGCGGTTTTTCCGCCGGCAGCAGCCCGCGCGAGAACCAGCAGCCCAACCCCTATGCGCTGGAAGTGCTCAAACGCGCCGGTGTGCCCGTCGACGGCGTGCGCAGCAAGAGCTGGGACGAGTTTGCCCAGCCGGACTCGCCCCACATGGACCTCATCATCACGGTCTGCGACAACGCCGCCGGTGAGGTGTGCCCGATCTGGCCCGGCCACCCCGCCACGGCGCATTGGGGCTATGCAGACCCCTCCGAGCTCAAGGGCACGCCCGAGGAGATGTTGGCAGCGTTCACCAAAACGCTGCTGGCCATTCGTCAGCGGCTGGAGCTGTTCATCAATCTGCCCGCGAGCGCCATCGACAACCTGTCGCTCCAGCAATCAGCACGCGATCTGGCCAAGCGCTGACCGTGGTCGCGGCCCGCGGGGCTGCCCCTTTTCCCCATCCAAGAGGCAACCCGCCATGCTCGCGGCTATCCTGATATTTCTCTGCACGCTCGTCCTGGTCATCTGGCAGCCGCGAGGCCTGGGCATTGGCTGGAGCGCATCCTTTGGCGCTGTTCTGGCCCTGGTGTTCGGTGTGGTCCAGCTGGCCGACATTGCCGTGGTGTGGGGCATCGTGTGGAATGCGACAGCCACGTTCGTGGCGGTCATCATCATCAGCCTGCTGCTGGACGAGGCCGGCTTTTTTGAGTGGGCCGCGTTGCACGTGGCCCGCTGGGGCGGGGGCGACGGACGCCGGCTGTTTGCCTTCATCGTGCTGCTGGGTGCGGCCGTGGCGACCCTGTTTGCCAACGACGGTGCAGCGCTGATCCTGACGCCCATCGTCATGGCCATGCTGGTCGCGCTGGGCTTCTCACCTGCGGCGACGCTCGCCTTCGTGATGGCCGCCGGCTTCATCGCCGACACGGCCAGCCTGCCGCTGATCGTGTCCAACTTGGTCAACATCGTGTCGGCCGATTTCTTCAACATCGGCTTCAACGCCTACGCCTCGGTGATGGTGCCGGTGAACATCGCCGCGGTGTTGGCCAGCCTGCTGGTGCTGCTGCTGTACTTCGGGCGGGGCGTGCCGGCGCGATACGACCTGGCGCAGCTCAAGACGCCGACGCAGGCCATTCGCGACCCGGCCACCTTCCGCGCGGGATGGGTGGTGCTGGTCCTGCTGCTGGTGGGGTTCTTCGCGCTGGAGCCGCTGGGAGTGCCTGTCAGTGCTGTTGCGGCGGTGGCTGCCGTGGTGCTGCTGGCCGTTGCAGCACGAGGCTCGGTCATCAGCACACGCAAGGTGCTGCACGGCGCGCCTTGGCAGATCGTGGTCTTCTCGCTGGGCATGTACCTCGTGGTCTACGGCCTGCGCAATGCCGGCCTGACCGACCGCATCGCCGCGCTGCTCGACGTGTTCGCACAAGGTGGCCTCTGGGGTGCAGCGCTCGGCACCGGCGTGCTCACGGCGTTGCTGTCGTCGGTGATGAACAACATGCCCACGGTGCTGATCGGCGCGTTGTCCATCGAAGCGTCGCAGGCCAGTGGAGTCGCCAAAGAGGCCATGGTCTATGCCAACGTCATCGGCTGCGACCTGGGACCAAAGATCACCCCCATCGGAAGCCTGGCCACGCTGCTGTGGCTGCACGTGCTTCAGAAGAAGGGCACCACCATCACCTGGGGCTACTACTTCAAGGTGGGCATCGTGCTGACGCTGCCGGTGCTGATAGTCACGCTGGCTGCCTTGGCGCTGCGCCTGAGCCTGGCCTGAGCGCCCACGCCAACATCCCAAAGGCCTATTCATGAGCGACATCACGATCTATCACAACCCTGCCTGCGGCACGTCGCGCAACGTGCTGGCGATGATCCGCAACTCGGGCGAGGAACCCGAGGTCATCGAGTACCTGAAGACACCACCCGACCGGCCGACGCTTGAACGGCTCATTGGCGCCATGGGCATCACCCCGCGTGCGCTGCTGCGGCAGAAGGGCACGCCCTACGACGCGCTCGGCTTGGCAAGCACCACCTGGACCGATGCGCAGCTGATCGACTTCATGCTGCAGGAACCCATCCTCATCAACCGGCCGATCGTCGTCACGCCGTTGGGCACAGGGCTGTGCCGGCCTTCGGAAGCGGTGCTCGATCTGCTGCCGCGACCTCAGCAGGGTGCCTTCACCAAGGAAGACGGTGAGGCCGTCATCGACGAGAAGGGAGCACGCATTGCCAAGCCTTGAGCTCCCGAACGTCGATGCCGACAGCTTCCGCCGGCCCGACCTCGCGCGGCTGCTGCCGGCCGAGCGCGCGACGCACCCGCCTCGCATCCTGTTGCTGTACGGCTCGGTGCGCGAGCGCTCCTACAGCCGCCTGCTGACTGAAGAGGCTGCGCGGCTGCTGCGCGCGATGGGCGCCGAGCCCCGCATCTTCGATCCACGCGGCCTGCCGCAGCCCGATGGGGCGCCCGAAGGCCATCCCAAGGTGCTCGAGCTGCGCGAACTGGCGAAATGGTCCGAGGGCATGGTGTGGTGCTCGCCGGAGCGGCACGGGGCCATGACCGGCATCATGAAGTCGCAGATCGACTGCCCGGGTTCAACCGGTCGTCGCAACACCGTTGAGGTGCGCGGACGATACCAAGCTCTCGAACATCTCGGCTGGCGTCCGCCAGCCCAGCACCTTGCGCGGTCTGTTGTTGAGGGCGTTTGCCACAGCTTGAAGCGCTGCCGCGGCGTATCGGCTCAGATCGGTACCTTTGGGGAAGTACTGGCGCAGCAGTCCGTTGGTGTTCTCGTTGGTTCCGCGCTGCCAGGGACTTCGCGGCTCGCAGAAGAACGTCCGGATGCCGGTCTCGTGACGCAGGCGTTGGTGCTGGGCCATTTCAGACCCTTGATCCCAGGTCAACGACTTGCGTAGCCTGCCCGGCAGTGGCATCAACGCTGACGTGATCGCCAGTCGTACAGCTTCGGCACCGCGCCCTGCCAGCGCGGGACCGTTCTTTAATGGTGCGCCACCGAACCCAGCTTGGCGAGGCAAGTGCATCAGCTTGGTGTACCGCGTCTTGCGCTCGACCAGAGTGCCGATGGCGGAGCTGTCCAAGCCGATGATCAAGTCGCCTTCCCAGTGTCCAGGCTCACCGCGCTGTTCCACGTTCGCTGGGCGCTGGTCGATGAGGTCCTGCGTGGTCACGAACTGCTTCCCCCGAGCTCTGGCGCGGGCGCGAGGCACGCGTAGCGCCCTCCCTGTTCTGAGAGATGTGCAGAGTTCCCGCCGCAGGCCACCACGGTCTTTGATGTATAGCGCTTGGTAGATCGCCTCGTGCGAGATCCGCATGCTCGGGTCATCGGGGTAGTCGATGAGCAGACGATTGGCGATTTGCTGCGGGCTCTAGGCGAGAGACCAATGGCGATCCTGACGCGGTCCATGACGTCGCCCCGACCAAACAACATGGGGCCCGATGCGTTGGCCGTCGGCCGAGGTGACTGCGCCTTCGAGGCGCTCTTGTACATATGCCCTGAGGCGCGAGTCGGCCGCCAGCTTGGCGGTGCGGGGACGCCTGGCGCGGCGCTGCGCATGCCAATGCGCCACCGTCGCCCGGTACTCGACATACCCGCTGCGCGTGGCTGCGTTGCGACGCAATTCGCGTGAAATCGTGGACGCGTGGCGACCAGTGCGCCGGGCAATCTCTCGGACGCCGTGACCTTGCGCTCGCAGCAAGGCAATGTCCTCGCGCTCGGCGAGGCTGAGGAATCGATCGGAAGGCACGTCAAGGCAGACATCGGACATCCCGCCACCTTGCCTGAACAATCGCGCGCCGACGGCAGGTGAGACGCCAGCAAGCTCAGCAGCCTTCTCGCTGGACAGGCCAACCGCGATCTCACGCCAAAATCGCTGCCGGACTTCCTTGGTGCCAACACCGGGCCTACCTATCGAGCCGAGCGCTGAGCGAACTCCACGCTTGCAACGTCCATGCTTCGCTTTTCCCATCTCAACTCCTTGGTGTGATGGTGTTGCGATGACCGATTGAATTCGCCCAGTACCTGTCCATCCGCTACAGCGAGCGCTTGGCCGAGGCCGGCATTGAGCCCTCAGTGGGGTCCAAGGGCGACAGCTACGACAACGCCCTGGCCGAGACCATCAACGGGCTCTACAAGGCCGAGGTCATCCACCGGAGGGGGCCCTGGAAGACCAAGCAAGCGGTGGAACTGGCGACGCTGGAATGGGTGGCTTGGTTCAACCACCATCGACTGATGGAGCCCATGGGCTACATCCCGCCGGCCGAGTTCGAGGCCAACTACCATCGACAACGCGCTGGTCAGGCCGCGACTGTCTGACTTAAACCAACGGGCCTCCGCGATACCCGGGGCGGTTCAGCCAGCCTTGCTGATGCCCTGTTCGATATGGCTGTCACCGCTGGCGTACGGCGTCGGTGCCACACCAAGACACCCAGCAAGCTCACGCCGATTACTGAAGTGACGCCAACCGAAGATCTCGTGCGCCAGAACGCAAGCACCTCTCTCGCCGACGCCGACAAGCTGCATGAGCCGTGCGACGGTGGGTTGTCGGCCATCATGAACCTCTGCCCTGCGCGTTGCCTCGATCTGGCGAACCTGTTGCTTGACCAGCTCGAGGCGCGCCAGTTCGCGCTCAATCTCTGCACGCAGCTTCTGCCCAAGCGCTTCACAATGGGCCGACCACCAGTTGCTCCAGTCGCGCCCGCCAATGCGTACGTTCGGACGCAGGTTGTGCAACACCAGCAGCGCTCCGATGCGATTGGTGTGTGACGTGCGCTCGTGAGTCAATCGCTCGAATTCACGATGCTCTCGCCGCTCGTCCTCTTGGCGGGGAGTTGGCTCACGCACCACCGACCACACATGTTCGCCCCGGTGGTGCCGGACAAGCATCGTCAGCAGCTTGTCGCCATCGAGCCTGTCTGTCTTGGCGCGCCGGGCGCGTCGGTTGACCTCGATGCTGGCTGCGTCAACGACGATGTTGTCGACCCCAAGCTCGCCCAGCCATCGGTGTAGCCACCAGCCGTCGCGCCCTGCTTCGTAGCAGCTGTGCACCCTGGCGCGCGAGCTCGTCCGCAACCGCTTGCCGGCACGAACGATCGCATCAGCGACACCTGCCTGGTCGCCTGCTGCTACCGTATGACGGCTGACGGAGGTGCCACCGTCGCCGGCGGTCAACTTCCAGCTCTTGTCCGACAACTCAAAACTGATGAACAGGTCGCCTTGCTTGGCCGGTTCCTTGGACCGTTGGGTTGCTTGCGTCGTAGACATGGCGGGCTCCTTCGACAAGGTCAAGGCGCTGTTGTACGCCTTCCGACCCACATAGCATCTACAGCCTGAACCGCTGGGTGGCGCTGACGCGCTTCCTGGATGACGGTGATCTGCCCATCGACAACAACTGGGTGGAGAACCGCATCCGGCCCATTGCGATAGGACGGCAAAACTGGCTGTTCGCCGGATCACTGCGCGCCGGCAAGCGTGCTGCTGCGGTCATGAGCCTGGTCCATTCGGCCAAGCTCAACGGGCTCGAACCGTACGCCTACATGCGTGACGTGCTCGAGCGGCTGCCAACACAACCGGCTAGCCGGATCACCGAACTGCTGCCGCATCACTGGCAGCCAATCACCTCGGCCTGAGCTCCGAACCCGTCGTCAAGACGGGTTCGCCGGACGTACATGGACGCCCCCGGGCTTGCCAAGCTTCCAGCTCACTTCTGCACGAAGAAAAGATTGCACCCGTACATTCGGACTTCTGATGCGAGACGAGCTCGCTGTCCCTGATGGGTTCTGCTGGTCGGCGCCCAATCGCATACACGCACTCGAAGTGCCTCGTCCGGCGCGGGCTGTGCCAACCACGGTCTGACCTATCGTGCCATCAACTTGCTGGTTGCCTGAGCAATCGGCGGTGGGGTTCTCCTGTTCGTGTAGATGTCGTCGATGTCTTGCTACGCAGTGGCGTAGCCAGCCTCAAACTCTCGCCCGTGCGCCAGTAGCGCCCAGACAGTCCGGGCCGTTTTGTTTGCCATCGCGACGGCCGCAACGTTTTTGTTTCGGCGCGTCGTCAGCTTGACCAGCCAGCTGTCGGCATCGGCTCGCTGGGTGGCACGGTAGATGACGGAGCGAGCACCGTGAATCAGCATTGTGCGGAGGTACGCATCACCGCGCTTGCTCATGCCCAGCAGCGTTGGCTTGCCACCGCTGGAGTGCTGTCGTGGGACCACGCCCAGCCAAGCAGCGAACTGCCGGCCGTTGTCAAAGTTCTTCGCGTCGCCGACGCTGGCGACCAGGGCGCTCGCGGTCAGCGGCCCGATGCCGGGCACCTTCTCAATACGCTGGCTGGCCTCGCTGGCACGGTTTCATGCCTTGATCTGAACTTCGATAGCGTCGACTTGCTCCTGCAGCGCCTTTAGGTGGTCGAGCAGACGCTGGATCAGCAGGCGGAAGGTGCCCGGCAACTCGTTCTGGGCATCTTCGACCAGCGAAGGCACGCGCTGGGCGATGTAGGCGATGCCCTGCGGCACCACCAGGCCGTACTCGCCGAGGAGGCCACGAATTTGGTTAGCTTGCGCCGTGCGTGCCCTTACGAAGCCTTGGCGCACGCGGTGCAGCGAGAGCACCGACTGCTGCTCGACGTTCTTGATCGGCACGAAGCGCATCGACGGCCTGCTGACCGCCTCGCAGATCGCCTCTGCGTCAGCGGCATCGTTCTTGTTGCTCTTGACGTACGGCTTGACGAACTGGGGCGCGATCAGCCGGACTGTGTGGCCCAGCGCCTGCAGCTTGCGGGCCCAGTGGTGCGCGCTGGCGCAGGCCTCGATGCCGACCAAGCAGGGAGGAAGGTTCGCGAAGAAGCAAGAAACCTGGTCGCGCTTGAGCTGCTTGCGCAGCACGGCCTTGCCGCGCTGGTTGACCCCGTGAACCTGGAACACGTTCTTGGCCAGATCGAGGCCGATCGTCGTAATCTCCATGGCGGACGCTCCTTCCGATCGAGTAGTTGCTGACACACCCACTTTGGCACTTCGATGCCGTCTACGGGTGGGGGCGTCCATCCCATTGCTTACGTCTCACATCGTGATCGACGTGTTCACGCACTCGAGCGAGTACTACCCGTCGCCGGTGCTCTACCCAATCACCGACCGGGGATTCGATGGCATCGCCTGGCCCACGCCGTGGTTCATGGCGCTGAACTACGCGGCGCTCGCCATCGTGGGCCTGTGGCTGTGGCGCTCCTCCCGATGGCGCGACCGGCTGGAGTAAACGACACTGCTTGCGGGCCCACCGTTTCGTGATGCCGCGCAGGTGAGGTGGAACGCCGCGCCTTTGGGACCGCTGGTCCAGGTTAATGACCTACCACGCCGAAGCAGTGTATGGATCCGGCCAACTCACCTCGAATCCGTGGTGGTGACTGACAAGGACCTCATCGAAGGCAAGTGTGGCCCAAGCTTTCAATTGCCCACAGGTTCCCGATCAAGACTTAATCGACGAACGATGTCGGTGATCACCAGTTCCAGCAACACCTCCTTCCGTTGCTGATCCCGGGAGGCTGAAGGCCGGGAACGCCCTCTGCCCGGCCACTGATGTCGAGCGACATCCAGAACTGCCCCCTGGTCAGTATCTCGTGTCGCCTGACAACTGACCACGAATGTCTCCTACGCCCATCAACCCCGCTGTCTTACGACCGCGAGATGCCTCTGGAATGAGGATCGTACGGGCCCGTCAACCCACTTGGAGAATCAAACATGCCCAGCCCAAACGAAGCAGCCTGCCTGCGCGCGTGCCACGAATGCGCCGTCGCATGCCTGCAGTGCGCCACCGCCTGCCTGCGCGAGCCGGATCCCAAGCCGATGGCGCATTGCATCGCACTGGATCTGGAATGTGCCGACCTTTGCCAGCTTGCCGTCGCCTCGATCGCCCGGGGCGACGAGCAGGTGACCGCGATCTGCACGCTGTGCGCGCAGGCATGCAGCCGCTGCGCCGCGGAGTGCGGCAAGCACGACATGGATCACTGCAAGCGTTGCGCCGAGGCCTGCAAGCGTTGTGCGGACGCCTGCGGCGCCATGTCGAACTGAACACCAACACTACCCAGGAGACCAGCATGAGTTTCAAGTCGCTCCAACGCCTCAAGGCCCTGTCGCTGGTGCCGTTGACGGTCCTGTCGCTTGCAGCTGCCCCGGCGCACGCGCAGACCGCCACCGGCACGGCCCCGGCGGCCAGCATGCCGATGAGACAGATGCACAAGGGTGCGGCCGGCGCGCATGACATGAAGGCGACGATGATGATGGGCATGGACGAGATGCAGAAGATGCAGCCGTCCGGCGACGTCGACAAGGACTTCGCAAGGATGATGAAGATTCACCATCAGCAGGCCTTGAGCATGGCGGAGATGGAACTCGCGCATGGCAAGTCCGCGGAGATGAAGGCGATGGCCAAGAAGATCATCGCGGCGCAGAAGAAGGAGATTGCGCAGTTCGATCAGTGGCTGGCCAAGCACAAGTAAGCCGTCCGCAGCATGAACCTCGGTGTTCGCAGCGGTGTAGCCAGCCGGGCGCTCACCGGAAGAACCACTGCAGCTGCAGCTGAACCGCGTTGGGCACCGCCGCGAACTCGCTGCCCTCGGTCCCGTTGTAGTGCTGCACGCCGACGGTTAGATCCATGGCGGGTCCGATCGACCACACGAGGCGGCTGTCGATCGCGCGGCTGCGGTCGTCGGCGTTGCGCACCGCATAGCTCACCCACTTCAGCAGCGGCGTGATCTCGTACGACGCGTACAGCCCCGTGTAGCGGGTCGCAAGGTTCACCGCCCGCCCGGAACGCAGCCCTGCCCTGTCGTAGCCAGCCGGATCGCGCGAGCCCGCACCGTTGTAGTACAGCTCCGCGCTCAACGTGAGCCCGTTCGCGAACGCATAGTCCCCACCGACCATCAGCCGGTTGAAGGCGGGGCCGCCGCGGGGGCGCAGGCGCGCCGCCTCTCCGCGAATGCCGGCGTCGCGGATCTGGGTGGCGAGGTCCATGCCGACGATGTCCAGACCCAGCAGCCGGCCGGCAACGAGCGACGCATCGACGCCCGCCGCATTACCGTGCCACTGCACCGCACTGCTGGTCGGGCCGCGGCCCGGCGCGGGGGCAACCACGAGCGACGCGCGCGACAGCGGTCCGAGCTGGGCCTCGAGCAATGCGGCATCGACCCCGACACGCTCCTCGCGCTCCAGCGCCAGCGGGTTCACCGGATTCAGGATGTCCAGCGGGCTCCAGAAGCGGCCCGTGCCCCACGCGATGCGCTGGCGGCCGAGCTTCAGATCGACGTTGCCGCGGGTCAGGGTCACGGCCGCCCGGTACAGGCGATGGCGGCCGTACACCTCACCGCGTTCGACGTAGTTCGCGTCGGCCCGCCAGTACTGCGGCGGCGGGCGATCCTTGAGCGCGCGGAACTCCGCTGTGTCCAGGTAGCTGCCAAGCAGCACCTCGTTGTCGTACTGCAGGTCGACTGCGAGCCCCGGGGCGAGGTCGCCCTTCGCCTCGACACGCAGCCGGTTCAGGCTGAGCGCGAAGTCCTCGCCCGTTGAGGCCTTCGAACGCAGGTAGACGCTCTTCAGGCTCCCAGTCAGTTCCAACGGCTGCGGCTGCGCGATGGACGCGGTGGCACCAAACGCCAGGACGGCCACCAGCGCAGTCGCACCCGAGTAACAGATCCGGTCTCGATAGGCCATCACATGTGCCGGATCGCCGCAGTCGGGTCCAGCCTCGCGGCCCGCACGGCGGGGTACAGCGACACGGCCACGCTGGCGAGGAACAGGCCGACGCCCGGGCCAACGAGATTCGCTGCGACCAGCCTCGGATAGACAATGCCGGTCAGGCCGGGGATGGCGCTGTAGTCGCGGTAGAAGCCCGAGAGGTCCAGGCCGATGCTGCCGAACAGCGAGACGACCGCCGCGCCGACCGCGTAGCCGAGGACCGACGCGACGAGCATCAGCGCGACGGTCTCGTAGACCACCATGCGCACGATAGCGTCGGGCGGTGTGCCGAGCGCCATCATCACGCCGAACTCGCGCGTGCGCTCGGCCACCGCCATGAACACGGTGTTCATCACCGCCAGCGCGACAACGAGGAAGAAGACCGCGACGATGACCGTACGGATGGCGCGCACCAGGCCCAGCATGTCCGCCACCCGCGGCAGCAGGCGAGGCCAAGGCGATGCGACCAGACCGTCCTTCTCCAACAGGGGTGTCAGTTGGGCGGCGACGCCGTCGACCTCGGCACGGTCAGCCAGGCGCAAGTTGACCGACGAGACGCGCTGACCGAGGCCAAGCATGCGCTGGGACGCCGGCAGCGTAACGAAGACCATTGCGCCATCGAACGAACTGCTCTCGGTCGCGAAGATGCCGCGGACGCGGAACGCCGACGTGCCAATTTCGCCGGCCGCGCCGGGCGCCATCACCACCAGCTTCTCGCCCAGGCGGATGCCGAGCTTCTCGGCCAGGCGCCGCCCGATCACGACGTCGCGGTCCGCGCCGGCCTCAAGCGCCGATCCTTCGACGAGGGTCCGGTGCAAGATCGTGAGCCCGCGTTCGAGTGCGGGGTCGACACCGTACAGAACGACCCCCAACGACTTCGTGGGACTGCTCACGAGTGCCTGCGCCTGCACCCGCGGCGCGGCAGCGATGATGCCGGGCTGGTCGCGGACCGCGGCGAGCGCGGCTGTGGCATCGAAGGCCAGCTCCGGCGCGAGGTCGCGCCGCAGCCCTTCGCGCTCGATCTGCAGATGCCCGGTGACATAGCGTGTCGAGTTGTCCACGAGCTGCTCGCCGAAGCCGTCGAAGAAGCCGTAGAGGAACACGTAGGCAACGATGGCAAACGCCGCGCCGAACACCGTGATCGCGCTGCGCTTTCTGTTGCGCAGCAGGTTGCGGGTCGCGATCAAAGCGAACACGGGCAACGGTGTGCGCATCGCGCCGCGCGCACCGTGCCGGCCGCCCGAGGACTTCTCGCCGATGCCGCGGATCGCCGCAACAGGTTCGAGGGTGGCCGCGCGGAACGCGGGGTACAGCGCCATGGCCAGCGCGATCAGGAACACCAGGGCAGAGATGGCCAGGCTGCGCTCGGCACGCACCACGGGGTAGATCACGTCGGCCAGGCCAGGCATCGCCCGCAACCCGTTCTCGAACGCGCCGAGATCGATGCCGACACGTCCGAAAGCCGCCGTCGCGCCGAGCCCGACCGCATTGCCCACCAGCAGCCCCGCGGCGCCGAGCACTGCAGCCTCGGCGACGACCAGCCGGAACAGCATCGACTGGCCGGTGCCCAGCGCCAGCATGATGCCGAACTCGCGGGTGCGCTCGAGCACCGCCATCAGCACCGGGTTGGCCACGCCGGCGGCGACCATCACGAAGAAGATCGTCAGCACTACGAAGCCCATCACCTCGTGGAAGCGGATGCTGATGGCCACCATGGGCAGCAGCACCGGCCAGCCCACCACCTCGTGGTCGGCACCCACGCGCGCGGACAGCGACGCGACCGCGGCGCCCAGCGCGGCACGGTCGCGCAGCCGCAGCGCGACGGCGGTGACGACCTCAGGCGCGGCGAGGAAGTCGCGCATCGCCGACATCGGCATCACGGCGACGTAACCGTCCAGGTCGTCGATCTTGGTGCGGAACACGCCGCGCACCGGCACGCGCGCGCTGGCTACCGAACCGTCGTAGGCCTGGCCCACCAGCACGAGATCGTCGCCGGCGCGCAGCGCCAGGGCCTCGGCCATGCCCTCGCCGATCAGGACCCCGGTGTCGTCGGCGCCACTGAAGCCGCGGCCATCGACCACCGCCTTGAACAGGTCCGTGACACGCGCCTCCTGCGCCGGGTCGACGCCGAAGGCCAGGATGCCGCGCGAGCGATCGGCGCGGCTCGCGAGCACGGTGGTCTCGAGGCGGACCGTCGCCGCGGCCACCGACGGATCGCCACGCACCGCCTCGAGCACGCGCGCGCCGGCCTCGATCGCCCGGTCCAGGCTCGGGTCGTCGTGGTAACCCTTGAGGTGCACCTGCGCGTCGGCTGCGAAGTAGCGCGTGGTGTTGTTGATCATCTGGCGGTTCATGCCGTCGATGAAACCCCAGAGGAAGGTCAGCGCCGCCAGGCCGACCGCGATCGACAGCACCGTGATGACGGAGCGGCGGCGGTTGCGCATCACGTTGCGCACCGCCAGCGTCCAGATCATCACGCCGGCCTCCGTTCGTCGGCCTCGATGCGGCCGTCGCGCAGCCGGATCACGCGGCGCGCTCGCTCGACCACCATCGGGTCGTGCGTCGAGAACACGAAGGTCGTGCCCTGCTCCTCGTTGAGGCGGCGCATCAGGTCCATCAGCGTCGCCCCCGACTGCGAGTCGAGGTTGGCGGTCGGTTCGTCGGGCAGCACGATCACCGGCTTGGCCGCGATCGCGCGCGCCACGGCCACACGCTGCTGCTGGCCGCCCGAGAGCTCGTTCGGCCGGCGGTGCTCCAGGCCCGCCAGGCCGAGCGATGCGAGCAGCCGCATGGCCTCGGCGCGGCGGGGCGCCTCTTCGACGCCCTGCAGCAGCATCACGTACTCGACGTTCTCGAGCGCGGACAGCACCGGCACCAGGTTGTACTCCTGGAACACGAAGCCGATGTGGCGCAGCCGGACCTCGGCCAGCGCCTTGCGGCCGAGGGACGTGATCTCCTGGTCGCCGACCCAGATGCGGCCACTGGTCGGCCGGTCGAGCCCGCCGATGAGGTTCAGCAGCGTCGTCTTGCCCGAGCCGGACGGACCGACCAGCGCGACGAAATCTCCCGCCAGGATCTCGACGCTCGTCTCGTGCAGCGCGGGCACCGGGATGCTGTCGCGCTGGTAGACCTTGGTCGCCTTGTCGGCACGGACGATGACGGAGGGCGTCGGCATGGTCGTCACTCGGCCGTCATCACGGTGCGCGGATCGCCCTGCCCCCGCACGGCGGCCAGCTCGTCCGCGCGCAGCACCTGTGCCGCATCGACGCCGAGCGCGGATGCCGCCTCCGCGGCCACGTGCGCCCAGGTGCAGCGGTTGGCGAACAGCATGCCGGCGACATCGAGCGTACCCCCGCGGGCGATGTAGCCCAGCGCGCGGGTCCGCTGCGGCCCGGTGTCGATGCGGCGCAGCACGCCAAGCGTCGCCTCCGGCCGCATGTGGGAGACGAGCACGCGCGCCACGGCCGCCGTCGGGAACAGTCGCCCCAGCGCTTCGTCCGCGGCCACGAAGGCACGCTCGCGCTCGTCGCGCGGCGTCCGGAAGCGGCCGGGCTCGGCCACGCAGCTCACCGCGGTGCGGTGCCCGGCGGCGTCGAGGCGATCGGCCGCTAGCAGTGCCTGCGTCAGCTGGTACGCGCCGATCGCGACCAGCAGCACCGCTGGGGCGTCGCAGGCCTTGACCACGCAGGCGCCTTCGTCGACCAAGCGCTGCGCCTGCTCGCCCGTCAGGCGGTTCGCCATCGGCCGCTTCGGCACGACGAGCGTCCAGAACTGGCCGTGCGTGCCGTAGGCGGCGCGCAGCGCGGCGGCGGCGCTGTTCGCGTCGACCGGGAACAGCACGCGCGCGGTGTCGGACATCTCGCCCAGCAGCGCCTCCGCCAGCGTCGGGTCCTGGTGCGACTGCTCGTTCTTGCCGTTCTCCCAGGTGTGCGAGGTGGCCACGGTGACCACCGACAGCCAGCCCGGTGGCGTGCCAGCCTCCGCCTGGTGGCGCGCGAACAGGATCTCCTGGCGCAGCGCGCCGAGCATCTTGACGGCGAAGGCCTCGTAGGAGACGACCAGGTTGATGCCACCCTTGTTGCCGAGCGCCGCGCTGACCACCGCCTCCTCGTTGAGCGCGGTGATCACCGCGCCGTCCACCGCCTCCGCCAGGCCGGGCTCGGGCGCGAAGACACGGTGCTTCAGCAGGTCCAGGGTCTGGCCCATCCGGTTGCTGCGCAGCTCGTCAGGGTTGCCGACGCGCGGGCGCAACTGCGGGTTCGCCTGCACGATGGCGGCGAAGGCGGCGTCCAGCGCCCCCATCGGGGACACCTGGCCCGCGCCGACGGCGTGCCATGACGCCGCCGGCAGCGTGGGTGCATCGACCTGCCGGTGTGCCAGCGGGTGGTCGCGCTCCAGCGGGCGCCGCTGGTCCCGGTGGCGGCAGAGCGCGGCCAGCGCCTCGTCGAGTTCCGCGGGCGGCACGAACAGCGCGCGGGCGCCCTCGTTGAACTGCTGCCGCGCGCTCGGGTCGGTGTGCGGGTTGCCAGCCAGCGGCAGGTTGTGGGCCGCATTGGTCCCCGCCCCCGGAAAGCCGAAGCCCTTCGGCGCCTCGGCGATGGTGTAGTGCAGCGGCACCGGGTACTGGATGGTCCCGCCAGCGACCGCCGCCGCGCAGGCCGCGAGCCGTTCCTCCATGGCATGCACCGCCCAGGCAAAGGCGGCCGGGTCGGTGCCGTCGATCTCCATGGGGTCGAAGCCGTTCAGGCGCAGGTGCTGCTGGAACCACGCCAGGCCGCCCTGCTGCTGCATCGTGCTGCGCTGCTCGATGCGGCGCCCGTTGAGGATCATGAACGGCGCCACGAAGCCGCAGTCCTCGGCACGCCACCAGCGCGGCGCCCAGTCGCTGCCGCGCTGCTCCTCGAACGCACCGTCGCTGAGGAACACCACCAGGCGCTCGCCCGGCAGCGGCATGTGCACGTACTGCAGCTCCGCGAAGCCGAGGTAGCCGCCCTCGGACAGCCCGCCGGCGGTGTTGGGGCCCACGTGGCTGCCCAGCGGCGACGCCGGCCGCCCGGCCGCGTCGATCGCGTAGCTGTAGAAGTCGCGGGCGAAGCGCGTCAGCCCGTCCTCGCTGCGGTCGTAGCGCTCGGCGTGGCGCGGCGTCATGTTGCCCGCCAGCAGGTTGCAGGCATCGATGCCCGCCACGCAATGGCCCTGCCCCATCAGCCAGCCGCGCGTCAGGCCGCTGAGCGCGTTCGCGGCCAGATAGCCGACGTAGGCCGGCACGATGTTCAGCGAGCCGCCGGTGTGGCCTTCGGGCGTTCCCTTGAAGTCCCCGGCCGCCATCTCGCGCCCGTCGGGATAGACCCGGTCGGCATAGGTCATGTGCACGGTCAGCCACATGCCGGCCGCGGCGAGGCGGTCCGCAGCCCACAGCGTGCGGTAGACGCTGGCCGCATCGCCGGCCTTCCCTCCGGCGACCAGCACCTGCGCGAGCTCGTGCACGCGCAACTGGGTCAGGTCCTGGTGCACGATGGGCCCGAAACCGCGCGCCCAGCGTGCGAAGTCGGCATCGCTGTCGCGGAACAGCCGCGCGCGCTCGGCGACCCAGGGAAGCTCGTGATTCATGGTGTGTGTCGGTTGGGGTTGCAGGGCGCGAAACGATCCACGTCAGGCCTGGCGCGCGTACGCGATCACGGCCGCCGCCCAAAGCAGTGCCGGCAGCAGCAGCACCCAGCGGAAGTCCGAATGCAGCACGAAGTTCATGGCGCTCATCAGCACGACCGTCGGCAGGCCCGCCAGCACGATGGCCCACCCGGTGCCAGGTGCCCGGTCCGGCACGGCGGTCCGCGCCACGAAGACGGTCAGCACGCCCGCGCCGGCCATGAAGCCACCCATCACCGTGAACACGATGCGCAGCCACCCTTCGAGGCCCGGCGCCGCCTCGCGCAGTTGCACCAGCGTCGATCCGATGAACCGGGGATCCTCGGGCAGCAGCGCCGGCCGGACGAAGACGAAGTACGCGCCCAGGGCCACGAGCCAGACGCCGAGGGCCGTGAGGAGCCACCTCGCGGCACGCGGGGGCGAGGTGGGATGGGTCAGGCTGGCGCTGGGTCGAAGGTCGGGCATGGCACGCGGTCGGAGTCGGGGTTTCATCGCTTCTGCAGGTTGCGCTGGCTGAAGATCTCGTCGTGCACCGGGCGGTCGAACACCGCGTTCTTCAGCACCACCGTCGTCGAGTTGCCGGGCTTGGCGTCGGGTCGCATCTCCCAGCGCGTCGGCAGGATCCGCCCGCCGACCTGGCGCACGTCGGAGAACGTCAGCACGCGCACGCGCTCGCCGCGCTCGCTGAAGAACTCCTGCTTCAGCGGCATGGCGTCGGCACGGCGCACCCAGTAGATGATGCGACCCCAGACCACCGCGGCGTCGGGCTTCGGCACGGCCTCGACCTGCACGACCGTCTCGCCGTCGAGCCGCACCGTGGCGATCACCTTGTGCGTGTAGTCGTCGAGGATGCTGCTCTCCTTGACGAGGTCGTCGTTCGTGAAGTCCGAGCCCATCCACGGCTGCAGCATCATCGACGGCGGAATCTTGACGATGCGCTCGACGTTGGGCAGGTAGTTCCACATCTCGGTGCCGATGCGCAGCGAGCCGATGCCCGCCTCCTTGGCCGGCGACAGGATGCGCACGAACGAGCGCCGCGGCCGGTCCATCCACAGGCGCAGGCCGAGCGTGCGCTGCCACCGCGGCGTGGCGATCGTCATCTCGTACTCGCCCTGCACGGTGCTGCCCCACAGCAGCTTCTCCACCCTGTCGAGGATGTCGCGTCCTTCGGACGGCTGCGCGCGAACCCCTGGGATGGCGAGCGCAGCGAGCGGGGCCGCGCCCGCGAGGCGAAGCAAGGCGCGGCGCGTGCTCACGACGCACCATCCCCCGGCGGCAGCGCCACGGCGGCCACGCGCAGCTGGGCCGGCGCCGCTGTCTCCGCCATCAGGCTGTCCAGCATCGCCCGGTCCACGACCTCCTTCTCCAGCAGCAGTGCGGCCAGCGCTTCGAGCGTCTCGCGGTTCGTCCGCAGCGTCTGCGTCACGCGATCGCGCGCCTCGTCGAGCAGCCGCCGCACCTCGCCGTCGATCGCCTCGGCGGTGCGCTCGCTGAAGGTGCGCGGCTCGGGCAGCGTCGGGCCGTTCAGGAACAGCGGCGCGGGCCGCGCGTCGTAGGTCGCCAGGCCGAGCGCCTCGCTCATCCCGTAGTGGGTCACCATGTGGCGCGCCAGGTCGGTGGCGCGCTGCAGGTCGTTCTCGGCGCCGGTCGAGACGTCCTCGAACACCAGCTGCTCGGCCACGCGCCCGGCCAGCAGCACGTCGAGCCGGTCGAGCAGCTCGCTGCGGCGCATCAGGTAGCGGTCCTCGGTCGGCGACTGCTGGGTGTAGCCGAGCGCCGCGATGCCGCGCGGGATGATCGACACCTTCGTCACCCGGTCGGCATTCTTGCGCATCTCGGCGACCAGGGCGTGGCCGGCCTCGTGGAAGGCGACGAACTTGCGCTCGGTCGGGTTCATGACCCGGTTCTTCTTCTCGAGGCCCGCGACGATGCGGTCCAGCGCCTCCTCGAAGTCCTGCATGTCCACCGCGTCCTTGCCGCGCTTGGCGGCGCGCAGCGTCGCTTCGTTGACCAGGTTGGCCAGATCGGCGCCCGCGAAGCCCGGCGTGCGCGCCGCGAGCACGGCGAGGTCGACCGACGGCGCCAGCTTGACGTGCTTGACATGCACTTCCAGGATCTGCCGCCGACCGATCAGGTCGGGCCGGTCGATCGCGATGTGGCGGTCGAAGCGTCCGGGCCGCAGCAGTGCAGGATCGAGCACCTCCGGCCGGTTCGTCGCGGCGAGGATGATCACGCCACGGTTGGTGTCGAAGCCGTCCATCTCGGCGAGCAACTGGTTCAGCGTCTGCTCGTGCTCCTCGTGGCCGCCCGACAGGCCCACGCCGCGCGCCTTGCCCAGCGCGTCGATCTCGTCGATGAAGACGATGCACGGCGCCTTGGCCGCGGCCTGCTCGAACAGGTCGCGCACGCGCGCCGCGCCGACGCCGACGAACATCTCGACGAACTCCGAGCCGCTCAGCGACAGGAAGGGCACGCCGGCCTCGCCGGCGACCGCCTTGGCCAGCAGCGTCTTGCCGGTGCCGGGCGCGCCGACGATCAGCACGCCCTTGGGGATCTTGCCGCCCAGGCGCTTGTAGCGATCCGGGTTCTTGAGGAACTCGACGACCTCCATCAGTTCCTCGCGTGCCTCGTCGATGCCGGCCACGTCCTTGAAGGTCACGCCGGTCTCGGTCTGCATGTAGACCCGCGCCTTGCTCTTGCCGATCTCCAGCATGCCGTGGCCCATCCCGCCGCCCATGCGCTTCATCAGGAACCACCAGATGCCGAAGAACACCAGCGCCGGCGCCACCCAGGAGATCAGCGCGCCGAGCCACTTGCTCTCGCGCACGCTGCCGTAGCGCACCTTGGCGGCATCGAGCTGGGCCACCAGGCCCGGGTCGTTGACCAGCACCGTCGCGAAGCCGTGCTCGCCGCCGGCGCGCTTGAGCACCTCGAGCTTCTCCTTCGGCAGGATCTGCTCCAGGCCTTCGGCGCGCAGCTTTCCAGTGGCGATGCCGTCGGCGATCACCACGTCGTCGAGCTTGCCGGCCATGAGCGCCTGCTTGAACTCGCTGTAGGTCAGGGTCTGCGTGTGCCGTGGTGCGATGAGCTCCTGCATCAGGATCATGCCCACCAGGGCGGCCAGCACGTACCACAGCGAGAACGTCTGTTTCTTGCCCATGAACACTCCTCCAAAGATCCGGGTCAGGTGCCGGGGCGTCGTCGTGATCGACGCTCGTCTAGCGCGACCTGGATCGCGCCCCAGATGATCAGCACCGGACACACCAGCAGCAAGGCGGCCGGCAGCGCGCTCCACCAGCTGAAGCCGAAGGACCACAGCACCGCCGCGGCGAGCACCACGGCGAGGATCGGACACAACCACATCCAGCGGTTGGCGAACTCGGGCCACGTCACGAATCTCATGGCGACCTCCGTCGTCATTGCAGGCGTGCCCGCTTGAGCAGCGCCGAGTTGACGATCACCGACAGCGAGGACAGCGCCATCGCCGCGGCGGCAATGATCGGGTTGAGCAACCCGAAGGCCGCGATCGGCACGCCGACCGCGTTGTAGATGAAGGCCCAGAACAGGTTGCGCTTGATCGTGCGCATCGTCGCCCGCGAGAGCCGGATGCCGGTGACCACGTCGCGCACGTCGCTGCGCACGAGGATGATGCCGCCGGTCTCCTTGGCCACGTCCGAGCCCGACCCGATCGCGATGCCGATGTCGGCGGTGGCCAGCGCCGGCGCGTCGTTGACGCCGTCGCCGACCATCGCCACCACCTTGCCGGCCTGCTGCAGTTCCTTGATCACGCGCGCCTTGTCGGAGGGCAGCACGTCGGCGATCACCCGGTCGATCTCCAGCGCGCGGCCGATCGCCGCCGCGGTGCGGGCGTTGTCCCCCGTCAGCATCACGACCTCGACGCCTTCGGCACGCAGCGAGCGCACCGCCTCGAGCGCCTCCGGCTTGATCGTGTCGGCCACCGCGATCACGGCGGCGAGTTCGCCGTCGCAGGCAAGCAGCATCGCCGTCTTGCCGTCCGCCTGGTAGCGCTCCATGTCCGCGCCAACCTGGCCCACGTTCACGCCCTCGCGTTCCATCAGCCGGCGGTTGCCGAACAGCACGGTGCGCCCTTCGACCTGGCCGCGCACACCGTGGCCGGGCACGGCCTCGAAGCCCTGCACGGCGCACGGCGCGATGCCGGCCTCCTTGGCGCGGCGCAGGATGGCCTCGGCCAGCGGGTGCTCCGACCCCGCTTCGAGGCTGGCGGCCAGGCGCAGCGCCTGGTCATGGTCGCAGTGCCCGCAGGGCTGCAGGTCAGTCAGGGCCGGCTCGCCGCGGGTCAGCGTACCGGTCTTGTCGAACACCACGGTGGTGAGCCGCTCGGCCTTCTCGAGGATCTCGCCGCCGCGGATGAGGATGCCGGCCTGTGCGCCCCGGCCCACGCCGACCATCAGCGCCGCGGGCGTCGCGATGCCGAGCGCGCAGGGGCAGGCGATGATCAGGACGGCGATGAAGGCCAGCAGGCCCTGCGGGAAGTTGCCGGCCAGCCACCAGAGCGCGAAGGCGAGGATCGCCGTGCCCACCACCGCCGGCACGAAGTAGCGTGTCACCTGGTCGGCGATGCGCTGGATCGGCGCGCTGCTGGTTTGCGCGTCCTCGACCATCTTGACGATCTGCGCGAGCGCCGTCTCGGCGCCGATGCGCGTGGCCTGGAAGCGGAAGCTGCCGGTGCGGTTCAACGTGCCGCCGATCACCGGCGAGCCGGCCTGCTTCTCGACCGGCATCGACTCGCCCGTCAGCATCGACTCGTCCACCGACGACGAGCCCTCGAGCATCAGGCCGTCGGTGGCGATGCGCTCGCCCGGCCGAACGACGACCGTCTCGCCGACCATGACCTGCTCGGCCGGGATCTCGGCCTCCTCGCCGCCGCGCATCACGTGCGCGGTCGCGGGTTTCAGGTCGAGCAGCTTGCGCACCGCCGCCGAGGAGTGCTTCTTGATGATCTCCTCCATGTACTTGCCAAGCAGCACGAAGGCGATGATCACCGCCGAGACCTCGAAGTAGACGTCGCGCTCCTCCACCTTCACCGGCAGCACCGACGGGAAGAACAGCACCGCGACGCTGTAGAAGTAGGCCACCGAGGTGCCGAGCGCGATCAGCAGGTCCATGTTGATGGACCGGTTGCGCAGCGCGTTGAAGGCGCCGACGTAGAAGCTCCAGCCGCCGATGAACTGCACCGGCGTCACCAGCAGGAACAGCCACACGCCCCAGGTGAACCAGGGCAGCGCCGGGATCGGCACCCAGGTCAGCAGCGTCGCGCCAGTGGCCAGCGCGAGGAAGGCGCCCGCCCGCATGATCGCCAGCGCGAGCACGCCGGTCAGCGCGATGGTGACCCGCGTGCGCATGGACTTGAGTTCGGCCTCGGGCGACTCGAAGGTGCGCTGGCAGCCCGCGCTGCAGAAGTAGTAGCTGCGCCCGGCCCGGTCGGTACGCAGCGCGGTGGCCTTGTCGACCACCATGCCGCACACCGGGTCCTTCGCCTGGCCCGACTCGTTGCGTCGCAGCACCGTCTGCAGAGGGCGGCCCGCCGCATGCATGTCCGCATCGACCGCAGACGTGGTGTTCGCAGGCGTGGCCTCGGATGTCCCCGCGCGAGCGCCGACATAGCGCACCGGATCGCGCTGGAACTCGCTCAGGCAGTGCCCCGAGCAGAACAGGTAGGTTTGCCCGCCATGTTCGGCGCGCCCCGCCGCCTTGGCTGGATCGACGGTCATCCCGCACACCGGGTCGACCGCGGCGGCGGCCGACGCGGCGGATCCCTCGTTGAGCACTGCCTGAGTCATGGCCTTCTCCTGATCGATGCGTCGGATGGGGGTGGGGCTGGCGTCACGGTGTGCGGCGCGCGGCGCCTTCCCATGCCGCCGCGCCGGCCGCGAGTGCGGTCAGCCCGCCCGCGATGAGGAACGGCAGCGGCGGTGCCAGCGCGAACAGGCTTCCCGTGGCCGCGGCACCGACAGCCTGTCCGAGGTTGGCCGCTGCGGCCTGCCGGCCCATGGCCCAGCCTTGTCGAGCGCCGGCCGCGCTCGAGATGCGCACGGCCAGCGACGGGATCAGCACGCCGATGCCCGCGGCCGCCAGCACGAAAGCCGTGGCGGTCACGAAGCCCCCTCTCGAGAGGGCCAGCAGGCATAGACCTGCCGACAGCCCCCCAAGCGCGGCGACGACGAGCCGCGGCTCGCCCAGCCTGCGTTCCAGGCGCGGCAGGGCCCAGAACTGCACCGCGATCATCACGCCGCTGCACAGCGCGAAGTACAGCGACACCGGCCCGGCGGCCGGCGCCCGTCGCGCCGCTAGGGTCACGCCAACCTCGGCCACCGTGATCGCCAGCACGACAACAGCCGTGAACAGCAGCGAGCGGACGATGCGCCTCTCGTCGGCGGAGCGCGCACTGCCCGGCGATGGCGCGATGGAGCGGTTGGGCGGCAGGCCGAGCACGCCCACGGCCGCCAGCAGCCCGACGATGGCGACCACGTCCAGCGGCAACGAGGCGAGCCCGGAATCCCCGCCGGCCGAGGCGCGTGTCGGACCTGCCAGTCCGTCGCCAAGTGCCGGCCCGAGCAGGAAGCCCAGCGCGGTGGCCGACGCGATCCAGGCGAAGCGGCGCTGCAAGCGGGACGGCGCAGACGCGGTGACAACGTAGGCGAAGATCGCCGGAAGCACCGCCGCCGACGTCAGGCCAGCGATCGCACGCACCGCATAGAGCCCGCGCATTGAGAACGGCGCGGTCAAGGCCCACAGGGCCACGCTCGAGCCGGCCAGTCCCGCGGCGAGCACCCAGCGGCGGTCGATCCGATCCGCGAGCGCTCCCCAGGCGGGCGCGAACAGGAACAGCGCGAGCGTGTACACGCCGGTTATCCAACCCGTGTGGCTCTCCACGTCGGCTACCGAGCCAACCCCCGTGCGCTCCACCAGCCCGGGCAACAGTGGCAGCGTCACGCCATACGCCATCGACACCGCCATCCCGGCCGCGAGCAGGGCAGCGAAGGCGCCGGCCGACAGATCCGATCGCGAATCGCCCGGTACTGGCGAAGAAGGCGGCGGCCATGGTCGCTCACCCACGGTAGAGATCGCGGCGGGTCAGCGGGACCGGCCACGCTCCGCCGTCGCGCTTCGAGGCGACGATCTGGTACAGCCCGGTGCCCCCCGCCTCGAACTCGAGCGCACAGGCCGCCATGTACAGGCGCCAGATGCGGTAGGTCACCTCGTCGACCTCCTGCAGCGCCTCGTCGCGGCGCGCCTCCAGCCGCTGCACCCAGTGCCGCAGCGTCAGCGCGTAGTGCGGCCGCAGGCCTTCGACATCGTGGATCTCGAAGCCGGCGCGCTCCATCCCGAGCTGGATGTTGCTGACGCAGTCGAGTTCACCGTCCGGGAACACGTAGCGATTGATGAACTCGGTTGCGACGGTTCGGTTCCAGCCCTCCTCGTCGTGGGTGATGCCATGGTTGAGGAACAGCCCGCCCGGCCGCAGCACGCGCTGGACCGCGGCGTAGTAGGCCGGCAGCTTCGCCAGGCCGACATGTTCGAACATGCCGACACTGGACACCTTGTCGTAGACCGCCGCGCCGTCGAGGTCGCGGTAATCCCGAAGTTCGACCGTGACGAGATCCTCCAGACCTTCGGTGCGGATGCGCTCACGCACGTACTCGAGCTGTCGCTGGCTGAGCGTGATGCCGTGCGCACGCACGCCGTACTCGCGTGCCGCCCAGCACACAAGCGCACCCCAGCCGCAGCCGATGTCCAGCAGCCGGTCGCCGGGTTGCAGCCGCAGCTTGCGGCAGATGTGCTCCAGCTTGTTGCGCTGGGCCTGCTCCAGCGAGTCCTCGGGCGTCTCGAAGTAAGCGCAGGAATAGACACGCTCGGCGTCCAGCCACAGGCCGTAGAACGCATTGGACACGTCGTAGTGGAACGAGATCGCCGCCCGGTCGGTCTGTCGCGAGTGGCGATGCCCGAAACGCCGGGCAACGCGCGAGGCCAGCCCTCCCACGGGCTTCAAGCCGTCCTGCTCGGAGACCCGCAGCATCAACGCGTCGCGCAACAGTGCCAGCTTGTCGCGCCACGACAGCGACACCGCCTCGAAGTGGGCCTTCAGGCCCAGCGCGCTGTACAGATCTCCCTCGACATCGATGATGCCGCGGAAGTAGGCGTCGGCCAGCAGCAACGGATCCGGCCGCAGCACAAGGCGACGCAGCAGTGCCGGGTCGCGAATCACGAGCGTGTACTCGGGATGGGACTCCAGTTCGTGCAGCAGCGCGTCGCCCAGCCTCAGAGCCGGTGGTCGCTCAATCCCGGCGAGCAAGCGGCGCAGGATGCGCAGTGCCGGAGCATGGAGGTCCGCGGGCGCGGGCCGGACGAGCGTTGTCGAGTGATCCATCGGTTTCTCCCTTCAGCCTTTCGAGTGCACGTCTTGTGGTTCGGTGACGGCCGCGGCCGGGTCGTCACCAACGGTGATCAGCGGCGCGCGTCGCAAGTCGCCCGCGACTGCCACAAGGCACTCCTGGCTCGCGGCGTGGACGGTGAACAGCGGTTGGCCCTGGTCAACGTGCTCGCCGAGCCGTGTGTGCAGCACGACGCCAGCGCCGGTCCCGCGCGGTGCACCGGCCAGCTCCGCGACGCGCTGCACATGTGCCCCGTCCAGCAACCTCACGTGGCCGGCTCGATCGGCGGCAATGGTGGCGGCGACCGGGGCCAGGACCGGCTCGCGCAGCCCGCCCTGCGCCTCGCACATCGCCTGGAAGCGCGTCCAGGCTGCACCGCTGTCAAGCAGACGCCACGCATCGAACTCACCGTGTCCGGGACGGCTTGAGGAACACAGCTCGAGCAACTGGCCGGCTTCGGCCAGCGCGCGCATGCGCAGATCGACCGGCGCAGACGCTGCGCCGCGCAGCACGGCCAGCACGTCCAGCGACTCAGGCGCCGGGCCGATGCCACGCCCCACGGGCTGCGACCCTGCCGAGCGGGCGATGCGGACCTGCACGCCTACGGCCGCGCCGACCGCAGTGAACATCGTCTTCAGGCGCTGGAAGCGTGCGTGGTCGGGCGCACTGGAACCCCGGCCGATGGCCACGTTGACGAGCAGATAGCCCACGCCGGCCGCGACGCGGCGCGACAATGCCGACGCGACTAGGTGGGCGTCTTCCGCGCTGGGGCTCCAGGGCACATGAACCCCCAGGCCCGCGGCCCCCGCCCGCGCGATGCAGACGCCCAGGCGCGAGGCGATGCCTGTCGCGGCCCCGCGATCCAGTTCCACCCCGGTGAGCGTCGCCATCGTGTCGGCGGTGCTCCACGCCCCCGGGGCGGCCGGCAGCGAAAAGTGCGGCATCGTCGCGCCAGCCGCAGCCACAATCGTCGCAACGATCGGCGTCGTGCGGTGCCCGGGGATCCAGTCCAAACCGTGCCGGTCGACGATACGCGCCGCGTCCCAGACGAGGGCTGGCTTCGACTCGGCAGCCCAGGCGCGCACGAGTGCGATGGCACGCCGAACCGCTGCATCATGGTCTCGTTCGATCCCGCCCTCGGGAGCGCTCGCGCGGTGCTCTTCGCTCGTGCCCATGGCGTCACGGCCCTCCAAGGCGGCCGCTGCTTCCGCCTCGCAGACGGGGTAAGAAGCGCGGCGTGCGCGCCGCATAGCGCGCCCATTCGCCGCCGAATTCCCGCTCGGCCTCGCGCTCCTCGGCGATCGCCAGGCGTACGTACATCCACACCAGCACCGGGAACATCGCCAGGGTCAGGATCGTCGGCCACTGGAGCAGGAACCCGAACAGGATCGCGACGAAGCCGATGTATTGCGGGTGTCGCACTCGGGCATAGGGACCGCTGACCGCCAGCGTATGCCGGCGCTGGTTGCGGTACAGCACGCGCCATGCCGCAGACAGCAGCCAGAAGCCGCCACCGACGAAGAGGGCGCTGAGCAGGTGGAAGGGGCCGAAGTGCGGATTGGCACGCCAGCCGAACATCACCTCGCGCAGCTGGCCGGCGTCGTGCGACAGAAAGTCCACGCCGGGGAAGCGGCTGCCGAGCCAGCCCGACAGCAGGTAGATCGTCAGCGGAAAACCGTACATCTCGGTGAACAGCGCCACGAGGAACGCCGAGAACGCACCGAACGATCGCCAATCGCGCGCCGAACGCGGCCGCGCGAAGCTGAACGCGAACACGATGAAGACCAGCGAGTTGAGGACCACGAGGGTCCATAGTCCGTAGGCCGGGCCGGCGGCGTGATTCATGTTGGCATCCCGAACAATGGGCGTCGATCCGCCCGCCCTCAGCCCATCAGCGTCCGCAGACTCGCCAGCGCGGCCGCCGGGTCGGCGATGCCGTGGTAGATCGGCGGGATCTCGTTGTCCAGGCCGAGCAGTCCGTACACCGCATGCATGGCGCCGCGCACCGAGTACTCGACGGTGAAGACCACGTCCTCGGGAATCTCGACGTATTGCCCGAGCAGCGCGAAGTTGGTGGCGCCCTCCGGAATCACCGGCGGGCGGTCGGCCTTCTCGCGCCGCTCGAACTCGCTGGTGATGTAGGGCATCATCACGGGGATCGTCGTGGTGGTCTTCTGCACCTCCTCACGAATGTCGTCAAAGCGCAGGTGCTGCATCAGCTCGACCAAGATCTCGCGTCCGGTGGCCTGGGCCATGGTCTTGTCGATGTAGTCACCCTTGTTGTCGATGAAGAGTCCGTAACCCCACAGCGTGAACACGTCGCTGGGCTGGCCGGCGAAGTGCGGCGGGCGCGGCACCACGATTGACATCAGCCAGTTGGAGTCCTTGAAGGTCATCAGCCCACCAGTGCCCGGCGCATTGCCGGTGAATTCCTCGATGCGACGGACGAGCGCGGGGCTGCGCATCGTCATCGTGAACGATTCCCACTTGCTCTCGTCGACGTTGCCGCAGAAGGCGTTCGGCCGCCCGAGGCCGGGCGTCTTGCGGGCCATCGATTCCCACAGCGTCCACGCGCCGTCACGTTTGTCGCGCACGAGCGCAGGCGCGTGGTCGTCGTCGCCGTAGGTGGCATCGGCCGTCATCGAGCCGATCGTGATCAACGCCAGATCCGAAGGGTCGACGCGGTAGGTGACCGGGTCGCCCCGGCGCAGTGCGTGCAGCGCACCGACACGGCGTTGCGCGCCCTGCTCGACGAAGTCGACGTCGACGACCCTGGTCTCCAGGTCGAACACGACCCCTTGGTCGCGAAGCCAGCGCTCCATAGGCCGTACGATGGCGTCGTACTGGTTGAGCGACGTCCTGCGGACCCCGGCCAGGGTGTGAATGCGCGGGAACTCCTGCAGGAAGCGCAGCATGTAGCGCTTGAGCTCGATCGCGCTGTGCCAGTTCTGGAACGCGAACGTCGTGCGCCACATGGCCCAGAAGTTCGTTTCGAAGAAGTGGGGCGAGAAGCAGTCCTCGATGCGCCTCGTGTGCAGCACCCGCTCGGGCGTGGCGAGCAGCCGCATCATCTCCAGGCGGTCCTGGAGGTTGAATCCGAGATCGCTCGCGTCGAGGATGCGACGATCTCGATCGATCAGACGCGCCTTCGAATTCGAGCGCCATTCGTCATTGAATGCCCAGGTCTGCTGCTTGACCGATTTGCCGGAGTCGTCCAGCGACGGAATGCTGTCGAGCACGTTCCACAGACACACATAGGTCTCTTCGGTCAGCATCCGTCCGCCGCGCGAGACAAAGCCCTTGCCCGGATCGCCCGACCCGTCCAGTGCGCCGCCGGCAAGCGACAGCTCCTCGATGATGCGAATATTGCGTCCGTGGAAACCACCGTCCCGGATCAGCAGGACGGCGGCGGACAGCGAGCCGATGCCCCCTCCGACGAGGTAGGCCTGGCGCTCTTCATTGCGTTGCATGGTGTCGCACTCCTTGTTGGGGCTGGAATTGATGTTCCCGGGATGGGTCAGGACTTGGCGGCGGCGCCGCGAAGCGGGCGCGTGACAAGTGGGGCGGGCGATGCGGAACCTTCGATCAGACTGCACACCGAATGGCCGTCGGGTACGCCATCGGGTCGCTGCTTCCAGTCGTTCACCGCCTCTTTCATGCGGCGGTGGAGGCGGACGGCTGCGTCCAGTTGCCGGCCCTGCTCCTCGAGCCGCGCGTCGAGCAGCGAACGCGCGCGCGGACACGGCGATGTGCCGCGCCGGCTCATCGCGACCAGTTCGCCGGCATCCTTGAGCGTGAACCCCAACGCCAGCGCGCCGCGGACAAAGCGCACCCGCGCCACGCTGCGCTCGGAGAACGTGCGGTAGCCGCTTGCCGTGCGTCCGTCGGCCTCGACCAGGCCCACACGCAGGTAATGTCGCAGCGTGTCGGCGGTCACGCCTGCCTGCCGCGCGCGGTCGATCAGTTGCATTGCCGTTCTCCGTCGCCGCGGGAGCACATCGACCTCCGCGCTGCGAGTCTCGACCTGGGTGCTGCACACGGGTCAAGCGCCTGCGTGGTGCATCGCGAGTCGGTCGCGCCGCTCAGGAACTCTTGCTTGGTTGCCATGCGTTGCTCCCGGTCCGGTCACGTGGCGAGGCACTTGGCCTGGTCTTCCTGGCCCGCCGCCGCACGGACGTGGGCGGCGCAGTCGCATCGCTGCAGCACGCCCTCCCCCGTCCCGCGCAGCCCTGCGGCGTTCGCTTCGTCGGTGTCGAGGTGAAGCTCCAGCACCACGCCGTCGTCGATGCGCAAGGCGACGTGGCGCAGCACCGTGCCGCGCGGCGTCTCCAGGGCCACCTCGATCTCGCCGCCCGCTGCCACGCCGAGCCGCTGAGCGTCCGTGGGCGTCAGGTGCAGGTGGCGGCGTGCCACGATCAGTCCCGTGGTGCGCAGCGTCCCCGCCGGCCCCGACAGCGTGACCTCGGGCGTGCCTGCGAGATCACCGGACAGGCGCAGCGGCGCGTCGATGCCGAGCTGGATGGCCTCGGTGCGACTGACCTCGATCTGGTTCGCCGTGCGGCAGGGCCCGACGACGCGGACGCGCTCGAGCCGGCCACGCGCGCCGATCACGGAGACGGTTTCCTCGGCGGCAAAGAATCCGGGCTGACTCAACGGCTGCAGCACGCGCAGCGAGTGGCCGGCACCGAATAGCGCCTCGACAGCCGCCTCGGTCAGGTGCACGTGGTGGGCCGAGATCGCCACCGGGATCGGCTGATCCTGACGTGGCACCGGCTGCATGGCGCGGCGCAACACCGTCGCAGTCTCGCGCGCGATGACCCACTGTTCACGCGCCCGCACGGCCAGCACCGCCACCTGCGACCGCGGCGCCTGCAGCTCTGCAACATCGAGAGACGTTCCGAAGGACTCGTTGCGATCCTCGTCGAGACGCACGCCGAGGAACTCCAGGCCCTCCAGGATGCGCCGACGCAATGCGGGCGAGTTCTCGCCTGCCCCGCCGGTGAACGCGACGGCATCGCAGCCGCCCATCGCCGCGGCGTAGGCTCCGATGTACTTGCGCACGCGGTAGGCGTGAACCTGTAGCGCCAGCAAGGCGCCGGCATGTCCTTGGCGTGCCCGGGCTTCGACCTCGCGCAGGTCCGAACCGATGCCCGACAGCGCCTTCAGTCCGCTGTCGTGGTGCAGCGCCGCTTCGACCTGCGCCAGATCGATGCCGAGCGTCCGTGCGACGAAGCCCGGTACGCCGGGGTCCAGGTCACCGCTGCGGGTTCCCATCACCAGCCCCTCCAAGGCCGTCATCCCCATTGAGGTGTCGATGGAGCGCCCACGGTCGATCGCGCAGACGCTTGCGCCATTGCCCAGGTGGCAGCTGACGATGCGCAGCTCGGCGGGAGCTCGATCCAGCACGGCGCTCACGGCCTCGAGCACATGCTGGTGCGACAGGCCGTGGAAGCCGTAGCGACGCACGCCAGCGTCGCGCCATGCCTACGGCACGGCGTAGGCCGCGGCCTGCTCGGGCATGCCGGCGTGGAAGGCGGTATCGAACACCGCCACCTGTGGCAGACCCGGCCAGCGCTCGCGCGCCAGGCGGATGCCGACCAGCGCCACCGGGTTGTGCTGGGGGGCCAGTGCCGCTGCCCGCTCAATGTCGCGCTCGACGTTCACATCAATGCGCACCGATTCGCTCAGGCGAGGTCCCCCGTGCGCGACACGATGGCCGACGGCATCGATCGCCGTCACGCCCGCTTCACGCAGCCGGCGTTCGATCTCGTCGAACGCCGCCGCGTCGACCGCGGGGTGGCCGATCGTCGCCTCCATCTGTGGCGTGGCCGAGGCCGGATCGAAGACGCCGAACTTGAGCGTCGCGCTGCCGGCATTGATCGAGAGGATGTGCATGGCTCTGGCCCGGCCGGTCAGTGAAACACCATGCCTTCGACATGGAAGCCGGCGTCGACGTGCACCACCTCGCCGGTGATGGCCGACGCGTAGGGACTGGCGAGCAGCAGAGCCACGCGGCCGACCTCGCAGCCATCCACCGTGCGGCGCTGCGGCGAGCGGCGCGCGGCCTCGTCGAGCAGTTCGTCGAAGTGCGTAATGCCCGATGCGGCCCGGGTGCGCACCGGCCCCGCCGAGATGGCATTGACGCGTATGCCGGCCGGACCGAGCTCGTGGGCGAGATAGCGCACCGAGGCCTCCAGCGCGGCCTTCACGGGTCCCATCACGTTGTAGTGCTCGACCACCTTCTCGGCGCCGTAGTAGCTCACCGTGGTGAGACTCCCGCCATCGCGCATCAGTGGCTCAGCCAAGTGCGCCATGCGGATCAGCGAGTGGCAGGACACCAGCATCGCCTCGGCGAAGCCGGCGCCGGAGCAGTCGGTGAGGCGGCCCCGCAGGTCTTCCTTGCGCGCCGACGCGATCGAATGGAAGACAAAGTCGAGCCGGCCCCAACGCTCGCGCAACGTTTCGAACACCGCTTCCAGCTGCCCCTCCTCCAGCACGTTGCAGGGCAGCAGCTGTGCCTGTACCTGCTCGGCCAGCGGCGCGACGAACGGCCGGGCCTTCTCGTTGTAGTAGGTCAGCGCCAGTTCGGCGCCGGCGTTGCGAAAGTGCCGCGCCGCGGACCAGGCCAGGCTGTCGGCGTTCGCCACGCCGACCACGAGGCCTCTGCGGCCGGTGAGATCGATGGTTTCCAATGAGTCGCCTTGCTATGTTGTTGCGATGGGCTGCGGCCCGGCGTTCAGTTCGGGCCGCCTTTTCGGGCGCCATCACCATCGGATCGCACGAGGAGGTACAGGAGAACGATGCACAGCCCGAGCAGCGCGTGCAGCCACCAGCCGAGCGCATGCGCCCGGTGTTCCAGCAGCAGCAGCAGCAGCGCCACCGCCGCGAAGGTCCAGAGGATCCACTTGGGCCAGGCACGGCCCGATTCGGTGTCGGCGGGCTTCGTCGGTGCGGTCATGGCGCTCTCCTCAGCGCTCGGAGCGATGCGGCGACCAGGCGTCGAACCTGAACTCGATCTCGTCGGTCCGCGCTGACGGCCGAACCCAGAGCCGGAACCGGTACGGTCCATCCTTGGCAACGCTGAAGACCTGCCCGTAGCTGGCCTGGTCGTTGACCTTCATCGGCAGGAGGTACTTCGGCGGCTCGTCGGCGATGCCGATTTCGCTGAGTTGAGCGCGCACGACGGCGTCCTCGATGCGACGGCCGCTCGCGCTGTCATAAAGCGCCACGACCAAGTGGTGCACCTGGCCGCCACCTCTGGGCGGACCACCGTGGAGTTCGGCGAGCGCGTGCTTGTCCGCCACGACCGCCGCTGGCACGAGCCCCCAGTAGAGGGTGACGCCGGATCGTTCCGTGCGGCTCTGTGCCAGCGCTGGGCTCAGCATGGTGGCCAGCAGCAGCAACAGCCACGTCGTGGCCGCAAGTCGCCAGCAGGGCGCCAGTGGGATGGATCTCATGATGGACTCCTCGTTGCGGTCGGTCGATCGATCGGTCAACTGGCGTAGAGCTGCTGGAACACCACCTCGGCCCACAGGTCGCGGCTCGTGCGCCACGACTCCCAGGCCTGTGCACACGCGTCCGCCCCGACGCGCTCCAGCTGGTACCAGGGGTTGGCGACCCGGTCCGGGTCGTGGGCGCCCCACTGATCGAGCCACTGCTGCGTCCACGGCAACCAGGCAAGCGCTGGCGTCACCTTGTCTGACCAGGCCTGCCGGCTGACCCGCATCGGATGCAGTTCGCGCAGCTGGCGCGCCGATTCCGGCGTGACCGCCATGCGGACCCACGGCGACACCCACTGCGCGTAGGCACGTTCGCTGGCCTCCGACAACGCCTGAACCTTGTCGAATCCAGCCGGGTTGGCTTCGAAGGGCAGATCCTCGAGGCGGCGCGGTTCGAAGCGGGCGCCGGGGGCGATGTCGCCGCCGGCGCCATCCTCCAGGACCATCTCATAGAGACCAGGTGCGAGTTCCTGGATCGCTCCTGCGTGGTGCAGGATGGCACGGTGCTCGCGCCGCGCCACGCCCGCCGACACGAAGATGCCGAGGTGTCCCACCTGCTTGTGCAGCAGATAGACGACACGCTGGCCGGCAGCTACCAGATCCTCGGTCGTGGCGAAGACTTCCTTGAGCCAACCCAGCGCCTGGTGCGGCGGCGTGATGTTGTCGCCGTAAGAGCTGAAGATCACCAGCGGCGCGCCGATGCGCTTCAGGTCCGCACGGCAATGGCCGTCGACCACGACCTCGCCGTCCTCGAGCCGATTGCCGACAAACAGTTCCCCGGCGATCGCCAGCATCTCTTCGCCGGCCAACTGGTAGAAGCCGTTCCACCAGCGCTCGAACTCCAGGAAGCGGTCGTGCTCGGCCTCGGGCTGCGCAAAGAGCGTGTCGTACTTCCTGAACACGCCCTCGGGCCGCAGCGCCTCGAAGTTCTGCACCAGCCAGGCGCCGTCGAAGCGGCCGTTGCCCAGGTCCGACATCCAGTGCGCCGGCCAGACGCCGCCGGTGAAGCCACCGAGCAGGCGCATCGGGTTGATGCCGCGTTCACCCGCCCAGTACGACAGCGGCGAGCCATTCAGTACCGCCATCGCCGCGCGATGCTCGCAATGCGACAGCGCCAGCGTGATCGCCCAGCCGCCCTGGCAGTTGCCGTAGACGATCGGCGCCTTGCCGCGATGGCGCTTGGCAACGATGTCGATGAAGGCTGCCAGCGTCTGCACGACGGCCCCCATCGTCTGTCCCTCGACCGGCTCTGGGTCGAAGACGACGAAGTAGACCGGGTGGCCCTCGAGCAGTGCCATGCCGACTTCCGAATCGCGCTTGAAGCCGCCGATGCCGGGGCCATGCCCGGCGCGCGGGTCGACCACGATCACTGGTGCGGCGCCCTTGCGCACGTGCTTCTCGAGCGCATCGGTGCCACAGCGCGTGACGCGCAGCAGCCGGTAGTTCGACGGCGGTTCGAGATCCCGGCCGTCGGCCACCGGTTCGGACTCGAAATGCAGCAGGGGCGGCATGCCCGCGGCCTCGTGTGCCTTCATGTTGGCTGCACGTTCACGCAGCGTGTCGGCCGCCGCAGTGGCGCGCCACAGTGCGTCCAGCCAGTAGCGGGCGACCAGGCGACCGGGCGTGAGGCGCGCAGACGCGGCCTCGGCGGCGGTGTTCGGTGTCGGCATGACGTCTCAACTGCAGCAGCAGCCGCCGCGGCCCTTGCCGGCCGCACCGGCACCCGCACCACACCCGCCGGCGGGGTGCTGATGCGCGGCCGGCGCGCCTGTCGCGGCGCCCGCCTCATGGCCGGCCTCGCCGAGTGCGGCGACCAGCTCAGGCACCTGGTGCGCGGCGTGCTCCCCGTGGACACGCGCGATGCCGCTGCCGAGATCGACCTCGACGTCCTGCACGCCCGGCACGCGCTTGAGCGCCTTGGTGACCGACGCGACGCAGGACCCGCAGGTCATGCCGTCGACTTTGAGTTCAGTGGTTTGCATATCGGGACTGCTTGGGTTTCAGTGCTGGTGGCCGCCCTGGCCACCGGGAGGAAGCTGGCGCGTGTCGTCCTTGGGCTTCGTGTCCGACCCGCCGCCATGTCCACCGTGGCCGCCATGCCCGCCGTGCCCGCCGTGCCCGAACAAGTGCATCAGCGGGCAGGCCAGCAGGATCAGGAATGGCAGCAGTTGCCCGAGGTGCGCGTTGTGGCGGAAGAACATCCAGGCCACTGCAGCAGCCAGACCGATCCACAGCACCCATTGGTTGATGCGGGACCAGTTCGGGCCGGACGGGCGACCGTTGCCGTGTTCATGGGAGTGGTTCATGGAGGATCTCCTGGCTGCCTTGATGCGTCGGTCACTGGTTCTTGTGGAACTTCGCGTGGTCGTGCACGGGCTTGGTCCTCGCCTTGGCCTTAGCGCTTGACGCCGCTTCGGCTGGTGCACAGGGCATGGACTTGGCCGAAGGCGCATTGCGCTCGGCACCGTGGTCATGGCGCTTCATCGCGCCGGCACTGCAGTCCATGGGCATCGGCATGGATGCCGCAGCAGCGACAGCCGGGGCGGCCGCAGGGCGCTCCTGCGCCGCCGCGCCGGCGACTCCGAGCGCGAGGACGACAAAGGACGACAGCAGAACGAGGGGGGTGCGCATGGCAAGACTCCTGATGAGGAAAGGACACGGAACGGAAACCCGAGCGGGGAATGCCGCCGCCTCACAGCGCCGCTGCGGGCGCGAGGGCGATCGGAAGACAGGACGCGGCGCGGATCAGATCCGCGCGGCGTCCGGGCGTGTCAAAGCGCGAGGCGCTGGAACGCGATGCGCGGCGGAGGCCCGCCGGGCAGGTTCGGCGAGTCGACCACCAGTTGATCGACTGAGTGCTCGGCCTGGCCGGCCGCCGAAAGTGTGTGGGACACTGGCAGCGCGAAACCGAGCGCGGCCAAGCCGTCGCCGACAACCTTCAACTGCGGGGCGCCGATCGACGACTTCTCGCAGAAGTCCAGGCAGTTGATCTTGGCAAGGTCACCCTGCTCGTTGCCGTGTTCGTGCTTCTGAACAGCGTCGGCGGCAGGCGTCGTTGCCACTTCGGAGCGGTGATGCGCCGGCTCGCCAAGAGCGCAGGCGTTGGCCACACCCATCGCGAGGCCGAACAGCCACACGAGCAGCACCTGGGCTGCCCATCGGCGGAGACGTCGGCGATCGCTGAACATGATGACGCGCGGGCGAGGCAAGGCAGATTCGTTGAGTCGAGAATAGGCGCGGACTCGCCAACGCCGTTTGATCGGCATCAACAATGCCTCCGTAGTCGACTACGGACTCCGGTCCTGGTCGGCCGCTCACGCCGACGAGTCGCGGTACTGCCGTATTGCCCTACTGCTGCCGCTCCACCAGTGCACCGAGCAGCGCCAGCACTCGCTCGGACATCGGCCGCCGGCGCCAGTCGAGCAGGTCGACGGACCTGCTGAGCGCAGCGTCGCGCTCGAAGTCCTCGCGCAGGCGCGCTGCCAGCGCGCGATCGGGCAGGGCCAGATTGAGTTCGTCGTTCAGGCCGAACGACCGGTTGTCGAAGTTGCTGGACCCGACGACGACCCACAGCTCGTCGACGAGCAGCACCTTGCTGTGATTCATGCCGGGTTCGTACTCCAGCACCTCCACGCCGCCGCTGAGCAGGTCCCCATAGCGGCGCCGGCTCGCCCGCCGGGCGATCGGGTGGTTGTTGAGAGCGCCGGGCACGACGACCTGCACACGCACGCCGCGGCGCACCGCCTTTCGCAGTTCGGCCCGCATGCTGCGGTCCGGCAGAAAGTAGGGTGAGGTGATGCGGATCGACCGGCGGGCTCCGGCGATCAGCAACTGGAACAACATGCGTGCCCGCGTGGCCCGGCCCGCAGACGGCGTGCCCGTCACGACGATCGCATCGGTGCCCACGGCGGGCTGGCTGCCGAGGGCGCGGCAGTGGGCGAACGATCCCGGATCGGTGAGCAGTTGGCCCGTACTTTCGAGCCAGTTCTCGGCGAAGGCGGCCTGCACCGATGTGACGATGGTTCCTTCGAGCCTCACCATGGTGTCGCGCCACGGCGGCTGCCCGGGCGGCCCGGTGTCCCACCAGGCCGCGAAGCCGGCGCCGCCGACGAACGCAACCTCGCCATCGACGACGATCAGTTCACGGTGCGTGCGGTTGTTGAACCGCTTCAGCGTGTGCCAGCGCACCGGCTGGTACCAGGCGACCTCGCCACCGGCCGCGCGCAGCCCGTCGAAGTACGCGGAGGGCGTTCGCCAGCTGCCGATCGCGTCGATGACCAGGCGCACGCGGACGCCGGCGTGCGCACGCTCGGTCAGCAGGTCGACGAGTTTGTCCGCCGCGGCGCTGACGTGGAAGACGTAGGCTTCCAGGTGCACGCTGCGACGGGCGCGTGCGATGGTGGCCAACTCCTCCGGATAGAACGCGACCCCGTTCGTCAGCACCTCGATGGAGGCTGCCTTCGTGACGGGCGCATCGACCAGCGCCGCGAGCAGGCCCATGAACTCGTGATCCTCCGGCGACGGGAGGTGGTCGTCGATATCGTAGGGCAGCCCGGGTTCGGCGAGTACAAGCACGAAGAGCAGACCCAGCAGCGAAGCGCTGGCCAGCAGGAACAGGTGCCACAGCTGGAAGGTCAACGCAACTCAGCGCAATGCGAGCGCTGCTCCGACACCGACGAGTGCCATCGCCGCATAAGCCGGCAGCACCCTGAGCGCCAGCGATCGACTGTCGAGTACCCACAGCAGCCCGAGCTTGGTGACCTGGTTGACCGCGGCCGCGAGAAAGATGGCCAGGCCCGCGACCGACGCGCCCACGACCCCGTCGCCGACCATGCGGCCCACCGACAGTGTGATGGCATCGACGTCAACCAGGCCCGAGATCGCCGCCGTGACCAGCAATCCGGCGTCGCCGAACCGGTCCGCGAGGAATCGCCCGGCGAGCAGCACCGCGGCGAGGAACAGCGCGAACTGGACGGCCGCAGTCAGGTTCAGCGGATTCTGGGTCGACAGGTCCGGCAGGTCCCCCGCCTGCTCGCGCGTGGTCAGGTACGCACCGAACGCAGCGCCGGCGACGGCCATGGCGGCCAGGGTCCCGACGGTCGCCATGCCGAGAGCCGGCGCGGCGGCGCCGACAAGCACTGCCATGCGGCCGAACATGGCCGCGCACGCGAGCGTGGCACCTCCGGCAGCCAGTGGCCGCCATTGCGGGGCTTCCTTGGACCAGCGCGCCAGCGTCGCGGTAGTGGCCGTGCTGGACACCAATCCGCCCAGCAGTGCGGTAAGGGTCAGACCGCGCCGCGCGCCAAGCCAGCGCATCAGGACGAATCCGATGAACGAGAGCAAGGCGAGCAACACGACCGCCCACCAGAGCTTGTAGGGATTCAGAGCCTCGAAGGGGCCGAACCCGCGATCGGGGAGGACCGGAAGGATGACGACGCTGATCAGCAGCAGTTGAATGCCGCTGGTCAACTCGCCTTCGGTGAGCTTGCCGATGCCGCTGTGCATCGGCCGCTTGAGTTGCAGCAGCGCGACCGTCACCACCGCGACGGCGGCGGCGAGCAATGTGCTGCCGTCCGCCGCCAGCACACCGACGAGGAACGTGGTGATGGCGGCCATCGCCGTGGTCAGGCCCATGACGCTGTGCATGCGGGCCGTCACGATGTAGCCGGCCAGGACCAGCAGCGCCACCGCGGCCAGCACGACGACCAGGAGGACCGCCCCCCATCGTTGCGCCAGCAGACCGCTCAGGCCGCCGAGCAAGCCGATCAGCGCAAACGTGCGCAGGCCGGCAACGCGGTGTCCGTCGGGCAGATCGCGCTGGTGCCAGCCGCGTTCCAAGCCGATGAGCAGGCCCGCCGCCAGCGCGATCCCGAGCCCCATCAGATCCGACAGGGACACGCCGCTCATGGCTGCGATTCCGTGCCGAGTTCATTGGCAGGTACACATTGCTCGGGGGGGATCATCGGCGGCAGCTCCCCGACGCTCGACAGCCACTGCTCGATGTGTTGCAGGCACGCGTGGGGTGCTCGCAGCCAGGGATGGTGGTCCACGCCCTCGAGAACGCGCATCTCCCACATCGAGCGCGCGGTCGCCAGTGCCTGCGCCCCGTCCAAAGGCGCGGTCAGGTCCAAACTGCCGTGCAACATCAGGACTGGCAGGATCTGCGCCGTCGCCTCGGCCTCGACGCGCAAGTCATGGCGGTACAGCGCCTCCCACAAGGACGAGGTCGACGACACCATGTTGTGCGCAACGAGGTCTTCGGCGACTTCGCGCGGGATGTCGCGAAGAAGGCGCGGCAACAGGCGTCCGACGACCCGCCGCGTCAGGATGCATGCGAGCGCGGTCGCCCACATGTTCGTGTAGATCCAGCCGCCACGCTGCCGCGCAAACCAGGCGACGGCTCCTTCGGCCCCGCCGAAGTTGGGAAGACTGATCAGTACGAGCCGCCTGACGACCGACGGATAGCGGGCGGCATAGGCAAGCGCCAGCGCGGCCCCGAGCGAGTGCCCGACCAGCGTCAAGGAGCGGTCCCCGGCCAGGCTCGCATGCAGCGCGGCGACGTGGCGCTCGACGCTGTAGCGCATCCAGGGCTTCGGCGACTCACCGAAGCCAAGCAGGTCGATCAGGACGGTGCGGTGCCCCGACAGTGCGAACGGCACCGGCCCGCAGGTCCAGTAGCGATGGGTCCCGCCCAGTCCGTGCAGCAGGACCGCGCAATGCTGACCGTGCCCCGCGTCAAAGCGCTTCAGCGGCAGTGTCTCGGTCCCCATGCGCATCGGCCGCCACGACCTCAGTTCTGGCGCTGGAGCCGAACATCGACTCGCGCGGGGCCCGACGACTTGTTGCTCCACATCCAGCAGTAGTCCTCGCGCACCGCAACCCGCAAGGTGTCCTGTCCGGAACTCACCTGAGCCTGTTTGGCCGGGAACTCAGCCTCCTTGCCCACGTGATAGTGAATGTTGAAGTCGACGGGTACCGACGCGGCGAACTCCCAGCGAATGGAGTCCCCCGGCGCGAGCTTGCCGCAAAGCTCGACGAATCTGCCCGGTTCGACGTTGGCGCCGTGAGCGAATGCGCCGTCGCGACTCCAGGCGATCTCGACAATGTGGGAGGCCGCGAAGGCTTGGCTTGCCGTCACCAACGCAATGGCGGTCATAGCGAATCTGGCGGTCTGCATGAACTTTGGTCCTTGTTGGGTCAGCATCATCCTCGACGCCGCACGGCGCTGCCTTGACGCGCGACACGTTCCCCACCCATCCTCATCGTCGCTTTCGGCGCTTTACCTTCCGAGGCTTCGGCTGTTGCGTCCGGCTCCCGTCGGCATTCCTGCGACGGTTCTTCCAGGCAAGGACCAGCGCCAGTCCGATGATGACCGCAGCGCTCGCCAAGCCGCCGACCAGCATGAGCCCCAACTCGCCGTGCGAAAGACTCGAGAGGTTCCTGAACTCGTGCGGCATCGGCTCAGCGTTGCTGCGACGAACTGCGGTTCATCTCGTCGTGCTTGGCCCGGATGCTGATGGGCCACTGAGCCTTGATCCAGGAGAGCGCGGCCACGATCTCGGAATCGGTCAGCACGCCTTCGTACGCAGGCATCGAGGATTCGTACGACGCCAGGTTGGCAGCCTTGGCGACGCCGAACTTCGTGATTCGGAACAGCGTCTCGTCGGGGTGGTGCCACGTGTGTCCGGTGGCGTCGTGTGGCGGTGCTGGCAGGCGGCCTTGCGCGTCTCTCTGGCGCCAGTTGGGCTGGCCCTCGAGCTTCGCCCCGTGACAGGCGGCACAGTGCGTTCCGTAGACCTGCCGCCCCCGCGCCGTCACCTCGACATCGTCAGGTTTGAGCAGCCCGGTGCTTGCCAGCTTTGGCGCCAGGCGCGAGATGGCAACGAACAGAACCACCGCACCGATCACAGCGACAGCCAGGAGCAACCGGCTTCGTTTCATGCGCTCGTCCTGATCGGCATCACATCCTCGCGTCTGATCGAAGCAGATCGCGCGCTTGCGTTCGGACCATCCGCCAGCTTGCAAGGGCCAGCCACGTCCCGATGCCTGCAGAGACCAGGCATGGGAGCAATTCCTGGTCGGGCCGCAATGCCGCAAACGTCACCGCGATGCCGCCAGCAACGAAGGCCCAGAAGCGTGTTTCGGCCCAACGGGCCTGCCGGTCCAACTGAACAACGACCAGAAGGGCTGCAGCAACGGCGACCAATGCGAGTGTGGCGCGCGCATTGTGATGCCCCATCTGCCAGTAGCCCGCCAAGCCAGCCGCGATGATGGCGAACAGCGCAACGGCGAGCAGCAGCCCCAACAGACCCGCAAAGAGGCAGCGGACTCCTGCACGCCATGCATCCCATGGAGCGCCGTTGTCCATGCCCCAAAGGAACAGCCGATGCGCAGCAGCCGCGGAGGCCGCGAGCAACACGCACTCGTGCCACGCCAGACCCGCGGCACTCAGCGTCGCAACAATGCCGACGCTGAGCGCCTTCGCGACCGAGGAGCGCATCGCACCGTCCTCGCAGGACCTAGCGAACCACCTTGAGGTCCGTGACCGTGAACTTGCCGGCCTCGTTGACGGCCTTGAACTTCACCTTGTCTCCGGCCTTGACCTGGCCCAGCATGGCCTTGTCGCGCACGTTGAACACCATGGTCATGGCCGGCATTTCAAGGCTCTTAATGTCGCCATGCTTCAACGTGATCTTGGCCGCGTCGAGGTCGACCTTTCGGACTTCCGCGTCGGTCATCTCGTCGGCCGTGGCCGTCGGACTGCTTGCGGCATGGTGACCTGCGTGCTCGTCAGCCTTCTGCTGTGCCCAGACGGGCGTGCTCAGGACGAGCGAGGTCATCAGGGCGGAGAGTGCATATTTCATGACGTTCCATTCTTGGGTCAACGATATGAGTTGAAAACGCGCGTGCTGCCGTCCTTGGCGACGAGCAGCACGTCGAAGGGATCCCGCTGGTCGCCGTAGTCCGGGCCGTCCATGCCGGGAGAGCCGACGGGCATGCCGGGTACTGCCAGCCCCACGGCGTCGGGCGCCTCCTTGACCAGACGGAGCACGTCGGCCGCAGGCACATGACCTTCGATGGCGTAGCGGCCGACCACGGCCGTATGGCAGGAGCCGAGCTTGATCGGAACCTTCATGCGCTCGCGAGCGGCCGTGTTGCCGACGTCGTGCACCGTCACGCGGAATCCGTGTGACTCGACGTGCTTGATCCATTCCTTGCAGCAGCCGCACGAAGGGCTCTTCCACACTTCCATGTGGAGGGGCCGCGTTTGCGCACGCAGCAGGGCAGGCCCGAGCAGCGCAACGGCTCCCGAAGCCGTCAGCAGCGCTCGACGAGCCTTGCCGTGGCGCGCCGGGTCAATGCTTGTGCGCATGCCCGTCACCCTTGGCACTCGACGCGGCAACCGTGATCTTGCCGACCATGCCGGCCTGGTAGTGGCCCGCAATCAAGCATGCGAAGTCGAAGTCGCCCGGCCGGTTGAAGGTCCAGACAATCTCCCCGGTCTTGCCCGGTCCGACGTGGGCCATGTACGGCTCGTCGTGTTCCATGTTCGGGAACTTCACCATCAGTTCGGCATGCTTGTCGTTCTCGGCCTTCGTGCCGATCACGAACTCGTGCATGGTCTTGCCGGCATTGCGCACGACGAACTTGACGGTCTCTCCCTGGCGCACCTCGATCCGCTCCGGCGTGAAGCGCATGTTGTCGCCCATGCCGATTTCGATGGTTCGCTTGGCGGACTTGGCGTCCCCGGCGATCCCCCAGTCCTTCTGTTCCTTCTTGACCGGACCGGCCTTCTTGGCATGGTCCTCGTCGCCGTGCGCCATTGCGGAGGCGGAGATGGCCACGAGCGCAGCCGCGAGAAATGGCTTGAACTGCTTCATCAGGTTTCCTTCCTGTTACGGATTGGACAGATTGAGAGTCGGCTCGCGCCGCTCAGTTGTGGCCTGCATGCCCGCCGCCGGGTTTGCGCACCTTGACTTCGACCTCTTGGCCCGGTTTTGCGACCGAGGGCATCGAGCCGCTCCCTTCCGCCTTGAAGCGTGCCGGGTCCGGCAGTTGGCCGGTGAACTCGTAGGCCACCGTGCCGGGCGGGTGCTTGTACCAACCCGGGTCGCTGTAGTCGCCGCGCCTCTGTCCCTTGCGGACCTTCACGACGCTGAACATGCCGCCCATGCCGACCGAACCGAACGGCCCCTGCCCCGTCATCATGGCCGCGGTGTTGTCGGGCAGCGGCATCTCCATCTCAGTCATGTCCTTCATGCCGCGCTCGCCCATCACCATGTACTCGGGCACGAGCTTGGTGATCTGCCGCGCGACACCGCGATGGTCCACGCCGATCATCGTCGGCACGTCGTGACCCATCGCGTTCATCGTGTGGTGGCTCTTGTGGCAATGGAAGGCCCAGTCGCCTTCCTCGTCGGCGAGGAACTCAACCTGCCGCATCTGCCCGACCGCGATGTCTTCGGTCACTTCGTACTTTCGCGTGCTCTTCGGCGTCGGCCCGCCGTCGGTGCCGGTGACCAGGAACTCGTGCCCGTGCAGGTGGATCGGGTGGTTCGTCATCGTCAGGTTGCCGATGCGGATGCGAACCTTGTCCATATGGCTCACCACCAGCGGGTCGATGCCGGGGAAGATCCGGCTGTTCCAGCTCCACAGGTTGAAGTCCAGCATCGTCATGATCTTCGGCGTGTAGCTGCCCGGATCGATGTCATAGGCGTTGAGCAGGAAGCAGAAGTCGCGGTCCACCTCGTCGATCAGCGGATGCTTGTTCTTCGGATGCGTGATCCAGAAGCCCATCATCCCCATCGCCATCTGCACCATCTCGTCAGCGTGCGGGTGGTACATGAAGGTGCCGGGGCGGCGCGCGACGAACTCGTACACGTAGGTCTTGCCCGGTGGGATGCCAGGCTGGTTCAGCCCCGTTACGCCGTCCATGCCGTTGGGCAGGCGCTGGCCGTGCCAGTGGATGCTGGTCAACTCGCCAAGTTTGTTGGTGACGAAGATGCGCACGCGGTCACCTTCGACCACCTCGATCGTCGGCCCCGGGCTCTGGCCGTTGTAGCCCCACAGGTGAGCCTTGAAGCCAGGGCTCATCTCGCGCACCACCGGCTCGGCAACGAGGTGGAACTCCTTCACGCCGTTGTTCATGCGCCAGGGCAGCGTCCAGCCGTTGAGCGTGACGACCGGGTTGTAGGGCCGGCCGGTGTTGGGCACCAGCGGCGGCATCGTGTCGGGCTTGGTCTGGATGACCGGCTCGGGCAATGCCGCCATCGCGACCTTGCTGACCGCTGCGGCGCTCACCGCGGCGGTCACTGCGCCAGCGCCGCCGATGAAGTTGCGTCGGGAAACCATGTTCGAGATCCTTGATTGAAGGGGTCAGTGGCCGGCGCCGCCGCCATCTACCGCTGCGGCGGCGGGGCCAGTGGGCGAGGCCATGGCCGCTTTGCCGATGAGTGCCATGTCGAGATCCGACTGGGCCAGCCAGAAGTCGCGCAGCGACTCGATGTATGCATTGACGCTCGTGATCTGGGAGCGTGCGTCGGCAAGGAGCTCGAAGACCCCGATGATCATTCCGTTGTAGCGCAGCCCCTGCTCTTCCGAGATCCGTTTCTTGAGCGGCACGCTCTCATCACGCTGGTGGCGCGCGATGTCGTAGGCGGACCGGTAGTTGCCATAGGCCTCGCGAACCTCCGAGCGGGCGTTGATCGCGGTCTCCGCCGCACGATGCAGCGCCTGCATGTAGATCGCTTCGGCGCGTGCCACCCGGGCGCCGCCCCAGTCGAAGAGGGGCAGCTCCAGGCCGATCTCCCAGCCCGTCTGACGCGGGGCCTCATTGGACGTGTTGCGCACCAGCCCGAGTTCCAGCACGTTGATGAAACGCGTCGTGCGGGTCAGACCCAGGTTCTTCGCGGTCTGCTCCGCGCCCAGCTTGGCGGCCTGCACGTCGAGTCGCTGGGACAGCGCGATCGCTTCGATGTCGGGCTGATTTCGCACCTCGGCCGGCAGGTCCGGCAGGCGCTCGGGCAACTGGAACTGGGTCTGATCGCCCCAGACGCCCAACAGGCGCGCCAGCCGCTCACGCGAAGCACGCTGCGCCTGGTCGGCGCGAGCGAGGCCCAGGGCGGCGTCGGCGTAGAAGGCCTGCTCCCGCGCCCGCGCCAGCTTGCTGAAGTTGCCGACCTGCTCCATGCGCCGAGCCAGCTCGGCGCTCGCTTCGGCCGTCTGCTTCACCTGCCGCATGTAGCGCACGGTCTCTTCGGCTGCGACGGCCTGGAAGTAGGCCTTGCGCGTCTCGGCCGCGCGCGACAGAACATCCATCGTGACTTCGCGCTTGACCTGCTCGAAGCGGCGCGCTTCCAGCCGCGAAACCATGGGCAGCGTCAACAGCCGTGCGAGGTTCAGGTGCAACCCGCGTTCCAGCTCGATCTCGTCGCCTTGCCGAAGGCGCCCGAACGTGAATCCGGGGTTCGGCAGGCGCCCGGCCTGCACAACCTCGGCCTCGGTGATGCCGAGGTCCTGAAAACGAGCCTGCAGACCGCGGTTGTTGAGCAGGGCGATCTGAACCGCATCGTCAACGCTAAGCGGCTTGGCGAGCAACTCCTGGACGCGGCGATCGATGGCGTCGGCATCGGCATCACTGCGCGCCCAGCGGACGTCCTTGCCGAGCTTCTCCTTGGCCGCGGACTCGATCGACGAGAACCCCGCGTCCGGCGAGAAGCTGGCGCAGCCCGCAAGCACTGCGGAAGCCAGGAGGACGACGAGCAGGCCCGAGCGCCGCACGCTCGGGCGGTCGGGCGCGACACGCCCGAGATGGGAAGGTGAATTCATCCGCTTGACCTCAGTTCATCTTGTGCCCGCCGTGCCCGGCGGGTGCGCTGGTCGGCGCCGGCGTTGCCGGCTTCGAAGGCGCGTTGTTCGTGGCGGGTGCGTCAGGCTGCCGAGCCTCGCGCGCATAGGCCCGCCAGCCTCCGACGCGGTTGACGGTCTCGTTGGCTTCGCGCCAGGATCCCACGGGCTGTTCGGCGTGACGCTGGTAGCCGCCAAGCGTCGACTGGAACACCAGGGGCGGAACGGCGGCCGAGGAATCGAGTGGATCGGCTCTCTTGCCGGCCGCGGTTTGGGCCAGGCTCGCAGAGCAGACCGCAACCAGGAATGCCGGCGCAAGCCAGCGGAACATGGCAATCTTCATGACATCCTCGCTTGAGTCGGTCCGGCTCACCAGGCCTGCTGAGCAGGCGTTGGACCGGTTCACGATGCTGGTCGTATCGCCGCGGGGCGATCAACCAGGGTGGCAGTCAGGCGAGGATCAGGCGGGGAGGCCGGTGCGGCACGTCCGCAAAGACCGCTGGAAAGCGGATTTCCAGGAAGGCAACAGCAGTTGATGTCGAATCCGCATGGGAAATGCTCACCCGCTCGAGCGCGGGCGCTGCGACGCTGCAGCACGGAGCGCAACTGCTGCACTTCATCTTCAGCTGCGCCGAATGTCCCGTCGAAGGATCCGACGCCGTCTGGAGAACTTCGTTCACGGCCTCGGTTGCGCTGACGGAGTCGTCGAACCGGAGATCCTCGCGCGCATCAGCGGAGTCGACGTGCGTGGTGTGCTGAACGACCTCGCCAGACTGGCTGGGAGAGTGGTGTCCCGGCCCGCACCCACCCATGGTCACCGCTGCCAAGCCCTTCAGGGGGACGGCGGCAGCGATGAACCAGATGAGAAGGAGGCGAACCACACCCGACATACCCGGAATTTTACCCTAGTGCATTGAGAAACATCATCCTGCGCCGCAGTCTACGGATTGCCGTCCGACACGATCCGCTCAAGAGGCTTACGGATTCGTAATGTTCTCGAGACTTCTGACCGACGGCGGTGGTTGGTCTCCGCCGGTCTCATCCGACGTCGGCCACCATGCGAACGCGAAGGACACGATCCCTGCTCGCCTCGTCGCCGGGCTCGAACTCGTAGGTGCTTCCCCAAGCCCAAACCGAGCCGACAAGTTCAAGGAATCGGATCTCGCCTGCGGCACCGCTGATGATCGCCTGGGCCTCTCCTCGTGCCCAGGTCGCCCGCAGGGCATGCTCACCGGGCGGCAGCCTCAAGCGGACAAAGGACTCTGGCACGGTTTCGGCCAGTGCACTTCCGTCGACGGTCAGCTTGACGAGGTTGGCGGAATCAGCCCACCGCTTGCGCACCACGTACACCGTGAGCCTATCCGCCGAAACGGCGAAGCGCTTGGCCTCGGCCTCCACGGTGGGCGGCGGCACGGGCGCACGGGTGCAGGTCAGCTTGTAGCGTGGCGCCTTGCCGACACGGTGACACCACGTGCCATCGGCATTTGCCGGCCGAATGGGCTTGGACGCACACGCAGCGAGAAGCAGCGTGCCTGAGCCGAGCGCGATCAATGCGGCTCGGCGTCCCATCGGGGACTGAGTCTTTCGCATCAGACCTCCGGGCGTTCGCCCCGTACAACCGAGATCGGCTGGCTGCACCAGCCGGCGCTTCATCAGAGGGCTGTCGGTAGCCCGACGATGGGCGGATGGACGACGCTACTGATTGGCCACGTCGTCTCGATGCCGCCCGCCCACCGCCGATGCATCAGCGATGCATGTGCGAGGTGGCTGTCGCGCCGCTCTTGTGACCACTGCGGCTCAGCCCACCGGGGACGTTGACTGCGCCTGCCTGGGAAGGCTTGCCGGCGTTCGCAGCGTTGCGCGTGTCGCCCTGGACGCCGACGTAGACCGCCCCGGCTTCGCCACCGACATCGAGCCAGCCGTCGGCCGAAACCGGGTTACGCTTGGCTTCGATCGTCTCCGCGATGACCGACGCTCGCGTCTTGCTGGGGTTGTTCGTCCCGACGAAGACCCAGCCCGCCTCGCCCCCGACTTCGCGCCAACCGTCGGCCGTGACCGGATTGCGCTTCCATGCCTCGAGTTCCTTGATGACGTCGGCGCGCGACTTTGCCGACGGCATCGCATGGGTCGTGAAGCCGGCTTCACCCGGAACCGGGGTGATGCCGGAGGTTGCCAGCGCAGGCAGAGACACGGCACTCACCAGCGCGATCAGACTGAAACGGAACTTCATGATGGACTCCTGTGACGGGTGCACCTCTTGTGGGGGTTCACCGGTTGCGGTGCCTTCGTGCACCGTGGAGCCACTGTAGGAATCGCGCACCGACAGACTGCTTGCCGGTCCATTACATCTTCGTCATACGGCGCCCCAACGACACCCGCCGACGGCTCGCATCGCTCGACTGCATGTTCTGTTCGGGCAGCGCGGACGGCGCCACTGGCACCGTCCGCAGCTGGTCGCCGCGGCACCTGCACCGGCCCGTCGAGGCCAGTGCGGGACGCCGCAGCGATCGCCCGTCAGAAGGTGTGGCGAATGCCGAACTCGAGACCGGACGACTTCTCGCCGCCCAGCATGGCTGCCGGCGGCGTGTAGAGGACGGAGCTGCGCGCAGCGCCCTTGTTCGTCACTTGACCGTAGGTCGTGTACATCGCGGCGCGCTTCGAAAGGTCGTAGACATACCCGACACCCAGGCGGGTGCTGTCGTCGGCGTCGGAGAACCCGGAACCAGCGGGGCCGCCCGAGCGATCCGCCCTGGTGTAGCCAACCTTCAATGCGCCCGGGCCGACGGGCACCGTGGCGCCGATCGACAGATCCTTAGTCTTGCGCGGGTTCCACTCCTTGACGTCGTACAGCGTGTGCAGGGTGGCAAAGCCGAACCTGTAGTTGTCGGGTAGGGACAGTGCATTGCTGCGCCATCCCCCCCTAAGAACCCGGCGTGCGAGTTTCCCCGCACCGGGCTCAAGCCTCGTCAAAGCCCCGTTTTACCGGAGCCGGCAGTTCACTTCTTACCGCGGCTATGGACTTGCCTGTGACAGTTTGGATGCAGCAGCACCAGGTTTCGCATTGCATCCGTTCCGCCTTGAGCCCTCGGAAGGACGTGGTGGACATGCCAACCTGTCTCCTTCGTGATGCGCTCGTTGCAGACCGGGCATGCGCCCTCTTGTGCGTACCAAAGATGAAGCAGTTGGCCGCGACCCCTGAAGCTGTCTTTCATAGACAGGCCGAGCCTGTCTTCGAAGTATCGCTCCCACGCGGGATCGTATGGATGTGCCTCACCCTTGATCTTCGTATAGCGCTTGATTGAGGTGTCAGCGGCCTTCGCCAATGTCACCTTCCTCTCGCGGCCATCTTCATCCACTACCGTCGTGCTGAACACCCAGTCTCGAAGTCCTTCACGAATAAAGTAACGATCCTTTATCCAGTCAGACCTCTTGTTCGGATGCCTGCGGCATGACCAGCGCCAAAGCCATCGCCAGATGAGCGAGTCCACCCTGTTGAAGGTGTCCGTTGCCACCTGGTTCCGGTGATAGTTTGCCCACCCACGAATGACCGGGTTGAGTTTCGCTATCACCGTCTCCTGCTTCGCTGTCTTGGCCTCATTGATCGTGCCCCGGACTTTCCGCAAGAACGCTTGCACGTTCTTCTTCGCAGGCTTGATGAGGAATTTCCCATCGTACTTGCGCACGTTCCATCCGAGGAAATCAAAGCCTTCCTCGATATGCACGACCTTGGTCTTCTCCGGCGATAAGGTCAGACCTCGCACTGCCAGGAATTCCACGATCATCTGCTTCGCTTCGTCCAGCGTTTCTCTCGTCGCGCCTGTGACCACGAAGTCATCTGCATACCGGATCAAGTGAACCTTGTTCTTCCAAGCCGCTCTGGTCTCGGGAGCGCCGAAGCGCTCCCGCAGAATTCGCTCGATTCCATCCAAGGTCATGTTCGCCAACGTCGGGGAAATGATGCCTCCTTGCGGAGTTCCTGCCTCGGTTGGGAACAACTGGCCATTCCATACAAAGCCGGATTTCAGCCACTTCCTGAGCATCGCCTTGTCCATCGGGATGTTGGCGAGTAGCCAGTCATGGCTGATGTTGTCAAAGCAGCCGGTGATATCTGCATCCAAGACCCATTGCGCAGATCGCGTCTTCGCAAGTGCCATGTAGCACTGCAAAGCCGCATCTCTACTTGCTCGTTCCGGCCGGAAGCCGTAGGAGTTCGGATCAGCAGTGGACTCCGAGACTGGTTCCAGGGCAAGCAGGTGTAGCGCCTGCATGGCCCTGTCCTTCATCGTTGGAATCCCCAAAGGACGCATCTTTCCATTTGCCTTCGGAATGAATACCCGACTCAAGGGCTTGGGCTGGTAGCCCTTCCGCTTGAGCGACAACACAGCTTCAGCTTTCGACTCCGGCGTGCTCCAGGTTTGCCCATCGACACCGGGCGTCTTCTTGCCTTGGTTCTCAGTGACTCGCTTCACAGCAAGAGCTTTGCCATAAAACGAGTGCGTCAGGAGCCATTGCAGAGATTTCACCCTGCTCCAGCGTCCCTCTCTAACTGCCTTTGCAATACGCATCTGCAGCCTTCTGACCGTTTGGTGCGCGTCGGCCCAGTCGATGCTGTGCCACGCTACCTCGCAGCCGGAGGCTGCACCAACCACTTGCATGGTCGTCATTTGCTTTTCCTCCATTAGGAAGGTTCATCAAACTCTCTTGCAAAGAGAGACCAGCCGAAAGTCTGCTCGCTTTCGCGCGGAGTGATGTTGGCTTGCGCCTCAACCCCTATCCGTCCCATTACAGAACGGCATTCGCTTTCTCCGGCATCCCATACCCGCATTCCCAACAGCTTTCCTTGCGGTCGGCCTGCCCGGTCGGGCGGGAGTACGGGCTTATCGTGTTCCGCGTAATTGACACTGGAAGGGTAGGTGTCGGCTATTTCCCGGTGAGCGCTTTTGTCCCCGCCTGACCACAATTCAACGTCAGGACCGCCCACGTCGCCTATTTGGCTCAAGCCTGTCAGCAATCTTTGGCTTGTTCAACGTAACGAGATTTATCGCCGATTCACATGAGTTCACCATACTTCCAAGCCTAGCTCCCTACCGCCTGATGCTGGCAGTTCCGCTTTCCTCTCGCGAGGTCGGCTTCACCCTTTCGGGGTGGGCTACATTGTCGAGATGGCTTCAAACACAGCCGTTGCCAGCCATGCTTGCATCTCTAGGCTACCGCCAGGGGAATGGCGGGTTCTCTGTCGAGATTTCTCCCGTAGAACAATCAACTACGCGACTTCACGTCGCACGAACTGGATGTTGTAGTTCTTGAAGTCCGGCGTGGTCGCACCGGTTTCGGTCTTGCCGTACGCGAAGCCGATGTTGATCGGACCCGCCTCGTAGCCCAGGCGCCCGCCCACGTACTTGTTGCCGTTGACGCCCTCTGTCGGCGCCGATTCAAATCTGAGCCACCGGGGGTGCGGATGAAATCTTGGACTACCAGGAGGTAGTTCATGTATTCGTACGAGGACCGAATGAAAGCGGTCAGGCTCTACATCAAGCTCGGTATGCGAGTGCGCGCGACGATCCGACAGCTCGGCTACCCAACCAAGAATTCATTGAAGGCTTGGCATCGAGAGTACGAGCAGCGACGTGACCTGGCGCCAGGCTACGTCCGCAAGCCAAGGTACAGCCAAGCCCAAAAGGTGGCAGCGGTGGAGCACTTCGTCGAGCATGGTTGCAGCGTGTCCGCGACGATCAAGGCGCTGGGCTATCCTGGGCGTGGATCACTTCCTCTGTGGGTTCAAGAGCTGCGTCCAGAGGTGGGCAGGCGCGTTGTTGGCAAGTGCCCAGTGCAGGCTCCGCTGGCTGTCAAGCGCGCCGCAGTCATCGCGTTGTGCACCCGGCATGGCAGCGCGTTGGAGGTGGCCCAAGAAATGGGCGTCTGCAGGCCCACGCTGTACAACTGGAAGAAGCAGCTACTCGGCGCCGAGGCATCAGCATCCATGAAACGCTCTAAAGAGTCTCCACCGGGCCCAGAACGGGCAGAGCTGGAACAGCAGCTGGAAGCGCTTCGTCGCGACCTTCGCCGCCTTCAACTCGAGCACGATCTCCTGGAGAAGGCGAATGAAATCGTAAAAAACGACCATCGGGGCCGCGCCCCGTCCCAGTGGACAGAAACACTGAGCGGCCTACACTGACTTGGCCGGACTGTGGCCGTCAGCTTTTTGGAGGCATTCGTCCCCGTCAAAAAACGTGGCCCCTGGGGACTGTGCGGACCCAGCCGTGGTGGCGCCTCGTGCGACCCCGTTTAGGAAATTGATTGATCCGCTCCCCTGTCCGGCGCTTTGCCTACAGGAGGTTGCCATGTCCAAGAGTGGAAAGGCGCTCGGCCTGCCGATCGTCAACGTCAGAGCGGCCGGCATCGACATCGGCGCGCGCATCCAGGTTGCGGCCGTGCCGCCGGAGCTGAGCGACGATCCGGTGCGCACATTCGGCAGCTTCACCGCCGACATCGAGCAGATGGCCAACTGGCTGACGTCGATCGGCATCACGACCGTCGCGATGGAGTCCACCGGGGTGTACTGGGTTCCGGTCTATGAGATCTTGGAAGCGCATGGCTTGACCGTGGTGCTTGCCAACGCGCGAGACTGCAAGGCAGTTCCCGGCCGCAAGAGTGACGTCAATGACGCGCAGTGGCTGCAGCGCTTGCACGCGTGCGGGCTGCTGCGAGCGAGCTTCCACCCAGCGCCGGACATCGCGGCGCTGCGCGCCTACACGCGGATTCGGGAGCGCCACCTGGAATACGCAGCAGCCCACATGCAGCACATGCAGAAGGCCCTGACGCTGATGAACTTGCAACTGCACCACGTCCTGAGCGACATCAGTGGCGTGACGGGTCTGAAGATCATTCGAGCGATCGTGTCAGGCGAGCGAGATCCCGACGTTCTTGCATCCATGCGCGATGTCCGGTGCCGAGAAAGCTTGCAGACCATTCGAGCTGCGCTGGTGGGCAACTACCAGCCAGAGCATGTGTTCGCGTTGGCACAGGCGCTCGCGCTGTTCGATTCCTACCAAGACCGCATCGGCGACTGTGATCGGCAGATCGAAAACTCGCTGCGGGCTCTGAACGCCGATCGGCCAAAACCGCAAACGCCCTTACGCGCCGCACGCATCAGGACCAAGCAAGCCAACGCGCCGAAGTTCGACGTGCGCGCGCTGCTGTATCAACTTACGGGGACCGATCTGACCTTGATCCATGGTCTCGGGCCCAGCCTCGCGCTGTCCTTGGTGGCGGAGTGCGGCACAAATCTTGGCAAGTGGCCGTCCGAGAAGCACTTCGCCTCTTGGCTGTGTCTATCACCGGGGTGCAAGATCAGTGGCGGCAAGGTGCTCTCGGCGCGTACTCGACGCGGTTCCAGTCGTCTGACGTCCCAGTTGCGGCTGGCGGCGACCAACGTCGGGCGCACCGAGACGGCCCTCGGCGCCTTCTACCGACGTTTGGCGGCACGTGTAGGAAAGGCCAAGGCGGTGACTGCCACGGCACGTAAGCTGGCGATCCTCTTCTATCGAGCCATGCGCTTCGGCATGCAGTATCAGGACCCTGGTGTCGATCAATACGAGCAGCGATACCGAGAGCGCGTCGTCAGGCAACTGGAACGGCGTGCCGCCCGCTTTGGCTTCTCGCTGCAGCCAGCAGCGGGCGGTGTTTCTTAGGAAAGAGATGGGCATCGACCGCAGGCTCCTGACCAACCAGGAGAAGGCCCAACTGGTCGATGCCCTGAAGCATAGGTACTCGCTGGCGGAGCTCTTGGGAGAGGTGGGCATGGCGCGCAGTTCCTACTTCTATCACCGAGCTCGGCTCAACCTTGTGGACAAGTACGCCGGGGTGCGTCGCGCCATGGTCGACATCTTCGAGCACAACCATCGTTGCTATGGATACCGTCGAATGCAGGCTTCGCTGAACCGGCAGAGCATCGGCGTGTCCGAGAAGGTCGTCCAGCGCCTCATGAAGCAAGAGAGCCTTGTTGCTGCCCTGCCAAAGCGCCGCCGCTACGGTTCGTATCTTGGCGAGATCAGTCCTGCGCCAGTCAACCTGCTTGAGCGCGACTTCAGTGCGACAGCGCCGAACAAGAAGTGGCTGACGGACATCACCGAATTCCAGATTGCCGCAGGCAAGGTGTACCTGTCGCCGATGATCGACTGCTTCGATGGAATGGTCGTGAGCTGGTCGATCGGCACTCGCCCCGACGCAGAGCTCGTCAACACGATGTTGGATGCCGCCATCGAGACAGTTGATGCCAGCACCGATCGGCCGGTGGTCCACTCAGATCGTGGCGCTCACTACCGCTGGCCCGGATGGCTGTCCCGCATGGCAGCAGCCAAGCTGGTGCGCTCCATGTCGCGCAAGGCCTACTCACCGGACAACGCAGCATGTGAAGGCTTCTTCGGTCGCCTGAAGACGGAGCTGTTCTACCGCAGAGACTGGCTGACCACGAGCGTCGACCAGTTCATCCAGACGCTGGACGCCTACATCCGCTGGTACAACGAAGAACGGATCAAGAGTTCACTGGGCTTCCGCAGCCCCATCGAGCACCGAAAGCTTCTCGGGCTCGCTGCATAACCAGTCCAAGAAATCCGCCGCACCCCCGGTGGGTCAGTTTTCGGTCGGCGACAACAGGTCAAGAGCCTCGCCGCGGTGGAGACTGCGCCCGCTACGCTGCCGCTGAACTCGACGGTACGTCCAGCCCGATCGCGGTGATGCCATCCGCCGATCTGGCGAACGGTTCGCCTTGGTGCATCCGGGCAATGGCGGCGACGATGGCCAGACCCAATCCATAGTTCGAAGTGCCAACCTGGCGACGAGAGCGCTCGGCCCTGTAGAAGCGGTCAAACAGGCGTGGCAAGTGTTCCTGCTCGATCGGGTTGCCCTTGTTTTCTACCCAGATCCGTGACCGGCCACCGTCCGACTCGATCCGGACCCTAATGGTCGAGCCGGGCGCCGCGTAGCGGGTTGCGTTGCTCAACAAGTTGGACAACGCGCGGCGCAGAAGAGATATGTCAAAGGCACCCTTCGCGTCGCCATCGCATACCGCTGACAGACCCCGGTCGTGAAGCGCTGCCTCGTGGTACTCGATGATCTCGCCGAGTTCGGCAGCGAGGCTCGTCACCGGCGAACGGCGCGCGGTTGCACCGCGGTCCGCTTGCGAAAGGAAGAGCATGTCGTTGACGATGATCGCGAGGCGCCTCAGATCCTCCAGGTTCTCCGCGATCACGTCCTGCAGTTCGGCGACAGGTCGCTCGCGCTGCAAGGCCAGCTCGCTCGAACCGATCAAGGTGGTCAGCGGTGTTCGAAGTTCGTGCGCAACGTCGGCGTTGAAGCCTTCCAATTGCGCGTAAGCGCGTTCGACACGCATCAGCAACGCGTTGAAGCGATCGACCAGTGGCCGGAGTTCGAGCGGCTGCCCCGCTCCGTCCAGCCGCAGCCCTGCCCTTCCCAACGCGACCGCGTCCACTTGTGCGGCCAATGCTTGCACCGGCAGAAGGCCTCTGCGGACCAGCAAGAACCCTGTCACGCTGACGACGCCCGCTCCGATGAGTGATGCCGCCAACAGGATCCAGCCGAGCCGCTGGAGCAGATCCTGGTCGCGGCTCACATCAAGCCCCAGTACCACCCGCACGCCACCGGCGGCGCCCGCGGGCCATGCGTCTTCCCACGACACCTGCATGAACCGGCTGCCCGAAGCAGCATCCCCACCCTCGGGCGGCCGCGGAGCACTGAAAATCACCGTCCCATCGCTGGACGTGATGGACAGCATCATGTCCTCGTGGCCGGCGAGAAAGTCCTTGAGCTTGTGCTGCAACTCTTCGGCCGCCGAGCTTCCAGCCGTTTCTGCGAGCGCATGGCGGACTACCACGCTCTTCACCGCGAGTTCCTCATGCTGGCGGCTCTGCAGAACCCACAGATTGACCGCATAGACCGTCCCCGACACGGCAAACGCAGCGATCAACCCCTGCAGCGCCAGCCACCAGGAGAGGCGCGCCCCAAGTGATTGCTCCACCGCAACGAGGTAGCGCCGCTTCACTCCGGGCGCTCCTCCATCACGTAACCCATGCCACGGACCGTGTGGATCAGCTTGACCTCGAACGGTTCATCCAGCTTCGCACGCAGCCGGCGTACGGCCACCTCGACGACGTTCGTCTCACTGTCGAAATTGATGTCCCATACCTGTTCCGCCATCACGGTGCGCGACAGAACTTCCCCACGCCGACGCAGCAACAGCACCAGCAGATTGAACTCCTTGGGTGTGAGTTCGAGCCGCTTGCCGGCCCGTGTCGCCTTCCGACGCGCCAGGTCGACCTCCAGGTCCGCCAACCGGAGGCTGGTGGGCATCTGTCCATCGCGGTCTCCCCCGCCGCGACGCAACAGGGCCTGGACACGAGCCGACAGTTCGGAGAACGAGAACGGCTTGACGAGGTAGTCGTCAGCGCCCCCGGTCAGCCCCTTGACCTTGTCTTCGACCGCGTCCCGGGCCGTCAGCATCAGAACGGGCGTCCTGCGCTGCTTGCGCAGTTCCGCGAGTACCTCGAAGCCGTCCCGTCCCGGCAGCATCACATCCAGGACGATCAGGTCGTAGGTGCCCTCGACAGCGAGATGAAGTCCGTCAATTCCGTCGTGGGCCAAGTCGACGACATAGCCACTCTCCGACAAGCCCTTTTTCAGGTATTCCGCCAAGCGGACCTCGTCTTCGATCACGAGAATTTTCATGGGTAGATTCTCCACCAGCCGCTAAGTCGCCTCGATTACGAGTTGGTCATCTTTCAGTCCGCATTTGGTCGGCACGCGGTCCCTAGAGTGAAGCCTCGCATTCATCAACAAACTGACGAGGTTCACCATGCGCAGAAACTCCATCTTCACAGTCACCCGCACGCTTGCGGCCGCCGCCATCATGGTCGGCTCCCCGATCTTCGCAGCGGCTCAACACCAGATGGCGCAAGGCGCGCCCGCTGGCGCCAACACGACGGAGCCGGCCCGGCCCGCGGCGCTCACGCGAGAACAGGTTCGCGCGGAGGTCGAGAAGGCGATGCGGGACGGCACGTGGCGCTGCCGGACCAGCAATCGCGGCTGGTGCTCGAACGAACCCGTGGCGACCGCCAAGCCCGACGCAGACAAGCGCCAGTAGCAACGCCTGGGGGCGCACCGTGATTGCACGTCGGCGCATCCTGTTGCTCGCCGCATCGGCAACGTCGCTGGTACTCCTGGGTTGTGCCAGTACGGAGCCAAATATCAGCCGGCGCGGCGGCCCTTACTGTTATAGAAACGTCCGGAAGCGCCCGATTGTCTGCACTTCGGAGTTGACACCCGGCCTCGAAGTCGAGGCCGAGGCCAAACGCTTCGAGGCCGATCCCGATGCGTTGACCGTCTACGTGGTACGCAGCGGTTGGGGAGACACACGCCACCTCGTTGCAGTGTCGGTGGATGACTCGCGCCCCATCGAGACCGTGCCCCAGTCCATGGTCCGGATGCGACTCCAGGCTGGCGTCCACCGCCTCGTCTTTGACTTCGAGCAGGATCATGGCGCCATCGAGTTCACCGGCGTCCTTGGACAGGTCCGGTTCATCCGGCTTGCAGGGGACTTCTGGGTCTGGGGTGGTTCCTTTGGCTGGTCGCGGGAGGACGAAGCGATCACGAAGCGGCGCGCACGCCGAACGAGACTCGTCGGCGATCTGCGGATTCTCTAGCCGTGGCATTGGGGGCCAACGATGACTCGGTCCTCTTGTCCAATGCCGGCACGCGCAGTCAGGCGGTCGCGCGCCCGCGTCGTCCCGCCCGCAGCCCAGTTGTCCCGCGACGGCTTTTTCCGGTCTCTCCAACAGGACGCCTCTCCCGTTCGCTTCGTTCCTGCGCCAGCGAGTCGATGATCGGGCAATCGGGCCGATCGTCCCCATGACAACAATGCACGAGGTGCTCGAGCGTCGCCTTCATGGACTGGAGCTCCTCGAGCTTCTCATCCAGTTCTTCGATGTGGGCCTGCGCCAACGCGCGCACCTGGCGGCTCGGACGCTTGCGGTCCTGCCACAGCCCGAGCAACTCGCGAATCTGCTCAATGGAAAAGCCCAGGTCGCGCGACTGGCGGACGAAGCGCAGCGTGCTGACTTCCTTGTCCGTGTATTGGCGGTAGCCGGACTCGGTTCGTGCCGCTTCCGGAAACAACCCGACGCTCTCGTAGTGGCGAATCATCTTCGCCCACACCCCCGAGGCCTTCGCCGCTTCGCCGATGTTCATGCTCATCTGGTGCTCCCTGACACGGCCACGGGCTGCGATTGCTCCGGGCGCTGCGCGGCCGGCGCGTCAGCGGCACCCTGCCAGCGCCGCAACGTCAATGCGTTGGCCACGACGCTCACGCTGCTGAAGGCCATCGCCGCGCCAGCGATGACGGGACTCAGCATCCCCAGCGCGGCCAGCGGGATGCCAAGCACGTTGTAGCCGAATGCCCAGAACAGGCCCTGCTTGATCTTCGAGTAGGTACGGCGCGAGATGTCCAGCGAATCCGCCACGAGCCGCGGGTCGCCGCGCATGAGCGTGATGCCAGCGGTCTCGGTCGCTACGTCGGCGCCGCCCGCCATCGCGTACGACACGGACGCCGCGGCGAGTGCGGGGCCGTCGTTCAGCCCATCGCCGACGAACGCGACCACGGCGCCGGCGTCGCGCAGTTCCTTCACGACGGCCGCCTTGTCGCCCGGCAAGACTTCGGCGCGCACGTCGTAGATGCCGAGTGCCTTCGCGACAGCCTCGGCCGCGCCCCGGCTGTCCCCGGTCAGCATGACCGTCCTGATTCCCAGCTGATGGAGCCGCGCCACCGCTGCAGCGGCGCTTTGCTTGATCGTGTCACCGAACGCCAGCAATCCCAGCAGGCGCCACTGGTCCCCTTCCGAGCCGACCAGCCAGGACACGGTCTTCCCCTGCCCTTCGAGCCGCCGCGCCTCGCCCAGCAGATGGCCCTCGTCCAACTGGAGCTCGCGCAGCATCCGCGTGCTGCCCAGCGCCAGTTTCCGGCCTCGGACCGCGCCTTCGACACCACGACCCGGAAGCGCCTTCGCATCTTGGGCTTCCGGCACCGGCAGCCGCTCCTCGCGCACCTTGTCCATCACCGCCACCGCGAGCGGATGGCTGCTCGACTTCTGGAGCGCGGCCGCGAGGCGCAGCACCTCATCACGACTGGTCCCTTCGGCCGCCGCCACCGCCGCGAGCGAAGGCTTGCCTTCGGTGAGCGTACCGGTCTTGTCGAAGGCGACCACCGTCACCGCATGCGCGACCTCCAGCGCTTCGGCGTCCTTGATGAGGATGCCGTGTCGCGCGGCGACCCCGGTACCGGCCATGATGGCTGTCGGCGTCGCGAGGCCCAGCGCACAGGGGCAGGCGATGACCAGCACGGCCACCGCGTTGATCAGTGCGTGTTCCCAGTCCCCCGTGAAGGCCGCCCAACCGAGGAAGGTCGCCAGCGCAATCAGCAGGACGACCGGAACGAACACCGCGCTCACGCGATCGACGATGCGCTGGATCGGCGCCTTGGCCGCCTGCGCCGACTCGACCATGCGGATGATGCGGGCCAGCGTCGTCTCCGCGCCGATGGCGGTCGTGCGAACGGTCAGCGCGCCTTCGGCGTTGATGGCGCCGCCGGTGACCTTGTCTCCGGGGGCCTTGGGTACTGGCAGGCTCTCACCGGTGATGAGCGACTCGTCGATGTGGCTGCGCCCGTCGACGATTTCGCCGTCGACGGCGACGCGGTCACCCGGCCGGATGACGACGAGGTCGCCCACGGTGACTTGCTCCACCGGAATGTCGACTTCCTCGCCATCCCAGCGGACCCGCGCAGTGGTCGGCCGCAACGCGTTCAGCGCGCGGATGGCGTGGGCGGTTTGCCGCTTGGCCCGGTGCTCCAGCCACTTGCCCAGCAGGACCAGCGTGATGACGGCCGCCGAGGCCTCGAAGTAGAGGTGCGGCATGCCGTGCCCGGCGTGCTTGAAGAGCAGGTAGACGGAAAGTCCGTAGGCGGCGGAGGTGCCCAGCGCCACCAGCAGGTCCATGTTGCCGGTCTTGGCGAGTACGGCCTTCCAGCCGGCACGGTAGAAGCGCCAGCCCAGCCAGAACTGAACCGGCGTCGCCAGTGCCAGTTGCGCCCAGCCGCCCAGCATCCATTCGATGCCGAAGAGCGACAGCAGCATCGGGGTGACCAGCGGCAGGGTCAGCACAGCGCTTGCCGCCACTGGCCACCAGACCGGTAGGCGATGGGCTGGCTTGGGCTTCTCGTCCTGAAGGCCCTTCGCCGCGTAACCGGCCTTCTCGATGGCCGCCTTCAGCGCCGAAACCGGCACGGTCGATAGCGCCTGGATGGTTGCCTTCTCGGTCGCCAGGTTGACGGTGGCGCCGGAGACGCCGGGTACCTTGCGGAGCGCTTTCTCGACACGCGTGACGCAGGACGCGCAAGTCATGCCTTCTACCAGGAGCGTTGTCTCGGTGGTCGCCACGTCGTAGCCGGCTTTGCGGACGGCCGCCGCCAGCGAATCCGCCGTCACGGAAGCATCGGCGTTGACAGACGCCTCCTCCGTCGCCAGGTTGACGCTCGCCTCCCTGACCCCGGGCACCGCCTTGAGCGTCTTCTCGACGCGCATGACGCACGAGGCGCATGTCATCCCGGTGACCTGGAGCTTGATTCCGAGTGGATTGGACAGTGCGGCTGTGCTCATGGGTGCCTCGATGTGCTATTCAGTGTTTGCGCATCGTCAAGGTTCCAACAATGGAAAGGTCAAGAGTACCGTTGGCTTCTGCCTGCAGCTAGAGGGGTCTCTCCAACTCATGGCTTGACCTTACAACGGTGGAAAGGTCGACAGTATGAGCGTTACCAACCGTCCCACTGGAGATAGCGATGATCACCTTCGAAGTCAACGACATGACCTGCGGCCACTGCGTCAGCACCATCACCAAGGCACTGAAGGCCACGGACAAGGATGCCAAGGTCGCGATCGACCTGGCCTCGCACCGCGTGCAGGTGGAGCCGGCCTCTGCCGACGCCGAGGAACTGGCAGAGGCCATCACGGACGCAGGCTACACGCCGGTGCCCGTGCAGGCAGGCCCGACCGCTCCCACCAAGCCGTCCGGTTCGTGCTGCGGCGGGTGCCACTGAGCCCTCTGGTGAGACGAGCGGCGCCCTGCGGGGCCCCTCCCTTCGGGAAGGGCGCGGGACATAGAGTCCGGCCATCGCCTGCAGAAGCTGAGTGGCCTTGGGAATCCAGAGTCAACTAGGAAATCGTTCGTTGTCGCTGGCGAGCCCGTTGGAATGGCATCACTCACAAGTGGGTCAATGAGCGCCGCGAACGTGCCTGCGTTTGCGCTGCGCCGCCCCGTGCGCTCCCGCCTGATCGATGCCGTTCAGGATGCCGCAGTCGGCGGCCACATGTGGCGTCAAGCAGGCAGCCCGCAGGCTGCGGAGTTCCTTCTCGAGCCCGCGCAGTTCGCGGATCCGCTCGGCCACGTGGCCGATGTGCTCGTCGAGCAAGCTGTTCACCTCGCCGCAAGCCGCCAGCGGCTGATCCTTGAACCGCAACAGCACGCGCACTTCATCGAGCGTCATGTCCAGGTTGCGGCACTGGCGGATGAACCCCAGCCGTTCGGCGTGCTGCGGGGTGTAGATGCGGTAGTTCCCCTCCGTGCGCGGCGCAGCGGGCAGCAGGCCCTCCCGCTCGTAGAACCGGATCGTCTCGATGGGCGTTCCGCTGGCCTGGGCCAGTTCGCCGATGCGCATGGTCGGACTCCTTTGCGAAGGCACGGGCTTGTAATGCACCTTGACTCTATACTCACTTCAGGGTTTTCAATGGCGACATGGCCCATGAACACACCCATGACATCGCGACGTCGCCGTCCCGCGCCCCGGCACCCTCCAGCTGTGGCGACTGCTGCGGTTCCGTCGAGGGCGTCGCGACCGCGCCAGTCGGGCAGCAGGACCGGGGTGGTCAGCGATTTCGGGTCCCTGCGATGGACTGCGCTGCCGAGTAATCCGAGATCCGGCGCGCCGTCGAACGTATCCGGGGGCTGACGGGGCTGCGCTTCCAACTGGGCGAACGCAGCCTTCGCATCGAAGGTGAGCCCCAGGCGGCGCTCGCCGCGGTCGAGGCGATCCGTGGCACCGGCTTCGAGATCCACCCCTGGCCCGAAGCGTCGGACTCCCCTGCCGACGGCGAGGCCGGGGCGCACGAACACGATGCGGTGACCGGCACGGGCCTCCCCCGCCTGCTGGCCGCGCTCGCGCTGGCCATCACCGCCGAGGGCCTGTCCTTCTTCGTCCCCGATGCACCCTGGTCAAGACCGGCAGGCCTGGCGATCGCCGCCGCTGCCATTGCTCTGGCGGGCTTCAGCACCTTCCGCAAGGGGTTGTCGGCACTGCGAGACGGACGCCTCAACATCAACGCGCTGATGTCCGTGGCCGTCGCTGGTGCCTTCGTCATCGGCCAGTGGCCCGAGGCCGCGATGGTCATGGCGCTCTACGCCATCGCCGAGCTGATCGAGGCGCGCGCCGTCGACCGCGCCCGCAATGCGATCAGCGGGCTGCTGGCGCTCTCGCCCGACACGGCCGACCTCCAGCAAGCCAACGGCACGTGGAAGTCCGTGCCCGTGCGCGAGGTGCCGATCGGCGCGACGGTGCGCGTGAGGCCGGGGGAGCGCGTGGCGATGGACGGGGTCGTCACCGAAGGCAGCACGAGCATCGACCAGGCCCCAGTCACCGGGGAGAGCCTGCCGGTGGACAAGGGACCGGGCGATGCGGTCTACGCCGGCACCATCAACCAGACCGGCACCATCGAATGCCGCGTCACGGCGGCGGCGTCGCAGTCCACGCTGGCCCGCATCATCCATGCGGTCGAGCAGGCCCAGGGCAGCCGCGCGCCCACGCAGCGCTTCGTCGACCGCTTCGCTGCCATCTACACGCCGGCGGTGTTCGTGCTGGCGCTGGCCGTGGCCATCGCCGGCCCATGGCTATTCGGCTGGACGGCACTGGCGGCCGTCTACAAGGCGCTCGTGCTGCTGGTCATCGCCTGCCCCTGCGCGCTGGTAATCTCGACACCCGTCACCGTGGTCAGCGGCCTGGCGTCGGCGGCCCGGCGCGGCATCCTCGTCAAGGGCGGCGTCCACCTGGAACAGGCGCGCCTCCTCAAGGCCATCGCGCTCGACAAGACCGGCACCATCACCGAGGGCAAGCCGCGCCTGGTCGAGTGGCAGATGGTGGCCACCGGCACGCCAAAGCCGCGGGCGGAGCACGTCGCGGCCGCCCTCGCCGCGCACTCGGACCACCCGGTGTCGCGTGCCATCGCCGCCGGGCTGACGCCGAACAACGTTGAAGCCCGGAACTTTGCCGCGCTTTCCGGGCGCGGCATCGAGGCCGACATCGACGGCGAACGCTACGTGCTGGGCAACCACCGCCTCATCGAGGAGCGTGGCCAGTGTTCCGCCGAGATCGAGGCCGTGCTCCGCCGGCACGAAAAGGCCGGCCGAACGGTGAGCCTGCTGGCCACGGCCACCGGCGTGCTCGCGCTCTTCGCGGTGGCGGACACGATCAAACCCTCGTCGGCCGCCGCCGTCGGCGAGCTCAAGGCCATGGGCATCACACCAGTGATGCTGACCGGCGACAACCAGGCCACCGCGGAAGCGATCGGCCACGAGGCCGGACTGACGGACATCCGCGGCAACCTGCTCCCCGAGGACAAGCTGGCTGCGATCCTCGCCCTGCAGCAGCAGTACGGTGCCACGGCCATGACTGGCGACGGCATCAACGACGCGCCGGCACTCGCCCAGGCCGACATCGGCGTGGCCATGGGCGCGGCCGGGACGGACATCGCGATGGAGGCTGCCGACGTGGTCGTGATGAACGACGACCTGCGGCGCATCGCCGAGACCGTGCGCCTGTCGCAGCGCACGCACGCCGTGCTGTGGCAGAACATCGCACTGGCCCTGGGTATCAAGGCGGTGTTCCTGGTGCTCGCGCTGTTCGGCAGCGCCAGCATGTGGATGGCCGTCTTCGCCGATATGGGGGCCAGCCTGCTGGTGGTCTTCAACGGCCTGCGCCTGTTGCGCAACCCGGAACGAAACTGAGGTGGCCATGGATGCACGAACGCGACCGCTGCACTCCACGCGGCTGCACGCACCCTGCCGCACAAGGACCTGCGCCGCGCGCGCAGCGCGATGCTCAGCCTGGCACCGACGACGACAGGCAGTGCCACCGCCATCGCGTTGATCTACCCCGAGCTCAAGGGCAAGCTCAACGGCCACGCCGTGCGCGCGCCGGTGCTCAATGCCTCGCTGACGGACTGCGTGTTCGAGCTCAAGCGCGAGACCACGCCGGCCGAGGTGAACACCTTGTTCGCGCAAGCAGCTAAAGGGACGCTGGCCGGCATCCTCGGCTACGAGGAGCGCCCGCTCGTCAGCGCCGACTACGCGCGCGACACGCGCAGCTCGATCGTCGACGCACCCTCGACGATGGTGACCGACGGCACCCTGCTGAAGGTCTACGCCTGGTACGACAACGAGATGGGCTATGCCTGCCGCATGGTCGACCTCGCCTGCCACATGCAGCGCCAAGGCATCTGAGGCAGCCATGAACCAGGGCACCCGCAACTACGCGATCGTCACCGCCGCCTACTGGGGCTTCACCCTCAGCGACGGCGCGCTGCGCATGCTGGTGCTGCTGCACTTCTACCGGCTCGGCTATTCGCCCTTCACGTTGGCCTTCCTGTTCCTGCTCTACGAGGCCATGGGCGTGGTGGCCAACCTGATCGGCGGCTGGCTGGCCACGCGCTACGGCATCAAGCGCATGCTGACGGTAGGCCTGTTCACCGAGATCACCGGCTTCCTGCTGATGTCCGCGCTGTCGCCGACCTGGTCGGTCGCGCTGTCGGTCGCCTGGGTCGTCGCTGCGCAAGGCATCTGCGGCGTCGCCAAGGACCTGACCAAGACCGCCAGCAAGTCCGCCAGCAAGGCGACGGCGGGCGACGCCTCGGGCCAGCTGTTCAAGTGGGTGGCCTTCTTCACCGGCAGCAAGAACGCGATGAAGGGCGTGGGCTTCTTCCTCGGCGGGCTGCTGCTGCAGGCCGTCGGCTTCCAGGCCGCGTTGTGGATCATGGCCGGTCTGCTGGCGATCGTCTTCATCGGCGTCGTCAGCTTCGTGCCGCCGCTGATGGGCAAGAGCAAGGCCTCGAAGTCGGCGAAGGAGTTGTTCGCCAAGAATCGCGGCATCAACCTGCTCGCGGCCGCACGGGTGGCACTCTTCGGCGCGCGCGACGTGTGGTTCGTGGTCGGCGTGCCGGTGTTCCTGTATGCCTCGGGTTGGACGTTCACGATGGTCAGCGGCTTCGTGGCGCTGTGGACCATCGGCTACGGCGTGGTGCAGGCGGCCGCCCCGGCCCTCGTCCGGCGCAGCGACGATGGCCTCAGCGCCGAAGTGCCGGCCGCCCGCCTGTGGTCGGCCTTGCTCGCGCTGGTGCCCATCGTCCTGGCCGGCCTGGTGCTGGCGAAGGTGCCGAACCTCGAGTGGGTCGTCGTCGCAGGGCTCGCCGTGTTCGGCTTCGCCTTCGCGGTGAACTCCTCGGTGCACTCCTACCTGGTCCTGGCCTATGCCGGTTCGGAGAAGGCCGCCGAGGACGTGGGCTTCTACTACGCCGCCAACGCCCTGGGCCGCTTCTTCGGCACCCTGTTATCGGGCCTGCTCTACCAGTGGGGCGGGCTGGCCTGGTCGCTGGCCGGATCGGCGGCGCTGCTCGTGACCTGCTGGCTGGTCACGCTGGCGCTGCCGACTCGCCTGCAGGACGCCAAGCAGCCGGCGCTCGATGGTCCCGAGGTCAAGGGCGCGGGCCTGGACACGAAGGTCCAGGCACCCGCCACAGCCGCGACACACCAGGGGACCTGACCATGATGGACGAGAAGGCCGCCGTGCGGGCACTTGGTGCACTGGCGCAGGACGTGCGCCTGCGCATCTATCGCGCCGTGGTCGGCGTGGGTCCCGCCGGCATGACACCGGGCGCCATTGCGAGCGAACTGGCCGTCCCGCCCTCGACCGTGTCCTTCCACGTCAAGGAGTTGCTGCATGCCGGCCTGCTAACGCAGGAGCGTGACGGCCGGCACCTCATCTACCGGCCGAGCATCGACACCATGAACGAGTTGCTCGCCTACCTGTCGGCGCACTGCTGCCAAGCCGTCACATGCGACGCGGCGCCCGTGGCGGCCGACACGGCATGCACCACCTGCTGAACCGAACCACCTAATTTCCGGAGACGCTTCATGAGCGACAAGGTCTATAACGTGCTCTTCGTCTGCACGCACAACTCGGCGCGATCGATCATGGCCGAGGGCATCCTCAACAGCCTGGGCCGCGGTCGCTTCCAGGCCTTCTCGGCGGGCAGCCACCCGGGCACGTCGGTCAACCCGTTCGCGCTGAGGACACTGTCGGAAATGCATATCCCGACCGATGGCTTTCGCAGCAAGGACTGGGACGAGTTCGCGCGGCCCGGCGCGCCCGAGCTCGACTTCGTGTTCACGGTCTGCGACAAGGCGGCCGGCGAGGTCTGCCCGGTCTGGCCCGGCCAGCCGATGACGGCGCACTGGGGCGTGGCCGATCCGGCCGCCTTCGAGGGCACTGACGAGCAAAAGGCCAAGGTCTTCTGGGACACGGCGATCGTGCTCAAGCGCCGCATCGAGCTGATGCTGGCTCTGCCCTTCGCGTCGCTGGACAAGATGGCCATCCAGCGAGAAATCAAGGACATCGGGACGCGCTGAACCATGTCCACCGCCGCTCTGCCCGCCGGGCTGGCCGCGCCGGCACCGATGAGCGTCTTCGAGCGCTACCTGACCGTCTGGGTCTTCCTGTGCATCGTCGTGGGCATCGCCCTCGGCCAACTGCTGCCCGGGCCGGTCCAGGCCATCGGCAAGATGGAGATCGCCAAGGTCAACCTGCCGGTGGGTCTGCTGATCTGGGTGATGATCATCCCGATGCTGCTGAAGGTCGACTTCGGCGCCTTGAGCCAGGTGAAGCAGCACTGGCGCGGCATCGGCGTGACGCTGTTCGTCAACTGGGCCGTCAAGCCCTTCTCGATGGCGCTGCTGGGCTGGATCTTCATCCGCCACGTGTTCGCACCCTACCTGCCGGCGGGCCAGGCCGACAGCTACATCGCCGGACTGATCCTGCTGGCCGCGGCGCCGTGCACGGCGATGGTCTTCGTGTGGAGCCGGCTCACGGGCGGCCACCCACTCTTCACGCTCAGCCAGGTGGCGCTGAACGACACCATCATGGTGTTCGCCTTCGCGCCCATCGTCGCGCTGCTGCTCGGCCTGTCGTCGATCACCGTGCCCTGGGACACGCTGATCACGTCGGTCGTCCTGTACATCGTCATCCCGGTGTTGATCGCGCAGCTGTGGCGCAAGGCGCTGCTGGCCAAGGGGCAGGCGGCGTTTGACGCAACGCTCGCGAAGATCGGGCCGTGGTCCATCACCGCCCTGCTCGCCACGCTGGTGCTGCTGTTCGGCTTACAGGGCGAGGCGATCCTGATGCAGCCTCTGGTGATCGCCATGCTCGCGGTGCCGATCCTGATCCAGGTGCTGTTCAACTCAGGCCTGGCCTACTGGCTGAACCGCCGGCTCGGCGAATCACACAGCGTGGCCTGCCCCTCGGCCCTGATCGGCGCCAGCAACTTCTTCGAGCTGGCGGTGGCCGCGGCGATCAGCCTGTTCGGCTTCGAGTCGGGTGCCGCGCTCTCCACGGTGGTGGGCGTGCTGATCGAGGTGCCGGTGATGCTGCTGGTGGTGCGCGTCGTGAACCGGAGCAAGGGTTGGTACGAGGCCGGCGCGCGGGGTTGAACCCGCCCGCAGGATGGATAGACCGCACCGATGAGGTTATCGCCTGGCGCAGGATCGAAGTCAACGTGCCGCAGGCGCGCCAGCGCACAGTGGTCACAAAGGACGCGTCATGCAGACCAAGGTTCTAGGGTCGTGCTGCAGCAAGTGCCGCAGCACGATCGGCATCATCGAACGCACGGCCCACGATGCGGCGGTCGAGGCCGAGTTCTTCGGCTACAAGAAGACCTTCACCGGGGCAGCGCGCATGCACCGCGGCTACTTGGAGCGCGCGGACGGCGGCACGCTCTTCCTCGACGAGGTCGGCGAACTGCCGGCCCGCATGCAGGCCAAGCTCCTGCGCGCGCCACAGGAGCGCAGCTTCTTCCGCCTGGGCTCGGAGAAGGTGACCCGCAGCGACTTCCGCATCATCGCGGCGACGAACCGCGATCTGCACGCCGACATGGCGGCCGGCACCTTCCGCGAAGACCTGTTCTACCGGCTCGCCGTCATCCGAATCGGTCTGCCGCCGCTGCGCGAACGGCCGGAAGACATCCGCTGGCTGACCGAGCGCATGCTGCAGCGGATCGCTATCGAGCAGGGCCGGCCCGCGGCGCGTGTCGGAAGCGTTCATGCGCGACGTGATGGCCCGGACTTGGAAAGACAACGCCCGAGAGCTGAGATTCTTCCTGGAAAGAGCGGTGGTGCTCAGCGAAGCGGGCATCCTGGACGTGCCCGATGCCCCGGTTACGCAGCGCGGCACTGCGCCTGCCGATGGCACGTCGGGCGCGTTCGCGCCACTGCACGCGATGGTCGAGGAGGCAGGACGTCGGCACACCCACAGCGCGCTGGAGCGCACAGGGGGCAGCGTCATCAAGACCTCGGGGGTGCTCGGCATCAGCAGCAAGACCCTGCGGGAGAAGATGAAGGTCGAGAGCGGGCCCGGCTCCGGGGAGCGTCACGCCTAGCGGATCTCTCGGCCAACGTCGCGACCGCGCCGGCACGGTCGTCGACGAACGCGCCTACCTTCTTGTTCGGATGCTCGCCCACCGCAGGTCGGCCGGTTCCGACCCTTGCCGCGGCAGCGGCGCCCCTCGACGCCTGCCCGGTCAGGCTCACAGTGCGCACCGCGCACATGCTTGCGCCTGCCCTGGGCCGCGACGTGCGCCCCCGCTTGGTCGATGCGCTTCAGGATGTCGCAATCGGCCGCCGCATGCGGTGACGACCACGCGTCCCTGAGGCTGCGCAGTTGCTCCTCGAGGGCACGCGGTTCCCGGTCGCGCTCGGCCGCGCAGCTCGATGTGGGCATCGAGCAGGCCGTTCACTTCGCCCCAGTCCGCCAGCGAATCGTCCTTGAACCGCAGCACCCGCATTGGCAGCGTGAGCACCCTCCTGGGAGCCGGTCCCGCGAGATCCGGCAAAGCAGATGGGACGTCGTCCCACCTGAATCGGCAACATGTCGCGCCACGCGGGCACTTGACTTCCACGGGAATGTCCGCGATGGGGCTCGGCAAGCAGCGTTTCGTCCGAGTCCGCTAAACTCCGCTTGTGCGTCGCTTGGTGCTCCTCTTTCTGCTGGCTGTTCTGCCGCTCCAGTTTGCCTGGGGCGCGGCAGCGACCTACTGCGGCCACGAGAAGGCTCCGAGTTCAGGGCACTTCGGGCACCACAGCCATCAACACCAGGCGAGTGCCGAGTCCGATTCAGGTTCCGCGGCCAAGAAGGCCTCGGTGCTCGCAGATGATCTGGACTGTGCGTTTTGCCACCTTGGTTGCGTGCAACCCTGTGCCAGTCAGACCGCTTCGGTTGCTGCGATCCAGTCCTCCGTCCTGGCTCTGACCACGCTTCTTCTTCTGGATTCCGGTCGCCCCGGCCGGATCGAACGTCCCAAATGGTTCCTCGCCGCCTGATTCGGCGAGGGACTGTCACATCCATTGAGGTTGCCCCCTAGCGACTGACGCCTCGCCGAATTCTTCCGCTTTGTTGTTCATTGCAACCTGGAGAATTCGATGCGAACGAAGTCGCTGGCCCTTGCCGGTGCCCTGCTCTGCTTGTCCAACATCGGGCAGGCGCAAGTCCCGGCGCAACAGCCTGGCGTCCTCGCCCCCGAAGCCGCACCGACTCAGGCGCAGCAGCGTCTGAGCCTCACGGAAGCGCTTGCGCTGGCCGAGGCGGCAAGCCCGACCCTGCGCTTGAAGATGGCCGAACTGTCGGCGGCCGAAGGGCAGCGGGCCGACGCGGGCGCGTGGCTCTACAACAACCCGCAGTTGTCCGTCGACCAGACGCGACGATCGGTGCCCTCGACCACCGGGTCGGAACGCCGCAGTGAGTGGGGTGCGGGTCTGTCCCAGACCTTCGAGGTGGGCGGCCAGCCGTCTTACCGTCGCGAGGCCACCAGTGCTGCGCTGGCCGCCCTGCGGCTGGAGATCGCCGAAGTCCGTCGCCGCGTTCGTGCAGACGTGGCCGAGCGACACACGCGCGTGCTCGCGCTGCAGCAGCGGGCCGACACGGAGACGCAGGCACTGAAGCTCTTCGATGACACGGCCGCCGCGGTGCAGCGAAGACGGCAGGCGGGTGAGGACACGCGGCTCGACGCCAACGTCGCTCGCGTCGAGGCCGAGCGCGCGCGCAATCAGCTGGCCCAGATTCAAGAGCAACTGCTCGAGGCACGCGCCGAGTTGGCCAGGCAATTGCAACTGCCGCCCGAGAGCCTGCCGAAGGCGACAGGTGAACTCTCGGCGCAGCGACCCGGCTACTCCCTCAACGCCCTGCTTGCGAGTGCCGACAACCAGCCTCGCGCCGGCGCGCTGGCCGCGCGCGAGACCAGTGCCGCCGCAAGGCTGAAGCTCGAACGGGCCAGCACCTACCCGGACGTCACCGTGGGGCTGAACGTCGGTCGCGAGGGGCCCGGGGCGGCGCGCGAACGATTGACGACCTTGACCCTGTCCGTGCCCTTGCCGCTGTTCAAGCGCAATTCCACAGGCATCGGCGCAGCCCAGACCGAGCTCACGCAGGTACAGATCGAGCGGCAGACGGCGCAGCGCGATGCCCGAGCAAGCGTCAGTTCGCTGTGGACGCGGCTGGCCAGCCTCGAGGATCGGATTCGCCGGCTGCAGGAGTCCGTGCTCCCTGCCCTGGCGGACAACCAGCAACTCTCCGTCAAGTCGCAACAAGCGGGACAGATCGGCCTGCTCGAACTGATCGTCGTCAGCCGGCAATCCCTGGATGCCAGGCGCGACCTGATCGACGCGCTCGCCGACTACCAGAGCACCCGCATTGCCCTCGAACTCGCAGCCGGCTGGCCGCAAGAAGGAACCCAACCATGAAGAACTCGAAACCGCACGGCTCGTCCACGTCGCTGGTGCTGACGACGCTGGCCCTCGCTCTGGCAGTCGCCCTGTCCGCCTGTGGCGGCGGCGAGAAGTCCGCCGAGGCCAAGTCCGCCGAGAAGGCCGCTTCCGCTCCCGAGGGAGGGCACAAGGAGGAAGGCGGCCTGAAGCTTTCGGCCGAAGACGCGCAGCGTGCCGGCATCAAGCTCGAGAAGCTCGCTGAGCAGGGCTTCGCCGACACGGTGACCGTCACCGCGACGATCCGTCCGAACCAGGACCGCGTGGCCCGCGTGGCTCCGCGCGTCGAAGGGCGCATCGTGCAAGTCACGGCGAAGCTGGGTGACACCGTAAAGGCCGGTCAGGTGCTGGCTGTCCTCGACAGCGTGGCCCTTGGCGAAGCACAGTCCGCCCTCGAGCGGGCGCGATCGGCACAGCGCGTCGCGCAGGCCGACTACGCCCGCGCGGAGTCGCTGGCCAAGGACGAGATCATCCCGCAGCGCGAACTCCTGCGCGCGAAGTCATCGCTGGAGACGGCAAACGCCGACCTCCACGCCGCAGAAGACAAGTTGCGTCTGTTGGGAGGTACAGCGTCGCACACCGAACGCGCCGCATCGACGTTCGCCCTCACCGCTCCGCTGGGCGGAACGGTGGTCCAGAAGAAGGCCACGATTGGCGAACTGGGTTCACCGGCGGAGCCGCTGTTCTCCGTGGCCGATCTCTCGACGGTCTGGATCGAGGCCGATCTCACCGAGGACAAGCTCGCGCGCGTGAAGGTCGGCGCCGCGGCAATGGTCACCGTCAATGCCTACCCGAACGAGCGCTTCTCCGGTCGCGTGACCTACGTCGCCAGCATGCTCGACAAGGACAGCCGCACGACTCCCGCTCGCATCGAGGTCTCCAACAAAGACGGCCGGCTCAAGCCGGAGATGTTCGCAAGCGCCACGATCGAGACCGGTGCGGCGCGTGCGCCGGCGCTGTCGGTGCCCAGCGCGGCGATTCTGCTGCTGCAAGGGCAGCCCACGGTGTTCGTGGCAGAAGGCGGCGGCTTCGAGCCGCGGGCCATCGAACCCGGGGACAAGGTCGGCGGACGCACGGTGATAAGGGCTGGAGTCAAGGCCGGTGAGCAGGTGGTTGCCGAAGGGGCGTATGCCCTGAAGGCGCGGCTGCTGAAGTCGCAAATCGGCGAAGGCCACTGAGAAAGATTACCCATCATGCTCAACGCCATTGTCGATGCCTCGCTTCGATACAAAGTCCTGGTCATCGTCGCCTTCCTGATCGTCATCGGTCTCGGGGTGCAGGCGTTTCGCCAGGTCCCGGTCGATGCCTTCCCGGACGTCACGCCCATCCAGGTCAACGTCTACACCGAGTCACCCGGCCTTGCAGCCGAAGACGTCGAGAAACTGCTCACGGCCCCGATCGAGGGCGCCCTCGCCGGCCTGCCCGGCGTTCAGGAGGTGCGGTCCGTTTCCCTGTTCGGCCTGTCCTATGTCGGCGTCTACTTCGATGACGACGTCGACATCTATTTCGCGCGCCGCCTGGTCGGCGAGAAGCTGCAGGACGTGAAGGGCCGACTGCCCCAGGGGTACGGCGAACCGGTTCTCGGCCCGAACAGCTCCGGGCTGGGCCAGGTCTTCTGGTACACGGTCGAGTCGGCGGACAAGAACCTGTCCAGCATGGACCTGCGGACGCTGCACGACTGGACCGTCAGGCTGATCCTGCGCACGGCGCCCGGTGTGGACGACATCATCACCTGGGGTGGCGACGAGAAGCAGTTCCAGGTGCAGATCGACCCGAACGCACTCGTCAAGTACAAGCTGTCGTTCAAGCAGGTGATGGAAGCGCTGACGGCCAACAACAAGCAGGTCGGCGGGCAGTCCATCAATCTGGGCCGCGAGCAGTACCTGGTGCGCGGTCTGGGTCTGGTGAGCAATGTGACGGACATCGGCGGCATCGTGGTCGCCGAACGCGGCGGTGCGCCGATCCGCGTGCGCGACGTGGCCAAGGTCGTCGAGGCGCCGGCACCGCGCTTCGGTGCCGTCACCCGCGACGGCAAGGAAGCCGTGCTGGGCATGGCGCTGTCGCGCGTCAACGAAAACGCCAAGACCGTGGTCGACGCCGTCAAGGCCAAGCTCGCCATCGCGCAGGCAGCGCTGCCCAAGGGCGTGACGCTGAAACCGATCTACGACCGCACCGAGATTGTCGAGAAGGCGCTGAAGACCGCAGAGAGCTCCCTGGTCGAGGGCGCGATCCTGGTGGCGGTGATCCTGTTCCTCTTCCTGGGGGAGTTCCGGTCCGCGATCGTCGTGATCGTCACACTGCCCCTGTCGATGCTGATCGCCTTCATCCTGATGCAGCGGTTCGGGCTGTCGGCCAACCTCATGTCGCTCGCCGGGCTGGCGATCGGCACCGGGATGATGGTGGACGGCGCCGTCGTCATGGTCGAGAACGCGTTCCGGCTGCTCTCGCATGCGCGCGGGTCCGGCAAGCCGATCAACAAGACGCACGTGATGCTGGAAGCCGCGCGCGAGGTGGTCAACCCGATCGCGTTTGCGATCCTGATCATCATCGTCGTGTTCCTGCCGCTCTTCTCCCTGACCGGGCTCGAGGGCAAGCTGTTCAAGCCGATGGCCCTGACCATCACGTTCGCCATGGCCGGCTCGCTGGTCCTGTCGCTGACGCTCGTTCCGGTGCTGGCTGCACTGATCCTCAAGCCCAAGGAAGAGAAGGACACCTTTCTCGTTCGCTGGGCCAAGAAGGCTTACGTTCCGCTGCTGGACTGGGCGCTGGAGCGCAAGAAGCGCGTGATCGGCACGGCACTCGTGCTGCTCGTGGGCACGCTGGCCCTGTTCCCGTTGCTCGGCAAGGAGTTCATGCCGCAGTTGCAGGAGGGCGCCATCATGTTCCGCGTCACCGGCATCCCGTCGACCTCGCTGGACGAATCGCTGCAGGTGTCACAGGCGGTCGATACCACCCTGCGCACGAAGTACCCGCAGGTTCGCTCCGTGCTCGCCACGATCGGCCGCGCCGAGAAGGGCGAGACCGCGGACGTGAACTACATGGAAGTGCTGGTGGACATGAAGCCGCAGGCCGAATGGCCGGAGAAGGCGTCCTACTCGGCGCTGGCATCGCAGATGCAGGAGGACCTGGAGAAGGTCGTCCCGACTTCCGTCTTCGGTGCCACGCAGCCGATCCAGATGCGGGTGGAAGAACTCATCTCGGGTGTGCGCGCGACGCTGGCACTGAAGTTGTACGGCGAGGATCTGGAGACCCTGGACCGCCTGACGGCGCAAGCCAAGAGCGTGCTGGAGAAGGTACCAGGCGTCACCGATCTGTCGGCCGAGGCCAACAAGGGCAAGCCCCAGCTCGTCATCAAGGTCAACCGCGAAGCTGCCTCGCGCTACGGCATCAACGCCGACGAGATCCTGGAGGTCGTTCAGGCCGGCATCGGCGGCAGCGCCGTGTCGACGCTGATCGATGGCACCAAGCGCTTCGACATCGCCGTACGCCTGGCCGACGGCTTCCGGACCGATCCGGAGGCGATCGGCTCCATCCCGATCCGCACCGCCGAAGGAGCGCTCGTGCCCTTCTCGCAGGTGGCCACGCTGGAGCTCGACGAAGGGTATTCGTTCGTGCGTCGCGAGGCCCTGCAGCGCTATGCCGTGCTGCAGATGGACGTCAAAGGCCGCGATGTCGACAGCTTCGTGAAGGAGGCTGACGCAAAGCTCAAGGAAGCGGTGCAGATGCCGGCCGGCTACTGGGTCGAGTGGGGCGGCGCCTTCGAGAACCAGCAACGCGCGCTGGCCCGTCTGGCCCTGATCGTGCCGCTGACGATCGGACTGATCTTCCTCTTGCTGTACACCGCGTTCAATTCGCTGCGGCACGCGACGATCATCATCGCCAACGTGCCCTTCGCGATCATCGGCGGAATCATCGGCTTGTTCGTCACGGGACAGTACGTCTCGGTCCCGTCGGCGATCGGCTTCATCGCGGTCTTTGGGGTCGCGATGCTCAACGGCATCGTGCTGGTCTCGTTCCTCAACGATCAGCGACGACACGGGCTGTCGGTGAGAGAGGCGGTCCGGCAAGGGGCTGCGCTGCGGCTGCGGCCCGTGCTGATGACGGCGTCGGTGGCCATCCTCGGCTTGATCCCCATGCTGCTGTCCACCGGTGTCGGCGCCGAGACCCAGCGGCCATTGGCGACCGTCGTTGTCGGCGGGCTGATCACCTCGACGGCGCTGACGCTGCTGCTGCTTCCGTTGATCTACGAATGGGCTGAACTGCGCGCCGAGCGCCGCAGGCAGCCCCTATCGGTTCCCGCCATCGAAGAAGGAGCGACACCATGAAGGAAATCAAGGCCTACGTCCACGCCAGCCGCATCGCCGACGTCATTGCCGGGCTGAAGGGCTCGACGGTCTGGGGCAATCCAGATCACGACGAGCACAACCTGGCGGTCTACGTCGTCAAGGGGTCGCTCGTGCCCCTGGACGATGCCGAGCGCCACTACTCGCTGGAACTCGGCGAAGAGATCATCAACGAGTACAAGGTCGAACTGCATTGCCACGACGAAGATGTCCCCGCGCTGGTGGACGTCATCCGGCGCACGGCCAGGACCGGGTCGGCCGTGGCCGGCTGGATCTACGTGATGGACATAGCCTCGGCCGAGCCGATCCGATGACGCGGCAGCAGGCCTGCCCGGTTCGGTGGCGAGGGAGAGTCGGGCGATGAGCGCGGGGCACGACCACGCCTTGCCGGCAACGACCAAGGAGCGCTCCCTGCGCTGGGCATTGGTGTTGACCTCGGCCTTCCTCATCGCCGAGGTCGTGGGGGGCGTCGTTCTGAACAGCCTTGCGCTGCTGTCCGATGCTGCGCACATGTTCACCGATGTGGCCGCGCTCGCGATTGCATTGGCGGCCATCAGGATCGCCCGCCGGCCGGCGGATCAGCGCCGCACCTACGGTTACCACCGCTTCGAAATCCTGGCGGCGGCCTTCAATGCGCTGCTGTTGTTCGGCGTCGCCGGCTACATCCTGTTCGAAGCGTGGCAGCGCTGGCGCCAGCCCGAGGAGGTGCAGACGACCGGGGTGCTGGTGGTGGCGGCGCTCGGGCTGGTGGTGAATCTCGCGAGCATGTGGATGTTGCGTTCGGGCAAGGACGCCAGCCTGAACGTCAAGGGTGCCTATCTCGAGGTGTGGAGCGACATGCTGGGATCGATCGGCGTGATTGCTGGTGCGATCGTGATTCGCGTCACTGGGTGGAACTGGGTCGATTCGGTGATCGCGGTGGCCATCGGGCTGTGGGTTCTGCCGCGGACCTGGGTGCTCTTGAAGGACACCCTGAACATCCTGCTGGAAGGGGTTCCCGAAGGCATCGACATGGCGGCGGTCAGGCAGTCCCTGCTGGGCCTGCCGGGCGTTCTGGGCGTGCACGATCTTCACGTGTGGGCCGTCACCAGCGGCCGGCCCAGTCTCACGGTTCACCTGGTGCATGCCCCCGAGGTAGCGGTGCCGGCAGACCTTCTCGAGCGGGCACGCGCAGTCCTCGCGGCGGACCATCACATCACCCACACGACGGTCCAGCTCGAGACGCAGCCGTGCGCACAAGCCGACGTGGCCGTTGGTCCCGGGGGCAGCGGCGACGAATCCACATCGCGTGAGGATGCCCATGCCTAGACCTGCAGCGTGGACAGCCAGACCGGCGTGCGCCATGGCGTCTGGTTGCACGAGGAGCCACAGCGGCCGCATCCCCAACCACCCGCGTATCCGGTCGTCGACGCGGCGACCACGCGCCATCTCCGCCAATTGAAGGAGAAGTGAATGAGCTTCGATCGACGCAAGTTGCTCGCCGCAGCCTTGGGTGGCACGGCGCTGCTGACCACCGGTTGCATGACCAAACCCCTGCGCTCGGCCAACGCCGATGGGACGTACTGTTTCCGCATTGGCAAAAGCTACCGCCCCAAACTGACCTGCACGACGGGGCCGATCCCTCCGGAACAAGCTGAAGCGCAGGCGCGCGAGTTCAGCGGGACGCCCGATCGCCTCACCGTCTTCCTCGTGCGCAAGCGCTGGGGCGATACCGGCTACGTGATCCCGGTGGTCACTGACGCTGCGGTCCCCGTCGAAACGGTGCCGGAGAGCTTCGCGCGCCTGAGGCTGGCGCCTGGACAGCATGTGCTGACCGCCACATGGCCGGAAGGCACGGCCCGCCTGGACATCTCCGGCAAGGCCGGCGAGGTGCTGGTGGTCGAGGTCATCGGACTGATTTGGGCCTGGGGCAGCAAGTACCGCCTCGAGCCGGGAACGATCGACGACGCCCGCGAACGCACGCGCAACCTCCGACTGGTTGCGGACGTTGGTTGAAGGCGCTTGCGACCTCGTGACGCGAGCGACTGCCGGTGCTCGAACAGCACGGGCAAGCGAATTCCAGCATGAGACCCCGACTGGCCGATCCCGAGCTCTCGCTGGCGATGACCTGGATCTGGATCGGCGTGCTGCTGGCCGCGCTGGTGGCGTATGGCATCTTCCGCTGGTGGCGCCGTGGACATCCGCGCAAGCAGCCACCAGCACCGCTGAGCTACTCCGCCGAACTGAGCCAGCGATTGCGGAAGAACATGAACAAGGGCACGAAGCGCAGGCGGCGTGGCAAGACCGCGAAGAAGAAGCCGCCGCGCCGCCCGTGAAAGGTGTGCCGAGATCAGCCGCCCGTCAGCAGTTCGAGGCGCGTGCGGCGGGCATCGGGTGACTCGGCGCGCATCTCGTCGATGACCTGCTGCCGCGTCTTCGGCGGCTCGGAACTCTTGACCGGCAGCGGCGCTCCACGCTGCAACAGCGCCAGCGTGCCGTCCTTGCGCGCTGCGTCGACCTCGGCCATCACCTGGGCACGGGTCTTGGCGCTCTTGAAGTGCTCGGGGTGGTAAGTCACACCGGCTTCGCCGCCAGCGGGGTGCCAGACCGAATTGGCCTGCGCCGCCAGCGGCAGCGTGAACGCGAAGGCGACGGCAGGGACCAGAGCGAGACGGAAGACATTCATGTCGAGATCCTTTTAGAAGGAAGAGCAGGAGACCTGCGATGGCATGCCCGAAGGCATGCGCCCACTGTAGGAATCGGCACCCCACACGAAGGAAACGAGCAGATGACAGTTCGGACAGGCCTAGTGCGCCAACAGGCGGGGGCACGGCCATGAAGCTCCTGATCGTGGAGGACGAGGCCAAGCTGGCCGACTACCTGCGCAAGGGACTGGTGGAAGAGGGCTATGTCGTCGAGGTGGCCGGCAACGGCATCGACGGGCTGCACATGGCGACCGAAGGCAGCCACGACCTCATCGTGCTCGACACCATGCTGCCCGGCATCGACGGGCTCGGCCTGCTCGCAGCGCTTCGCCAGAGCAAGCAGACGCCGGTGATCATGCTGACCGCGCGCCACCGTGTGGAGGACAGGGTGCGCGGCCTGAAAGCCGGCGCAGACGACTATCTCGTCAAGCCGTTCGCCTTCTCCGAACTGGTGGCCCGCATCGAGGTGCTGCTGCGCCGCGCCGCCGGCGCCGCGCCGGCGCCCGACGCCCTGTTGCTGTCGCTGGGTGACCTGCAGGTGGACCTGGCGCGGCGACGTGCCGTGCGCGCCGGCCAGCGGCTGGAGCTGTCGGCGAAGGAGTTCCAGCTGCTGACGCTGCTGATGCGCCGCCAGGGCGAGGTGCTCTCCCGTACCGAGATCGCCGAGCAGGTCTGGGACGTCAACTTCGACCACGGCACCAATGTGATCGACGTCGCCATACGGCGCCTGCGCGGCAAGCTGGACCTGCCCTTCGAGCACCCGCTGCTGCACACCGTGCGCGGGATGGGCTATGTGCTCGAGGACCGCAGCCCATGAGTCGGCTGCACGCTGGATCGCTCGACCGCCGCCTGGCTCGCTGGCTCGCAATGCTGGCCCTGGCGGGTCTCACGCTGACGTGCCTGGGCGTCTACACGGCGACAGCCCTGAGCTTCGAGGACCGGCAGGCGGACACGCTGCGCCAGAAGCAACTCCAGGTGCGTCATCTGATCGCCGAGGCCGGCGTGGTGGGGAATGCCGCGCTGACGCACAAGCTCGACGATGCGATGGTCGGCCGGCAGGACCTGACACTGGTGCTCACCGATGCGACGGGCCGGGTCCTGTATGCCGGACCCACCGCGCCGCTGCGGCGTCAGACCCTGGTCACGCGGTTCGAGGCGGCAACGGCATCCGGTCCGGTGCAGGCGACCCTGACTCTGGACACCTCCGAAGACGACCGAGTGCTGTCCCGACTCGCCCGCACGCTCGCCGCAGCGGCGCTGGCCGGATCGATCATCATTGCCATCGGCGGCTTTACGCTGGTGCAGCTCGGACTGCGCCCGGTCCGCAACCTTGCCTTGCAGGTCCAGGCTTTGGCGGCCGACACACTGGATCGCCGGCTCGATGGATCGGCCCAGCCGGAGGAACTCGCCGCGCTGGTTCAGCATGTCAACGATCTGCTGGACCGATTGCACCGGGCCTACGAGCAGCTGGAGGCCTTCAATGCCGACGTCGCGCACGAACTGTTCACGCCGCTGGCGACGCTGATAGGAGGTACGGAAGTCGCCCTGCGCAAGGCCCGCGAAGCCGATGAACTGCGCGACGTGCTGGGCGAGCACCTCGAAGAACTGCAGCGCATGTCGCTCATCGTTCAGGACATGCTCTTCCTGTCCCAGGCGGACCGCGGCGCGAAGGCGCGGCGCGAGGCAGTGCAGAGCCTTGCCGACGTCGCCAGCGCGGTGGCCGAACTGCACGAGGCACACATGGATGAGGCTGGACTACGCTGGCGCGTCGACGGCGACGCGGGTGGCGCCGTCGACGCCCGCTTGCTTCAGCGGGCCCTGTCCAATCTCATTGGCAATGCCACACGACACGCGCAACGCGGAAGCGAGGTGGTCGTGAGGATCGAGGCGAACCGTGACGAGGCCTCGCTGAGCGTGGTGAATCAAGGCGCGACGATCGCGCCCGAACACCTGCCGCGTCTGTTCGATCGGTTCTACCGGGTCGATGCCTCTCGCAGCGGAGCGGCCCGCAACCACGGGCTGGGCCTGGCCATCGTGGCCGCCATCGCGCGAATGCATGGTGGGCGGGTGGCGGCCACCTCGAGCGACGGAACCACGGTCATCGGACTCGTCATCCCGACGACGCCCACCGAAGCGGCCTGACGGTCAGAGGCAACTGCCCATGATGTCCCGGGTAGACGCCCTGCCAGAGCGCGACAGCGCTCCCCTGCCCAGCTGCTACGAACCGCCTGAGCCGGCGCGTGTCCGATGGGCGCCGAATCTCGGAATCCAGCGCACGTAAACCAGCTCTGCCAGCAGTTCCACCAGTGTCTGTGTGACGATGATGGCCGGCAGCACCGGAAGCGCAGCAGGCGCCGCAAGCGCCAGCGGCAGCACGACCAGGGAGTTCCGGGTACCGGCACTGAATGCGACTGCACGGCTGGCCGGTGGCTGGAGGCCGAGGGCCGCTCCCAGGAGCCACCCCACGATGGGTGCCAGGCACGCGAAGGCGACGTAGAACGGCAAAGCGGCAAGCGCCGAGCTCGTTGCCGAGCCCAGCTGTGGCAGCACGGCAGCGACCACCACGAACAGCACCAACGCTGTCGCGGGCACCGGCAGGAGGCTGAGGGCCGATGCCGCTTGGCGCCCCACCGTCGTGCGGCTCGCGCACAGTTGGGTCACACCGGCCAGCACCAGCGGGACGCCCATCAGCCAGACGAACGCGTGCACGAACGGTTCGGGCCGTACCAGCGCGGCGGCGTCTTCGCCGAGCAGCACTTTCAGATAGACCGGCAGCAAGAGCAACTGCGCGATGAGCAGAATCGGCGTTGCAGCAAGGAGCAGTGGGGCATCTGCGCGGCCCAGATGCGCAAATGTCACGACGTAGTCAATGCATGGGGCGAGCAGCACCAGCAAGATGCCGAACCGCAGCAGCGCATCCGTCGGCATCAGGGGGAGCATCGCAGCGACCAGCAGCGGGACCGCGACGAAGTTCGCCAGCACAAGCGCGGTCAGGAACCTGCCGCTCGCAAAGGACCGCCCAACCTCAGCCAGCGGCACCTGCAGAAACGTCACGTAGAGCATCAGTGCCAGGACCGGGTTGATGGCGCCTTCCAGGGCCGTCATGCCCGGTACCACCAGTGCGGCGCCCGCGGCAACCGCCACGGCTGCGAAGTAGATGGAAATCTGTCGTTCTTCGAGGCTGCTTCTGATGCCGCTCATCGCGACATGCTATCGGGCGACTGGGTTACGGGTCGGTGAGCGCCGATAGACCTCCAGGCCCGAGGTGCCTCTTGACAAACGGAACGGCATGAGGACCGCACCGACGGCGACGGCGACGGCCAGGAGGGGTATCGGCCCGGCTTTCGCCTCGATCCGCCTGAAGGCTCACTCAGCGCGTCGCTGACTTCTTGAGTTCCTGCTCGACAAGTGCCTTCAACTGCGTCTGGCCGAACTCGCGCAGCGGCGTGCCATTGACGAAGAACCCCGGCGTCCTGTCCACCGTCAGGGCCTGCATGTCCGCAATGTCCTGCCGCAGCAGCTGATCGATGGTCGGCCCGTCGGCATCCGCCCTGGCCTTCGTCATGTCGAGACCGATGTCGCCGATGAGCGTCCAGATCATGTCGGGCTGCGGGCGGTCATGAGAGGCCCATTGAGGCTGGGCAGCCAGGGCACGCTCGAGCGCCTCCCAGTACTTGCCCTGCACGCGTGCCGCCTCGAGGATCTTGACGGCGGTGTCGGACCCGTGATGCAGCGGGGCATTGCGCATCACGAGCCTGACCTGGCCGAAGCTCGCGTTGACCATGCCCTTGACGATCGGGTAAAAGACCCTGCAGGTCTCGCAGGACGGATCGAAGAACTCGACGATCGTCACCTTCGCCGCCGGGTTGCCGAAAACAGCCGAGTGCGGCCTGACCAGCGCTTCGCTGTTTGTCTGCGCCGCCTGCTTCAGTTCCTGGTTCGAGCGGTTCGTGAAGACCGCGACGCCGGCCACGAAGGCCAGAACGACCGCCAAGGCCGTGCCCAGAACGATCCATTTCCTGTTCATGCCTTTGCCCTCCCAGCCCTTGCTCTTGCCACCCACAACGCCACCAGGATGCCCGTGAATGCCGCCAGCGACAGCAGCGGAATCGGCACCACACCGGCCATCTGAACGTGGGCGTCGGCGCAGGACGATCCCTTGCCGCACGGCACCAGGTCTTTCGATACCACGCCCCAGAAGATCAGCAGGTGGTAGGCGGCGATGCCCCATCCGACGCCGGCCAGCGGCAGTGCGTAGCGCACGCTGCGCGCGTCCAATGCGAACAGGCCCATGCCGAGGACCAGCACCAGCGGAAACATCGCGATGCGCTGGTACCAGCACAGCACGCATGGCGCCTTGCCCATCACCTCGCCCAGAAACAGCGCGCCAGCCGTGGCCAGCAGCGCCAGCAGCCAGGCCAGGAACAGCGGCGTCCAGAACGCGGCGTTCTGGCCCTCGCCGCCCTGCGAGGAGCGTTCCTCGCTCATCGTTCCGGTGGCGCGAAACCAGCCGTCGCGTTCGTCTCGACCGTCGACAGGGTACCGTCGGCCGCCTTGAACGAGAGCGTCAAGGGCACGCGCTCTCCCGCCTTGATCTGCTTCTTCAGGCCCATCATCATGATGTGCAGGCCACGCGACTTCAGCTCGATCGTCTGCCCTGCCTTCAAGGCCAAGCGATCGGCGGCGCGCATCCGCATGATGCCCTGGTCCAGCCGCATCTCGTGCACTTCGACGATGCCGGCGACCGGGGAACTGGCGCCCGTCAGCACGACGTCCTTCTGGGCAGTCAGCCGCATGAAGGCACCGGTGGCAGATTGGTTTGGCACAGTGGCACGCGCCCAGGCGCCGTCGACGGTCACCTGCGCATGGACCGCGCATGCCAGGCCAGCAGTCAGCAGCGCGGCGAGGCAGCGGGACAACACGCGGTTCGCAACAGGGAAACTCATGCCCATCATTCTCGCCCGGGGAACTGTGCGTGGCGCTTGGGCATTCACGTCGAGTTTGCTTCACCGGCCCGACGCCCGGCCAGCCCGGGCAGGAACGATGCCAGTATCAGCAGTACCGCACTGCCGACAACGAAGATGTCCGCCAGATTGAAGGCGGGCCAATGCATGTCGCTCCAATGCAGATCAAGGTAGTCGACCACGGCGCCGATGCGCATCCGATCGGCGACGTTGCCCAGCGCACCGCCGATCATGCCGACGTAGGCGACCGTCTCGAGTCGGTTGCGAACGCCGCGCCAGAGGAGGACTGCCAGCGTCGCACTGACGGCGACGCCGACCGCACTGAGTGCGTGGCGCTGCCAGCCGCCGGCGTCGGCCAGAAATGAGAACGAGGCACCCGGGTTGAGGACATGGACCAGATTGAACCAAGCGGTGACGGCGATGACTTCGCCACGGGGCAGATTCGTGGCGATTACCCATTTGACGAGCTGGTCCAAAGAAAGCAGCAAAGCGGCCGCACCCAGGAGGCGCCACCAGTGCCCGCGCCGAGCCGCCCTCGCGGCGCGTGGTGCGGCGAGGGCGGCAGTTGTGCGTCATCGTTCGCACGCCTTGGTCAATGGCGTGGGTTCGCGGGCCCGGCGTTCAATCGAACAGATCCCGCAAGAACGACTTGCGCCTGTGCCCACTGGCGTAGCGGTCGTCATGCTCGGAATGGTGACCTCCGTGGCCGCGCTCGGGTGTCGCTGAAGGGTATTGCGGTGCGGCGGGCACCGGGGCGGGAGCCGCCGCAGTCGATTCCATGGCTGAACGTTCGACGATCTTGTCGAGTTCACCGCGGTCGAGCCAGACGCCACGGCATTTGGGGCAGTAGTCAATTTCGATGCCCTGACGCTCCATCATCGACAGGCGCTCGGTCTTGCACACGGGACAATCCATTTTCTGACTCCTTGTTGTCGAGCAAATGCTCGATATCTGGTGAGATGGGCTTCGGGACGAGGCACTGACGTTCGATCGGCACCAAGGGCCGCGCGTTAGCCACGACGAGAGTTGGCCGACGCGGGCGAGCGCAACGCGCGTGAGCTGGCTGCATAGAAGCACCATCGCCTGCGACAGGCCGCGGCCTGGCTTCGGAGACGGACCCCGGGAAAGAAACTCCCCCGTGTGAGCCTCGCGTCATGCCGCCTTGCCTCCCTTCTTCAGCAGCCGAAGCCCGTTGCCCACCACCAGCAGGCTGGCCCCCATGTCGGCGAAGATCGCCATCCACATGGTCGCGCTGCCGAAGACCGCCAGCACCAGGAACACGGCCTTGATGCCCAGAGCCAGCGTGATGTTCTGCCACAGCACCACATGCGTGGAGCGTGACAGTTGAACCGTCTCGGCAATGCGGCGCAGGTCATCGTTCATCACCACGACGTCAGCCGCTTCCATGGCGGTGTCGGTGCCGGCTGCCCCCATCGCCACGCCGATGTCGGCCTGCGCCAGCGCCGGTGCATCGTTGATGCCGTCACCGGTCATCGCGGTCCGGCCGTGCTCTGCCTGGAGTGCCTTGATCGCTTCGAGCTTGTCCTCGGGCAGCAGGTTCCCGCGCGCTTCCTCGATGCCGGCTTCGTGGGCGATGGCCGTCGCCGTCGCTTGGTTGTCGCCCGTCAGCATCACCGGCGTGATGCCCAGGGCCTTCAGCGCTGAAACGGCTTCACGAGACGAATCCTTGATCGTGTCGGCAACGGCAAACAAGGCGATCGGGCCGGCGTCGGAGGCCAGCAGGCTGACCGTGCGGCCGGCTTCCTCATGGGTGCGTAAGGTCGCCTCGAGGGCCGGCGAACACTGGCCACGCTCCTCGATCAGCCGGTGGTTGCCCAGCACATAGGTGGTGCCGGCGATGTCCGCTTGCACACCGCGACCGGCCAGCGCCTTGAAGTTCTGCGCCTGCACGCTGTTGGACTTGAGCCCCGCGGCGATGGCGCGAGACACCGGGTGGTCCGAGTGGCTGGCCAGCACGAAGGCCATGTGCTCGGCGTTCGCGGCATCGGTTGCCGGATCGAGGACGGACCAGTCGACCAGCCGCGGCTTGCCCTCCGTGATCGTGCCGGTCTTGTCGAGCGCGATCGCCTTGAGCTTGCGCGCCTCTTCCAGGTAGATGCCGCCCTTGATCAGGATGCCGCGGCGCGCCGCGGCTGCCAGGCCGCTGACGATCGTCACCGGTGTGGAGATCACCAGCGCGCAGGGGCATGCGATGACCAGTAGCACGAGGGCCTTGTAGACGCCTTGCAGCCACGTCCAGCCGAGCAGCCAGGGGCCGAGCAGTGCCACTGCCACGGCGATCACGAACACCGCCGGCGTGTAGATCGCCGCAAACCTGTCGACGAAGCCCTGCGTCGGCGCCCGGGTCGCCTGAGCCTCCTCGACGGCGTGGATGATGCGCGCCAAGGTCGAGTTCGAGGCCAGGGCGGTGACCTCGAACTCGAACGTCCCCGACTCGTTGATCGTGCCGGCAAAGACCGGATCCCCGCTTGCCTTGTCGACGGGGATGCTCTCGCCGGTGACCGGCGCCTGATTGATGCTGGTCTGGCCCGAGCGGACGACGCCATCCATGGGAACGCGCTCCCCCGGCTTCACCCGCAGCAGAGCGCCAACCGCGACCTGGCCCACGGGCAGCGTCGCCCAGCTGCCGTCGGCTTGGCGAACCGACGCCTCCTCCGGCGCCATCGCCAGCAGGCCCTTGATGGCGTTGCGCGCGCGGTCCACGGCCCTGGCCTCGATCGCCTCGGCGATGGCGTACAGCGCCATCACCATCGCGGCTTCCGGCCACTGGCCGATGGCGAAGGCGCCCGTCACGGCCACGGTCATCAGCGCGTTGATGTTCAGCCGCCCGTGCCGCAGCGCCGTCAACCCCTTCTTGTAGACGTCGAAGCCGGCGAGCCAGATCGCGATGGCCGCCACGGCAAGTCCCGCCCCCCGCCAGACCAGGGTCTCCGGCGCGAAGTAGCCGATGATCTCGGCGCCGATGGCCAGGAGCAGCGCCCCGGCCAACTTGGGGACCTGGCCTCGCACGACCTCGTGATCATGACCGTCGCCCGCCGCATGGCCGGCCTCCGGTTCGCCCCCAGCGATCGGCTGCGGGTCGAAACCGGACTTGCGCACGGCCGCCAGCGCCGGTGCTATCGACGGCTCGTCGGCATCGATCGTGAGCACCCGCTGGCCCAGTTGGAATCGAAGACCGCGAACGCCGGGCATGCCGTCAAGGGCACGCCGGATCTCGGCCTCCTCGGCCGCGCAGTCCATCGTCGCGATCCGGAAACTGCGCCCCCGCGCTGTTGGGTCGCCGCGTTGCAGCAGCGTCGCGGGCATGGCGCAGGTGCCACAACCGTCGTCCGCGCACGCGGCGTCCTTCACCTGCGCCGGAGGGTCAACGTGCCGGGCGTCGTGGGCGTGGGCATGACCATCGTCGTGATGGTGTCGATGTGTATCGCCGCCTTCGGCATGGGAATGTCTCATCGCAGGAATCCTCGTTGACCTTGCCCCCATTGCAAACCCTGTAGCCGGTGTAGAGTCAAGTCCCTCTCCCCATCAGGGAAGTCGAAAGCTTGCAGCCATGAAGATCGGAGCCCTGGCCGAGGCCACCGGAACACCCGTCGAGACAATCCGCTTCTACGAGCGGGAGGGGCTGCTGCCGCCGCCGGCCCGGGCGGACAACAACTACCGCGTCTACCTGGCGGCGCACGCCGAGCGGCTCGCCTTCATCAGGCAGTGCCGCAACCTGGACATGACGCTCGACGAGATCAGAGCCCTCATCGCACTGCGGGAGTCGCCCGCGCAGGATTGCGGCGAGGTCAACGCCCTGCTGGACGAGCACATCGGCCACGTCGCGCACCGCATTCGTGAGCTGCGTGCGCTGGAGAAGGATCTGAAGTCACTGCGCGCGCGGTGCGCGTCGCCGCACGCCTTGGCGGATTGCGGCATCCTCAACGGCCTGGACCGCGCCGCCGCCGCGCCCGCGGCCCCGGCGAAGCGGCGCCACGTTCACGGCGCTCACTGAGCCGGCACAGGCCTCGGGCCAGATGACCGAACTGTCATCTGCCGGTTCCGAAACAGTTTCCAGGCGATTTCTAGAGTACGGGGTCATGCCATCTGGGCATGCGGCTGAGTGAAAGCCGATCACACCACCACGAGGAACTCATGCAATCACCTTCGTCATCCCTTCTCCGCCTGTCGGCCGTGCTGGTCGTGGCGGCCGCGCCTGCCGTCGGCTTCGCGGCTGGCGAGACCTTCATGAACGGCCAATCCATCTACGGCCAGCCAGCCGCCGTGTCGAGCGCGGCTCGTGTCGTCGACCTGGCGCAGGCCCCGCGCCCGAACATCGCCTACGGCGAGACGGTCGCCTTCCGCGGCGACGCCGGACAGCAGTTCGCATGGACCTTCAATGGCCTGGACCGGCGTGGCGTCGACCTCGCCAAGATCGCGCCGCCGGGCTTCGGCGCGAAATCCGCCGTCGCCTACGTCGGGCGCGATCCGTCCAATCGCCGCTGAGCGCGGTCCGACGCGCGCACAAGCGCCGACCGAGGTCGGCCGGCGCGGCGGACTTGACCCGGCAGTGGCTTCAGGGTCTGAAATGCCGCGGTCGCCGCCTGGTGCCACCCTGATCGAGTCATGTCCGACGCACCTTCTTCACTGCTGCGCAGCACGCCGCTGCTCGACACCCAACATCCCGACATCGAGCGGCTTGTCGCCGAACGGGGGTGGCGCGTGCTGCCAATGTGCGAGCGGATCGGCGCGGTCTACGACTTCGTCCGCAATGAGATCGCATTCGGCTACAACGAGGCGGACGATCTGCCGGCATCCCGCATGCTGGCCGACGGCCATGGGCAGTGCAACACCAAGGGCACGCTGCTGATGGCCTTGCTGCGCAGCGTCGGCGTGCCGTGCCGGTTCCACGGCTTCACCATCGACAAGGCGCTCCAGAAGGGCGCGATCAGCGGGGTAGCGTATGTCCTCGCGCCGCAGCGCATCCTCCACAGCTGGGTGGAGGTCTGGTTCAAGGGGCGATGGGTCTGTCTCGAGGCATTCATCCTCGACGCGCAGTACCTTCGCAGCCTGCAACGCCGATTCCCCGGTACGCGACGCTTCTGCGGTTTCGGCGCCGCCACCCGGGATCTGTCGGCGCCGGACGTCGAGTGGCGCGGCCGGGACACCTTCATCCAGAAGGAGAGCATCGTCGATGACTTCGGGACCTTCGACGATCCCGACGCGTTCTATGCCCGGCACGGCGCCAACCTGCGTGGTCCGAAGCGGTGGCTGTTCGTGCACGCGATCCGCCGCTGGATGAACGACAATGTGGCGCGCGGCCGCGCCGGGCAGTGGTGATGCCCTTCACGCCGCCGCTTGGCCTCGTATGCCAAGGGTCAACCCTGTAGCCGCTACACTCTGACTCCATGCGTCGTTGGCTTGCCATCCTGCTGCTGGTTCTACTGCCCACCCAGATGTCCTGGGCGGCAGTGGCGGGTTACTGTGCCCATGAAACGGGTGCGGCGGCGGACCATGTCGGGCACCACGATCACACTGATCACGGGCATAGGCAACGGTGGATGTGTCCGATCAGTCGGGTGCTGACGAAGGTGCCACTTCGACGCCTGACGCGGATTGTGGCCATTGCCACGGGCAGTGCACTGGCATGCTGGCGTCGCTCGCCACCGCAACGCACGACCGCGCCACGTCGGCGCCGACTCCCGCCGGCGATGCCCCGTGCGCTGCCCACGCGGCAGCCCAACCTGAACGCCCTCAGTGGGCGCGCCTCGCCTGATCGGCGGGGCGGGTTCGTTCTACTCCTGAACCTCGTCCGCGCCTGAGCGCGTTGTCGTAGCTCGCTCTCGGCAACCCGTTCGGGTCGGCGCGACCGCATGGGTCGCGGCTCGCCGGTCTCCCGTGTTCCCCTTCTTTCACACTGGAGCATCGGATGCATCCGAGAACACGAACAACAATTGGCGTGCGGCAGGCCTTGCTTGCTGCCGCACTGGCGGGGGCCGTTGCTGGCGCAGTGGCGCAGTCGCAGGCAGCCCCGGCGCCCGGTGGACCTGGAACGCCCGGCCTCAGGGAGCTCTTCGAGGCCGCCTGGGCACGTCAACCCGAAGCGCTGGCGCTGCAGACCCGCCGAGAAGCCGCGCAGGCGCAGCGCCGTGCGGCCGAAGCCTGGACCCCGGAGCCTCCTGCGTTCGAGGCAAGTCACAAGACCGACCGCCTCACCCGCAACGATGGTGCCCGGGAACTCGAGGTCGGGCTCGCCGTGCCGCTGTGGCTTCCGGGCGAACGCCGCAGCAGCGGCGCGCTCGCGGAGGCCGAGGCGGCCGCCGTCGAAAGCCGCGCCCAGGCCGCCCGCGTTCGCCTGGCCGCGGTGGTCCGCGAAGCCTGGTGGGCGTGGCAGCGTGCCGGCCTCGATGTCGAGATTGCGCGCGCCCAGCTCGACAACGCACGCAAGCTCGCCGCTGACGTCTCGCGCCGCGCCACGTCCGGTGAACTCGCCCGCGCCGACCAGCACCAGGCCGATGGCGCAGTGGCCGCGGCGGAGGCCGGATTGGCGCAGGCCGAGGCTGCGGCCACGGCGGCGCTGCAGCAGGTCAAGGCCCTGTCGGGGAGCGCGATCGGGATGACTCCCGCGGTGATTGCCACGGCAGAACCAGAGCCCGCTGCGACTGAGGCGGGCACCCATCCGGCGATCACGGAGCTGCAGGACCGCGCCAGCGCCGCCGAGCGCACCGCCGTGCTGGCTGCCACGCAGTCGCGTGCGAACCCCGAACTGACCCTGGCCACGACGCGCGACCGCGGGGCGTCCGGCGAGCGATACGGCCAGACGGTGACGCTGGCCGTCCGCATTCCGTTCGGTGGCGGCCCGAGACATGACAGCCGAGTGGCCAGCGCGCGTGCCGATGCCACCGAGGCCCAGGCCCAGCTTGCACTTGACCGCACGCGCTTGCAGTCCGAGCGCGACGCCGCCGTTGCAAGGGTCGGTGCGGCGCGGGCCCAGCTCGCGGCGGCCGAGCGCCGGGCAACGCTTGCACGCGAGACGCGCGGTTTCTTCGAAAAGTCGTTCCGGCTCGGCGAAACCGACCTGCCCACCCGCTTGCGCATCGAGTCCGAGGCCGCTGAGGCCGAGCGCCAGGCCGCACGTGCGCGCATCGAACTCGCCGCGGCGATCTCCGCCTGGCGCCAGGCCCTGGGCCTGCTGCCGCAATGAGCCCTGGCGTCGCGCACGAAACGAACCGCTCTAGCGAACCCAATCAGGAATCCCACCCCATGAAGTCCTCCCACCCCTTGGCCGCGCTCAGTCTCGCGGCCTTCCTGCTCGGTGCTGGAGTGCCGGCCGCTGCCGGCGACGGCCACGACCACGGTGACGCCGCACCCGCCGTTGCCGGCACCGCACTGCCGCGCTTCGCAGCCGTCTCCGAGACCTTCGAGCTCGTCGGCGTGCTCGATGGCAAGCAGGTCACCTTGTACCTGGACCGCTTTGCCGACAACGCGCCCGTGCGCGGCGCGAAGATCGAGCTCGAGATCGCGGGCGCGAAGTTCAGCGCCCAGGTCCACGGCGACGACGCCTACGAGGTGGTGCTGAAGGAAGCGCCGAAGCCCGGCGTGCTGCCGATCACCGCGACGGTGACGGCCGGCACCGAGGTCGACCTGCTGGCCGGCGAGCTCGACCTGCACGAGGCCCCGCACGCCGAGGAAGCGGTCCACGAACACTCGTGGAAGGAGGTCGCCGGCTGGGCCATCGGCGGCCTGGCCGCACTGGCCGTCCTGGTGCTCGGAGGCAGGCGCGTGATGGCGGCCCGCCAGCCGCAGACCGGAGGTGCAGCATGAAGCGCGCCGTGACGAACCGCCTGGCGGCGCTGGGCATCGTGCTGGCCCTGGTCGCCGCGTGGCCGGCGCAGGCCGGCGAAGGGCACGACCATGGCGATGCACAGGCTGCGCCGAGCGCCAACGGCCCGCAGCGGCAACCCGACGGCAGTGTGTTCCTGCCCAAGCCAGCCCAACGCCAGCTCGGCGTGCGCACGATGGTCACCGAGGAGGCCGAACTGCCGCGCTCGGTCGAGCTGAACGGCAAGGTGCTGATGGACCCGAACGCCGGCGGCAAGGTGCAGCCGCTGAACGCCGGCCGCATCGAGCCGGGCCCGCGCGGCCTGCCCAACCCGGGACAGGTGGTGCGCAAGGGCGACGTGCTGGCCTACGTGGTGCCGTCGACCGCGCCCATCGAGCGCTCCAACCAATCGGCGCAGCTGGCCGAACTGCGCGCAGCCAAGTCGCTCGCCGACAAGCGCGTCGCACGGCTGAAGGAACTGGCCGACACCGTGCCGCGCAAGGACATCGAGGCCGCCGAAAGCGAAGCGGCCAGCCTGGCCGAGCGCATCGCCGCAGTGGGCGGCGGGCTGGCGACACGCGAGGCGCTCGTGGCACCCGTGTCGGGCGTGATCGCGTCGGCCCATGTGGTCGCCGGCCAGGTGGTCGATGCCCGCGAACTGCTGTTCGAGATCGTCGACCCAGGTCGCCTGCGCATCGAGGCGCTCGCCTTCGACCCGGCGCTGGCTGCCAATGTCGGCAGTGCCACCCTGGCCGTCGGCGACCAGCGTGTGCCGCTGGAATTCGTCGGTGCGGCGCGCAGCCTGCGCGAACAGGCCCTGCCGCTGGGCTTCCGTGCCCGGGGCGTCGCACTCAACGGCCTGGCCGTCGGTCAGCCGGTCCGCGTCTTCGTGCAGACCCGGCAGAAGGTCAAGGGCATTGCGGTCCCGGTCGCCTCGCTGATGAAGAACCCGGCGAACCAGACCGTCGTGTGGGTCAAGACCGCACCGGAGCGCTTCGAACCCCGCGCCGTGACCACGGAAGCACTGGATGGACTCAGCGTGGCCGTGACTGCCGGCCTGAAGCTCGGTGACCGCGTGGCCACGGGTGGCGCCACCTTGATCAACCAGGTGCGCTGACATGTTCAAGTGGCTACTCGACAACAGCCTGACGAACCGGCTGCTGGTGATCATCGCCAGCGTGGTGCTGATGGCCTATGGCGCGTTCACGCTGTCCCGAACGCCGGTGGACGTGTTCCCCGACCTGAACAAGCCGACCGTCACCATCATGACCGAGGCCGGCGGCATGGCCGCCGAGGAGGTGGAACAGCTCATCACCTTCCCGCTGGAGACGACGATGAACGGCCTGCCCGGCGTGGAGTCGGTGCGTTCGACCTCGTCGGCTGGCCTGTCCTTCCTCTACGTCACCTTCGACTGGAGCACCGACATCTTCCGCGCCCGGCAGTTGGTGTCGGAGCGGCTGTCGTCGATGGAAGAAGGCCTGGCCGGCGGCGTGGTGCCGCGCATGGGGCCGATCAGCTCGATCATGGGCGAGATCATGCAGATCGCCATCCCGGTCGATCCCAGCAAGATCAGCGCTATGGCCGTGCGCGAGTACGCCGACTGGGTGCTGCGCCCGCGGCTGCTGTCGGTGTCCGGTGTCGCGCAGGTCATCCCCATCGGCGGCGAGGTGCGCCAGTTCCAGGTTCAGCCCAACACGGCGCGCATGGCCGAACTGGGCATCACGCACGACCAGCTCGAAGGCGCGTTGAAGGGCTTCTCGTCCAACACGTCTGGTGGCTTCCTGGAACTGAACGGCCGCGAGTACCTGATCCGCAACCTCGGCCGCACCTCTCGCCTCGACGACCTGAAGAACCTGGCGCTCTCGGCAAAGAACGGACAGCCCATCCTGCTGCGCCAGATCGCCGAGGTCACGTTCGCCGCGGCACTCAAGCGCGGCGATGCGGGATTCGAAGGCAAGCCGGCGGTGATCCTGGGCATCCAGAAGCAGCCGACGGCCGACACCATCGCGCTGACGAAGTCGATCGAAGATGCACTGGTGGGGCTGAAGGCTTCCCTGCCGGCTGGCATGGAGGCCCCGCGCGTCACCTTCCGGCAGGCCAGCTTCATCGAGGCCTCGATCACCACGCTGCAGGGCAAGCTGATCGGTGCCTCGATCTTCGTGGCGGTGATCCTGTTCTTCTTCCTCGGCACCTTGCGTCCGACCATCATCGCGCTGACGGCCATCCCGGTCTCGATCTTCATCACCGCGCTTGTCTTCAAGTACTTCGGTCTGTCGATCAACACCATGACGCTGGGCGGCCTGGCCATCGCTATCGGCGGCCTGGTCGACGACGCGGTGGTCGGCGTCGAGAACGTGCTGCGGCGGCTGAAGGCAGATCGGGCGAACCACCCGCACAGCCGGCTGCATCCGATCGAGGTCGTCGCACACGCCACGATGGAAGTGCGCTCGGCCATCCTGTACGCCACGGTCATCATCGTGCTCGTCTTCATCCCGCTGTTCGCGCTGCCGGGGCTGGAAGGCAAGCTGTTCGTGCCGCTGGGCATTGCCTTCATCGTCTCGACGCTGGCCTCGCTGATCGTGTCGGTGACGGTGACGCCCGTGCTCAGCTTCTACCTGCTGCCGCGGATGAAGAACCTGGACCACGGCGACACCAAGGTGCTGGCCTGGCTCAAGGCTCGCTACCGCAGCAGCTTGCAGGGCGTGCTGGACCGGCCCAAGGCCGCCATGGCGGCGGCGGGCGCGGCCGTGCTGGTGGCCGCGGCCGCCGTGCCGTTCTTCCCGACGACCTTCCTGCCGCCCTTCAACGAAGGCACGCTGTTGATCGGCCTGCGCCTGAACCCGGGCGTGACGCTGACCGAAACGTCAGCGCTGGCACGCCAGGCGGAAGTGCTCATCAAGCAGGTGCCCGAAGTGACGCACGTCGGTAGGCGCAGTGGGCGGGCCGAGCTCGACGAGCACGCGGAGGGCGTGCACGTCAGCGAACTCGACGTGGGTCTCAAGCCCACGGCCGAGCTCACGCGCAGCATGGACGAGATCAAGGCCGACATCCGCCGGCGGCTGGTCAACCTCCCGGCCGCACTGGAGATCGGCCAGCCCATCTCGCACCGCATCGACCACATGCTCTCGGGCGTGCGCTCGCAGATCGCGGTCAAGATCTTCGGTGAAGACCTCGATGCGCTGCGCGGCCAGGCCGATGCGCTGCGGGCGAAGCTGGCCACCATCCCCGGCATCGCCGACCTGCAGATCGAGAAGCAGGTGCTGGCGCCGCAGATCAAGGTGCGCATCGACTACGCAGCCGCCGCCCAGTACGGCGTGCCGGCGCCGCAGGTGTTGTCGGCACTGCAGGCCTTGGTCGAGGGCGAGAAGGTCACCCAGATCGTCGAAGGTGGCCGGCGCTTTGCGCTGGTGGTGCGCGTGCCGGAGTCGGCACGGTCGGTGGAGGGCCTGGGCCAGATCCTGATCGAGACGCCCAACGGCCGCATCCCGCTGTCGAAGATCGCGACGATCGAGGACGGCGACGGTCCCAACCAGATCAGCCGCGACGATGGCAAGCGACGCATCGTGTTGTCGGCCAACGCCTCGGGCCGCGCGCTGTCGGAGATCGTGGCCGACATCCGCAAGGTCGTGTCCGAGACCAAGTTGCCCGAGGGCTACTTCATCACCCTGGGCGGCCAGTTCCAGGCGCAGGAGGAGGCGTCGCGCCTGGTCGGCCTGCTGTCCATCGTGTCGCTGGCGCTGATGTTCGTGGTGCTGTACAGCCGCTACAAGTCGGCGGCGCTGTCGGCGCTCATCATGGTGAACATCCCGCTCGCGCTGGTCGGTGCCGTGATCGGGCTGTGGCTGTCGGGCCAGCCGCTCAGCGTCGCGGCGCTCGTCGGCTTCATCACGCTGGCGGGCATCTCGGTGCGCAACGGCATCCTGAAGGTCAGCCACTACATCAACTTGATGCGCTTCGAGGGCGAGGCCTTCGACCAGAAGATGATCCTGCGCGGCTCGCTGGAGCGGCTCAGCCCTGTGCTGATGACCGCCCTGGTCACCGCGTTTGCGCTGGCACCGCTGCTGTTCGAGGCCGAGCAGCCCGGCACCGAGGTGCTTCACCCGGTGGCCGTGGTGATCTTCTCCGGGCTGATCAGCTCGACCCTTCTCGACACCTTCCTAACGCCCGCGATGTTCTGGCTCTTCGGGCGCAAGCCGGCTGAAGCGCTGATGGACGACAAGGACGCCGAGGCGCTTTGACCCGTTTCCCGTTGACACCCCCCCTGAAAGGACTCCCATGAAGATGCACGCCCTTTTCGCCGCCATCACCCTCGTCCTTGCCGGCTCGGCCTTCGCCGCCGGCGACAAGCACGACCACGCCCACGAACACAAGCCGCTGCATGGTGGCGTCGTGGTCGAGGTCAAGGACATGGACTACGAGCTCGTCGCCAAGCCGACCACGATCCAGCTGTTCCTCCGCGACCACGGCAAGGCCGCCGACGTGTCCAAGGCCAGCGCCAAGGTCACGCTGCTGACCGGCACCGAGAAACAGGAGGTCGAACTCAAGCCGGCCGGCGATAAGCTCGAGGCCACCGGCAGCTTCAAGGTCGGCCCCGGCACCAAGGCGGTCGCCGTGGTGACGGTGGCAGGCAAGCCCGCCACCGCGCGCTTCACGCTGAAGTGATGGCCATGGACATGCATCGACCGATCATCGTGGCAGCACTGGGGGCGGCCGTGCTGCTGGCCGGCTGCGCCACGCCGCGCGCGCCCGATCCCGCTGCCGAAGTCCCGCACTGCTACAAGACCAACAAGGGCCGGGTGATTGCCTGCACCCCGGTGGCGGCGCCCAGCCTGAGCGCGGATGCCGAGGCCAAGCGCTTCGTGCCCGACCCCAATGCGTTGACCGTCTACGTCGTGCGGCGCAACTGGGGAGACGGCCGCAACTTCGTGAAGGTCTACCCCGATGGCGGCGCCGGCGTCGACACGCTGCCCGACACCATGGTCCGGTTGAAGTTCAAGCCCGGCACCCACAGCGTCGCCTTCGAGTTCGACGGCAAGCGCCAGAGCACGACGGCGGCGGGCCAGGCCGGCGAGATCCGCTTCGTCCGCATCGACGGCACGGTGTGGGCCTGGAAGAGCACCTATGAGTGGGTGGCCGAGTCCGAGGCGGCGACCCGGGAGCGAGCGCTCAAGGCCCGGCTCGTGGCCGACGTGGTGGTTCGCTGAGGCCGATGACGCATCAGCCCGAGGGCCGCACGCCGTGGCCCTGCGCTTCGTTGAACAAGGGGGCTTCGACCGCGCGAGGCGGGCAGCATCCGGTTCCGGGGGCGCGTGCCGGGTCCTCGCCCGGCACGGCCAGGTCCTCCAGGATGGTGCAGTCCACCGCGGCACCGCCCGCACAGGCGACATCGCAGCCGCACACGATGGCGCTCAACGAAGTCTCCAGTGCCTTGAGTTCGTCGAGCTTCCTGCGCACCTGCTGCAGATGGGACGCGGCGATGTCCCGCACCTCCACGCATGGGCGGTCCGGCTCGTCGACCAGACCGACGAGTTCTCGCACCTGGTCGATCGAGAAGCCGAAGTCGCGACAGCGCCGGATGAAGACAAGGCGCCGCACGGTGGCCTCGTCGTAGCTTCGCTGCCCTGACGCGGTCCGCGATGCCGCCGGCAGCAGGCCGATCTCCTCGTAGTACCGGACGGTTGGCACCGTGGCCCCGGTACGGCGGGCCACCAGGCCGATGGACAGTCGTGCGCTCATGCCGCCATCGTAGGTCACCCATAGGTCCCGGCCTCGCAGCCACAGACCTTGCGAGGTGACGGCCCCGCCGCCTGCGGTAGTGCGTGCCCCAACTGGCATTGCGCGGGTTCCGCGGGAACGTCCGGACCGGGCGTGCGGTTCCGTCGCCGCCAGTGGACCCACCACGTGACCGCACCGCCCACCCCGGCCAGGACGAGCAGACCCGTCGCGAACGGCGCGAACTCATCGGCGCACGCCAGCAGCGCCGAGCCCGCTGTTGAGATCCGCAAACCCTGCTAACGGCGTCCGTGAACCGTGCTAGCGTCGCCAAGAGAGCCTGAACTCTGGACACCGGCGTCTGTCTATCGCTTGCCGACGCCGGCTGAGGTAGCTCAAGAGCCGGCCCATGTTGCGATGCTTGCGCACCGTTGACCTTCCCACCCAGCTCGATTCGCTTGGATGTTTGCCGCAGACGAATTCGTGCCCATGCAACCAACCAGCTGGCCAGCATGGCGCCGTGACATCCAAGGGATTGAGGAACAAGCAGGAGTGGCAGAACGGGAGGTCCTGTCTACTCGGCAGGGGCCCCTGCGGACCGAGCGCAGCGATGATTTCGTTGCTCACGCGCGCAAGCCTTGCCAGAACCTCGCAGTCCCCTCCCCTGGGCGCTGGCACCTCAAGCCACGAGAGTTGCTCATCGGCGAAGAGCTCCGTCACTCCCGCCGATGACGCCAGTTCATCGACCGTCAATCGATAGCGAGAGGCCATGCGGCCGAACCAGCTACCAAAGGCCTCGCCTTCAAACGGTCGATGCGCCACAGGCCAGGGTCGATCACGACGGCCGATTTGCCACATGCTCGAGATGCCCCACGGTGATGCGCTCGCTGCCGTCTCGGATGGCGGCCTCGGCCGCATCGTTGAGCAGCCGCGAGACCTCGCCTAGCAGTCCCCCGCTGACCGCACTCAGGTACTGCACCAGCGGGCGCTGGGTCAGCTCTGATGGCCGCTTCAGCGGCAGTGCCGCCTCGAACGCAGCCAGGAGGCGGCGGAACTCCTCGCTCTCGCTCCAGCGGGGCAACTCCAGCGGCGTGAAGCGGCTGTGGATCTGGGCGTCGCTTTGGAACGCCACCGGCGCCTCGCTCGTGCCGACCGCAACGATGGCCATCCTCAGCTCGTTGGAGAGGTACTTCAGCAAGTTCAGCGAGCCGCGCTGCTCCCGTGCGCTGCCAGCCAGCAGGTGGTGCACCTCGTCGACGATCAACAGCCGCGGCCCTATTCGGCGCAGGATGTCGCAAGCCACTTGCTCCAGACTCGCCAAGGTCGAGTTGGGGCCTTGGGGTACCCCCACTGCCGTCAGCAACGCCCGATAGAAGCGCCGCTGATCGGGCGACGGCGGCATCTGCAGGCTGATCACGGGTCTGTGCTCGACGCCGCGCACAGCGTCGAAGGCAGGCGGATGTTCACGAAGGAACTTGGCCACGATCAGCGTCTTGCCGATATTGGACGGACCGTGCAGCAGCATGCACGGCATGCGTTCGCGCTGCGGGGTGTCCAGGAGCCGTTGCAGCCGTTGCAGCGCCTGCGTCGCACGTGGGTAGTCGATCCAGCGGTCGGTCCGCAACGCCCGCACCCGCTGCTCGTCGTCGAGGTCGAGCATCTGCCTCGCTGCGGGATGAAGGTGGGAGCGCTCGCGCACGATCACTTCCAGATCTCCACGGCGTAAGGTGTCACCGGTTTGCTGTAGTCCACTTCCGTCGGCTGCCCAGAATCGCGGGTCTGAAGTTCAGGCGAAGGCGCCGCTGGTGGCGCCTTCGAGTTGCGGCGCGCCCGGCGTGCCGATCGCTCGGCTTGCTCCACGATCTGTCGTTGCGCACCGATGGCGCGGAAGACATGCTCTTCGGACACCCGGGGCACATGCGCCGCCCTGAGGGCTCGCACGGCGGCACGCTGCTCCCACAGCGTGATGCGAGGGCGCCGCAGGTCGGCGTAGTTCGCCTGCACATAGTTGCGCCCGTCGGCGCTGACGAAGATCCTCGACAGGTCCTCGGGGTGGTAGCGCACCCTCACCCTCTGCCGCTGTTCGCGCCAGACGACGAACACGGGGTTCCAGTAGCGGATGTAGAAAATGGTCAGGCCATCGGCCTGGATCGAGCGGTGGGCCAGCGGCATGAAGTTGATCAGCAGCTTCATGGCCTCATCGGGCCCAGGCGCCAGTTGGCGCGGGGCACGCTGTTCAACCAGTGACTGCCATGCCGAGAAGGGGGTGGAGCGGAACAGGCCCCGATGCTCGCTGTGGTGGTAGCGCTCGCCGACTTCGAGGGCCAGCCAACGCTCGAATTCCTCCAAGGTCAGACAGGCGCGCTGTTCGGGCTTGCGCGCCTTGCGGCCGCGCGGCGAGTTGCCGGTGGCGCCGGGCAGACCCTTCAGCCGCTGCATCAGCGTGCGGTTCATGCGCTCGATGTGGCCGCCATAGTTCGGGCGGCCGACCGGCCGGTGGTCGAGCTCGATGCCGTACTGAGCGCAGCCCAGGCGAAGGGCGCGGCTGCGGAACTCGGCCGCGTTGTCCAGGTGCAGCCGCTGCGGTAGGCCGGCCATCGGCCAGTCGATCTGCAGCCCCAGGTGAGCCAGCCAGGCCGCCTTGGGCTGGACGATGCGGCTGACCAGGAGGGCCACGGTGCCGGCACCGGGCCGCTCCATGCCGATGAAGAAGGCCGGGACCGTGCGCGTGGCCAGATCGATGGCCACCGACAGCCAGGGGCGGCCGATGACCTTGCGGGTGAAGCGGTCGACGATGAGGACGTCGGCCTGGGTGTGGTCGATCTGCACGATCTCCAACGGCCAGTCCGCTCCGAAGCTGCCGGGCGCGATTGCAGCGCCTGGGAGAGAGGCCAGATGCTGGAGTTCCTGGCCGCGGTGCGAACGCAGCCTGCGCGCCACCGTGTTGCGTGACGGCGCCACGAGACCATGTTCCGTGCAGCGCCGGCGAACCTCGTTGAAGGTGTCCAGCACGGGGTGTGCGAGCTCGCGCTGCCGCGGGAACCACTGTTCGACGACCGACGAGACGATCGCCTCGACCGCAGGCGCCAGCCGCCAGGGTTCGCCGCGGCGGCCTCCCGCGTCCGGTACCAGCGCAGACGTTCTCGGATCCGCCAGAAATCGAGCACGAAGGCGATAGACCGTGGTCCAGTGGACACCCAGCAGTTGGCCCGCGCGCTCGGCCTGCTCGCGTCTCATGGGACCTCGGCCTAACGGCCTCAGCACGCGAGCGATCCGGACTTCACGTTCGCCGATCTCATGGGGCGACTGCATCCGTTCACCTCACAAATGCGCCAGTAGCATGCTTCATGGACACGCCAAATGCAATAGCGAGGTTCGTGGACTCGGTGTCGCGTGTTGTCGTCAACTCGCTACAGACAGCGAGAGGAGTTCAGAACCCGAATTTCCTTGTTGAATCAATGCCTTAGCCGCAAGTCTCGCTAGCACGGTTCGTGGACATGGCTAGCAGGGTTCGTGGATCTCAACAGCTGGTGACGGTGGCACAGGCCCAAGAACTGGTTCCCTGGGAGCGACTGGTCGTCCCCGAAGACGTCGATGGCTCGCGGGGCACCTTCCGTGCCCCGCGGGCCAGTTGCGCACTCGACGCCAGCAACGACTATCAGGCCGTGAACGCCTGGCTGTCGCTGCACGAGTCGGCAGCGACCCAGCGTGCCTACCGCAAGAAGGCCGAACGGCTGATCCTGTGGGCAATCGTCGAGCGCGGGCGGGCCTTGTCGTCGCTGACCACCGAGGACGCCATTGCCTACCGTGCATTTCTGCGTCATCCGAGCCCTCGCGCGCGCTGGGTCGGCGCGCCGCAGCCGAGGTCGTCGCCGGCGTGGCGTCCCTTCGCGGGTGACCTCTCGGCACGCTCGGCCGCGTACGCGCTATCGGTGCTCAATGCCCTGCACCGCTGGCTCATCGAGCAGCGCTATGTGCTGGCCAATCCGTTTGCCGGCGTCAAGGTGCGAGGCGGCCGGCCGGCGCAGCTCGACACGTCTCACGCCTTCGCCGAGCACGAGTGGAAGCTCGTCCGGGTGGTGGCCGATGGCCTGGAGTCGTCCTACGGCTGGAGCGAGCCAGCCGCGCAGCGGCTGCGGTTCATGCTGGACTTTGCTTATGCCACGGGCCTTCGAATCAGCGAGCTCGTGGGCGCGCTACTTGCCGCGATCGAAGCAGACGCACACGGCGACACCTGGATCCGGGTCGTCGGCAAGGGCCACAAGGCCGGCAAGGTCGTGCTGCCTCCGTTGGCCCGCGCCGCGCTCGATCGCTACCTCGTTCAACGGGGACTACCCTGACGCCCTCGAAGTGGCGTCCGTATACCCCACTGATTGGCAGCCTTGGCGATGATCGAAACCAGATCTCGTCGTGGCGCCTGTGGCGAGTGATGAAGCGGTTCTTCAGCACCGCAGCCGACGTCGTGGGGAAGGCACCCCGGCGCTGGCCGAGAAGCTGCGCCTGGCCACGCCGCATTGGACAAGGCACACGCACGCCACTCACCTGCTCCAAGGCGGCGCCCAGCTGACCACGGTGCGCGACAACCTGCGGCACGCCTCGCTGGCCACGACCTCGATGTACCTTCACACCGACGATGCGCGGCGGGCCAAGCAGGTGACCGATCGGTTCGCAGCTCCGCGGTCGTAGCCTACAGTCGCCTCGCCTTCACACACCCTGCAAACCATGCCGCCCATCACCTGCGATGCCTGCCATCAACCCGCGGACGACCACGATGTCGTGAACTACGGGTTGATGGAGGCCGGCTACCGGCGGCTCTGCGGCCGATGCTTCAACGAGGCCGCCGCCACCCGACTCGGGCTGCAGGGGTTCGAGCACGTGGCGTTCGAGCCCATCCGCATGCTCGACGGGCGCGGGGCGGAGCACGAGTTCCGGTTCCGCAACTGGCTGTGCGGCACCGGCTTGGCGATCGACGCGTTCGAGTTGCGCGATGGCGGCCCTGCCGGGTATCGGTTTCAGGTGATCGGGGAGCCAGACGACGACCCTCTGGAGTTGCTCGGCAAGCTCATTGTCAAGATGCGCCGTGCCTTGGCTCTCACCCACATCGAGGACACTGACCACGGACCGCAGGTGAACGATGGCTTGGTGCTACGAGGGACCGTCGACAGCGATCCCGACGAGGACAATCGTGTGCCGATGATCGTGATTGACGGCCGTGAGATCTCCTGGGACGAGTTCGGACGGATGGTGGCGACCTTCGAGGGCTGGCAGTTCAAGCTGGAGTTTCGCGACCGGAGCGAAGAGGTCTGACCGGGCCGAACGCGTAAGTCAGCGGGATCCGGCATCGCACGGGTGCCCGAGACGAAGCGCACCAATCAGCACGAAAAATCTGCAGATCTCGGAAGAGCCGGAATTGTAAGTGCTTGTCGTGCAACGGGTTCTCAGATCACAGCGCACCAATCTGCACGAAAGGTACGACTACCCCATCCACCACCTCCAGTTTCTGATTCCACCTTAACAAGGTGTCCTGGAAACCGGCAGCAGCCCATCGGCAGTCAACGCCAGGTCGCCTCGAGCGCTTGTCCATCGAATGCGAAACGAGCGCGCAGCCGACTGCAACCGCCCTGCTAGGCGTCGACGAGAACGACATGCATATACCTCGGGCCATGGGCGCCCAGCACCAGGCTTCCCTCGATGTCGGTCGTGCCGCTGGCCCCCGTGATGAGGTTCACGTTGCGGGGCATCGGCTGGCCAGCAACCAGCGTCGCGTAGTCTTCAAGGTAGGCCAGGAGATCGGCCTTGCGAAGCAGCACGATGTGATGCAGCGGAAGGAAATTCGCCAGCACCGCCGTGTCGGCCCCGGAATGGAAGACCAGCGAGCCGGTCTCGGCAATACCCCACCGCGCCATGCCGATCGCGGCCACTTCGTCAGAGGCGACGCGGTCGCGCACCGCGAACCCCGACCAGTCGAGCGAACGCAGCAGCGCAAGCGGCTGGAGAGCGATGGCCTTCGGCAGATCGCGTGCGCGAAGGTACCTGGCCACGGCCTCAGGCAATGCGGCTGTCGATTCGATGCGCTCAGCCGTCGCGGCCACCTTGGGCGAGGTGACACGCGCAATGAAGGCTTCCGCCAACGAGCTTGCGAGGAGCCTGGGCCGCGTTGACGGCAGGTCCGCCAGCAGCGTCGCGGCAGCGCTGGCAACGCTTGCCGGATCGATGCTTCGGCGACCGAGCGCAGCGCGGACGCGGCCCAGAATGTCGTCACGTGCCGTCACTTCTGCCTCCCCTCGCCGCTGGCGTAGCGGGCCATGAAGGTGCGGCCCTCGGGCGCCGGAAAGTCCCTGTGCTCCGTCCACGCGCCGAGACCGGGCATGCTGCGGATCCGTCCCCCACGGCCGAACAAACGCATCGCGCGAACTGCGACCGAGGCGCCCAGCTTGTACAGCCACGGGCGCGACGCGACAAACGTGAAGATCCCCATCCCAAACCGCATCGCCGCCGGTTCCAGCCCCTCGCGCCACGAGCGGTCGCGCCAGCCGCGCAGCAAGGTCGGCAGCGGAATGTCCACTGGGCAGACCTCCTGGCACTTGCCATTGAGGGTGCACGCGTGCGGCAGGTCGCGGGTCTGCTCCAGACCGTCGAAGACCGGGGTGAGCACGGCCCCCATCGGCCCGGGGTAGGTGCCACCGTAGGCATGCCCGCCCATCTGTCGGAACACCACGCAGTGGTTCATGCAGGCGCCGCAGCGGATGCAGCGCAGCATCTCGCGCAACCCGGCCTCGGCGAGCATCTTCGTGCGGCCGTTGTCGACCAGCACGATGTGGAATTCCTCAGGGCCGTCCAGGTCGCCGGGCTTCTTGGGTCCGCAATGGAAGGTGGTGTACTGCGTGACGTCGGCGCCCGTGGCCGAGCGCACCAGCAGGCGCAGCAGCGCGAACGCGTGCGGCAGGCTCGGCACGAGCTTCTCGATGCCGGCGGTGACGATGTGCATGCGCGGCGGCGATGTCGTCAGCTCGGCATTGCCCTCGTTGGTCACGGTGCAGGTCGCCCCGGTGTCGGCGAGCAAAAAATTGGCGCCCGAGATCGACACGTCAGCGCTCAGGAACTTGTCGCGCAACTCGCGGCGGGCGCTGTCGACCATCGCCTCGATCGTCTCCTCGGTGTGCGGGACACGATGCGCCTGCTTGAACATCTCCGACACCTGCTCGCGCGTGCGGTGCATCGACGGCCAGACGATGTGCGACGGCCGATCGCCTCCGAGTTGCACGATGTGCTCGGCCAGATCGGTTTCGACGCGCTCGATGCCGGCCGCGTCCAGCGCATGCGGCAGGCCGATCTCTTCGCCGAGCATCGACTTCACGCGCGTGACCCGCTTTGCGTTGGCCTTGCGGCACAGGTCAACGACGATGCGCGAGGCTTCGTCAGCCGTCGACGCCCAGTGCACCTGGGCGCCGGAGGCGATCGCGTTGCGTTCGAACTCGAGCAGGTAGTGGTCGAAGTGCTCGATGACGTGGTCTTTGATCCGCTTGCCGCGGTCGCGGGCGGCGTCGAACTGCGGGAAGGCCGCCAGCGCGGCGGCGCGCTTGCGCTCGGCCGTGCCGGTCGTGCGGTCGATCGCGAGCTTGAGCTTCGGATCGCTCAGCGCGACGTCCGCACGCGCGCGGAAGGACAGGATGGAGGTGTGCATGGTCTCGCTCATTCCTTCTCGCCGATCGAAGGCGCATCGGCCATGCCGGCCAGCACCTCGGCGGCGTGGTAGACGCGCACCGGCGAACCGTTGCGCTGCAGCTTGCCGGCCATGTTCACAAGGCAGCCCAGATCGCCGCCGAGCAGCAGGCGGGCGCCGCTGCGGTCGATCGCGGCGGCCTTCTCCGACACCACGGCGTTGGAGATCGCCGGGTACTTGACGCAGAACGTGCCGCCGAAGCCGCAGCACACGTCGTTGCCTTCGAGCGGTTTCAGCTCCAGGCCGCCGACCGTGCCGAGCAGCGCGCGCGGCTGTTCGTAGACACCCAGTTCACGCAGGCCGGAGCAGCTGTCGTGGTAGGTGGCGGTGGTCGCGAGTGTCACGCCGCTCGGCTTGAAGTGCATCACGTCGACGAGAAAGCTCATCAACTCGAACGTGCGCTCACCGAGCCGGCGCGCGCGCTCGGCCCAGGCCGCATCGTCGGCCAGCGCCTCGGGGTAATGTGCGCGTGTCATGCCGACGCAGGAGCCCGAAGGCGCGACCACGTAGTCGTAGGGCTCGAAGATCTCGATGAAGCGGCGCGCCAGCTTGGCCGCATCGCGGGTGTCACCACTGTTGAAGGCCGGCTGCCCGCAGCAGGTCTGCTGCGCCGGCACCTCGACCTGGCAGCCGGCGTCTTGCAGCAGCTTGAGTGTCGCGAAGCCGACGCTGGGGCGGATCGCGTCGGCCAGGCAGGTGACGAAGAGCGCCACCCGGGGGGGCGTCGACGGCTTGAGCGGACCGCGGGAATCAGTCATGGGAATTCTTTCGGTTCGGGCAGCGCATCACGGCAGTTTCACACCGAGCAGCGGATCGCCCCAATTCACCACATGCATCGCCACCATGGCCAGCGCTCCGACGAGCGCAACATAGTAGATCGTCGGAATGATCGTGCGGCGCAGGATCTGGCCCTCGCGCCCCATCACGCCGACCGTCGCCGAGGCGGCCACCACGTTGTGGATCGCGATCATGTTGCCCGCTGCCGCGCCGATGGATTGCGCCGCGACCATCGTCGCCCCGCTCACGCCGAGGGCTTGAGCCACGCTGTACTGGTACTGGCTGAGCATCAGGTTCGAGACGGTGTTGGAGCCGGCCAGGAAGGCGCCGAGCGCACCCACCGTCGGCGCGAACACCGGATAGACGTCACCTACCGATGCAGCGACCCAGCGGGCCATCGAGATCGGCATGCTGGCGAGCTCGTTGGCGTTGACGCCCGACTGGATCATGATGCGCACCATCGGCACGGTGAACAGCAGCACGAAGCCGGCACCGAGCAGGGTGCCGCCGGACTCGCGCGTGGCCTTCACGAAGTCGGACATGTGCATGCGGTGCAGCAGGATCGTGAGCAGGCAGACGAAGACCAGAATGCCGCCGGGCAGGTACAGCGGCTGGAAGTTGCCACTGATGCCGGCCTCGCCGAGGATGTCCTTCACGCCGACACTCACCGACAGCAGCCAGGCCTTGAAGTCGGGCATGGTGCGGCTGAGCACCAGGATCAGCGCCAGCAGCAGGTAGGGCACCCAGGCGAGGACGATCGGGATCTGCTTCGTGGCATGGTCGACCTTCATCTGGATGCTGCCCATCCACTCCTCCGGCCACTCCTTCGGGTCGGCGAAGTCCCAGGTCTTCTTCGGCACGAGAAAGCCGGCGCGCGCGGCCAGCGTCGCCAGCGCCAGGCCCAGCAGGCCACCCAGCAGCGAGGGGAACTCAGGCCCGAGAAAACGCCCGGCCAGCCCGTACGGGATCGTGAAAGCGAACGCCGAGAACAGCGCAAACGGCACCGCCGGCAGCGCCTCGGACCACGAGCGGTTGCGGCCGAAGAAGCGGGTCATGAAGAACACCAGGAACACCGGGATCAGCGTGCCGGCGATGGCGTGGCCGAGTGCCACCCGCTCCACGATCAGGTTGAAGAAATCGGGCCAGCCCTGACCTTGAGCCACCAGCGCCTGTGTCATCGACTCGCGCTGCAGCCCGCCCTGCACACCGACGAGCAGCGGCGTGCCGACCGCGCCGAAGGACACCGGCGTGGACTGGATGATCATGCCGAACATCACCGCCGACAGCGCCGGAAAGCCAACCGCCACCATCAGCGGGCCGGCCACTGCTGCCGGTGTGCCGAAGCCAGAGGCGCCTTCGATGAAGCAGCCGAACAGCCAGGCGATCAGGATCACCTGGATGCGGCGATCCGGGCTGATGCGTGCGAAGCCGCTGCGGATGCTGGCGATGCCGCCCGAGTGCTTGAGCGTGTTCAGCAGCAGCAGCGCGCCGAAGATGATCCACAGCACCTGCACCGTGATGATGATCCCTTCCAGCGTCGCCGCGAGGACGCGGTTGAAGCTCACACCCCAGGCCGTCAGCGCGATGAGGGCGGTGACGACATAGACCAGCGGCATCGCGCGCTTGGCCGACCAGCCGAGGCCGACCAGCAGCACGCCCGACAGGGCGATCGGGGTGAATGCCAACAGGGCTTGCAGGCCGAGTTCCATGGGGTGTCTCCTTGAAATGGTTTGGATGCGTGGCTCGGCCGGCTCAGGCGATCAGCGCGGCCAGCACCTCTTCAAGCGTCTTCTTCGCGTCGCCGAACAGCATGCGGTTGTTGTCTTTGTAGAAGAGCGGGTTGTCCACGCCGGCATAGCCCGAGGCCATGCTGCGCTTCATGACGATCGAGGTGCGCGCCTTCCACACCTCGAGCACCGGCATGCCGGCGATCGGGCTCGTGGGGTCTTCCTGCGCCGAGGGGTTCACGATGTCGTTGGCGCCGATGACCATCGACACGTCGGTGCCGGGGAAGTCCTCGTTGATCTCGTCCATCTCGAGCACGATGTCGTAGGGCACCTTGGCCTCGGCGAGCAGCACGTTCATGTGGCCCGGCATGCGGCCTGCGACCGGATGAATGCCGAAGCGCACGTTGACACCCTTGTCGCGCAGAATCTTCGTGATCTCGCACACCATGTGTTGGGCCTGCGCCACCGCCATGCCGTAGCCGGGCACGATGACGACGTTCTTGGCCTCGCGCAGCAGCTCAGCAGTCTCCACGGCGCTGACTGGCACCACCTCGCCGGCCGGTTGCGCGCCACCGTCAGCAGGAGGCGGCGCACCGCCACCGGTGCCGAAGCCGCCGGCGATGACGCTGATGAAGTTGCGGTTCATCGCGCGGCACATGATGTAGCTCAGGATGGCGCCAGAGGAACCCACCAGGGCGCCGACGACGATCAGCAGATCGTTGCCGAGCATGAAGCCGGTCGCTGCCGCGGCCCAGCCCGAGTAGCTATTGAGCATCGACACCACCACCGGCATGTCGGCGCCGCCGATCGCCATCACCATGTGGATGCCGAACAGCAGCGCGATCACCGTCATGACGATCAGCGGGGTCATGCCGGCCTGGATCTCGTGCGCGCGCAGGAACTCGCGCCCGAACCAGACGACCACCACCAGCCCGGCCAAATTGAGCCAGTGACGCCCGGGCAGCAGCAGCGGCTTGCCGCCGATCTTGCCGGACAGCTTGCCGAAAGCGACGATCGATCCCGAGAACGTGACCGCGCCGATCAGGATGCCGACGTAGATCTCGACCTCGTGGATCGCCTTCTCGGCCGGTGTCGGGAACACGGTGGACGTATCGACGTAGCTCGCGAAGCCGACCAGGCAGGCGGCCAGTCCGACGAGGCTGTGCATCAATGCCACCAGTTCGGGCATCTGCGTCATCTGCACCTTCTTGGCGGCGAAGAGGCCGATGGCGCCGCCGACGACGAGGGCGCCGACGATCCACGCGTACCCGGCCGGCGTGACGCGCGGGCCGAGCACGGTGGCCAGCACCGCGAGGGCCATGCCGACGATGCCGAATACGTTGCCGCGGCGCGCGGTCTCCGGATTCGACAGCCCGCCCAGGCTGAGGATGAAGAGGATGATGGCGCCGATGTAGGAGACGGTGGCCAGGCCTGCGGTCATGTTCGCTCCTGCTTCTTGTTGTTCACTTGCGGAACATTGCCAGCATGCGCCGCGTGACCGCGAAGCCGCCGAACATGTTGACGGCCGTCAGCACCAGCGCCACGACGGCCAGGCCGAGGATCAGCTGCGACGGCCGATCGGCTCCGGCACCACCTGCCAGCGGCGGCGCCACCTGCACCAGCGCGCCGATGGCGATGATCGACGAGATGGCGTTGGTCACGCTCATCAGCGGCGTGTGCAGCGACGGCGTGACGTTCCACACCACCATGTAGCCGATGAAGCAGGCCAGCACGAACACGGTGAAGTGCGCGAGGAACGAGGCCGGCGCGTAGAGGCCCACGAGCGCGAAGGCCAGCGCACCCGCGCCGAACACCGTCAATAGCGACCGCGCCGACATCGGCTCGCTGGCACCGTGGCCGTGGCCCTTCTTGGCGGACGGCGCGACGACGGACGCCGCTGCGGGTTTGGCCGGTGCCGCGGCCGGCAGTTTGGGCGGCGGAGGCGGCCATGTGATGGCACCTTCCTTGATGACCGTCAGGCCGCGGATCGCGTCGTCTTCCATGTTGACGTCGATGACGCCGTCCTTGGTCTTGCACAGCTCCTCGGTCAGACGCAGGAGGTTGTTCGAGTACAGCGTGGAAGACTGCTTGGCCAGACGGCTGGCGAGGTCGGTGTAGCCGATGATCGTCACGCCGTGTTTCACCACCGACTGGCCGGGCTCGGTGAGTTCGCAGTTGCCGCCCTGCTCGGCCGCCATGTCGACGATCACGCTGCCGGGCTTCATGCTCTTGACCATCTCAGCGGTGATCAGCCGCGGCGCGGGCTTGCCTGGGATCAGCGCGGTGGTGATCACTATGTCGCATTCCTTGGCCTGCTGCGCGTACATCGCACGCTGCGCGGCCTGGAAGCCCTCGCTCATCACCTTGGCGTAGCCGCCGCCACCCGAACCCTCTTCCTCGTAGTCGACCTTGACGAACTCGCCGCCGAGGGAGACCACCTGATCGGCCACCTCGGCGCGGGTGTCGTTGGCGCGCACGATCGCTCCGAGGCCCGCCGCGGTGCCGATCGCCGCCAAGCCCGCCACGCCGGCACCGGCGATGAACACCTTGGCCGGCGGAATCTTGCCGGCGGCCGTGATCTGGCCGTTGAAGTAGCGGCCGAAGGCGTTGGCCGCCTCGATCACCGCGCGGTAGCCGCTGACCCCGGCCATCGAGGTCAGCGCGTCCATCTTCTGCGCGCGCGACAGCTGGCGCGGCAACGAGTCGATGGCGAGCACGGTGGCCATCTTTGCCGCCAGCTGCTTCATCAACTCAGGGTTCTGCGCTGGCCAGATGAACCCGATCAGCGTGCCGCCTTGCCGCAGCAGCGCCACCTCGTCAGGGCTCGGCGCACGCACCTTGAACACGATGTCCGACCGGGCCCAGATGTCGGACGCGGTCTCAACGATGTCGGCCCCGGCCGCTCGGTACGCGTCGTCGGCGAAGTTGGAGGCGTCGCCGGCGCCGCTTTGCACGGCCACCGAGAAGCCCAGCTTGCGCAGCTTCTCCACCACGTCCGGCACGGTCGCGACGCGCTTCTCGGCCGGCGCGGTCTCCGTGGGAACTCCAATCAGCAAGGCCATGGTCTCGACTCCTCAGTGGTACCCATGCCCGGCGCGCACCTTGCCCCGGAACACCCAGTACGACCAGATCACGTACAGCAGGATGATCGGCAGCAGAAACATCGTGCCGACAAGCAGGAAGGCCTGCGAAATCGGATGCGCTGCGGCGTCCCACAAGGTGATCGATGGCCATATCAGGTAGGGCCACAGGCTGATCACCAGGCCGGTAAAAGCCAGGAAGAAGATGCCGAACGAACACAGGAACGGCAGCACGTCGCGCCGTTCGTGGCGCAGACTGGTGTAGAGCAGCGCCGCGACGGCGGCGGTGAGGATGGGCACCGGCGAGAACCAGAGCAGGTTCGGCCAGCTGAACCAGCGCTCGGCGATCCGCTCGGAGGCAAGCGGCGTCCACACGCTCACCGCCGCGACGAACGCGAGCACCCACCACAGGGAGCGCTGTGCGATGCGTCGCGACCACTGCTGCAGCGGGCCTTCGGTCTTCATCACCAGCCAGGTCGCGCCCTGCAGCATGTAGGCGGCGACGACCGCGGCGCCGGTCAGCAGCGTGAACGGCGTGGCCCAGTCCCAGCTGGTGCCGACGAACTGTCGGTTCTGCACCGGAAAGCCCTGCACGATGTTGCCGAGGATCACACCCTGGGCGAAGCTGGCGACGAGCGAGCCCCAGATGAACGCGTTGTCCCACACGCCGCGTCGCGCGCCCTCGACTTCGCGGAACTCGAATGCGACGCCGCGGAACAGCAGGCCCAGCAGCATCAGCAGGATGGGGAAGTACAGCGCGGGCATCAGCACCGCGAACGCGAGCGGAAACACCGCGAGCAGGCCGCCGCCGCCCAGGATCAGCCAGGTCTCGTTGAAGTCCCACACCGGGGCGACGCTGGCCACCATCAGGTCGCGCTCATGCGGGTCGCGACGCAACCCGAACAGCATGCCGACGCCGAGGTCGAAACCGTCGAGCAGCACGTACATGAAGACGGCGAGCGCGAGGATTGCAGTCCACAGCGGCACGAGGTCAAGTTGCATGGTCGCCCCTTGCCGTCGCACCTGCCGTTGTTGCTTCCGTGGCAGCCGACAGCGGTCGTGCCGGGCGCGCCGGCTCGTCCTGCGACGGTTCGCCTTGCGCGGCTTCCGCCGCGACCGCCACCTGCGGGCCGGCGCGCACGATGCGCCGCAGCAGCATGAAGCCGGCGCCGAAGATCACGATGTAGGCGGCGATGTAGAACGCGAACGACAGGGCGACATCGAAGGTGGTCAGGCTTGGACTCACGCCCTGGCTCGTGCGCATCAGGCCATAGACCACCCACGGCTGGCGCCCGACCTCGGTGACGGTCCAGCCGGCAAGCACGGCAATGAAGCCGAGCGGCATCGACCAGTGAGCCAGCCTGAGGAACAGCGGCGACTCGTAGAGCCGCCCCTTGAAGTGCATGACCCAGCCGACGACCACCACGAGCAGCATCAGCAGCCCCATGCCGACCATGATGCGAAACGCGAAGTAGACGATCGCCACCGGCGGCCGCTCCTCGCGCGGCCATTCCTTCAGACCCTTGATCTCTCCGTTCCAGTCGTGCGTGAGGTACCAGCTCGCGAGCTTGGGGATCGCGATCTCGAAGCGGTTGCGCTCGGCCTTCTCGTCTGGGATCGCGAACAGCGACGCCGCGACGCCGCGTTCGGTCTCCCAGATGCCTTCCATCGCAGCCAGCTTGGCCGGCTGGTGCTTGAGCGTGTTCAGGCCGTGCAGGTCGCCGACGACGATCTGCAGCGGCACCATGATGCTCAGGAAAGCGAGCGACATCTTCACCATCACGCGGCTTTCCTCGACGTGCCGGCGCTGGCGCAGGAACCCTGCGGCGACGGCGAGGATCACGAATCCGCTGGTGACGAGGAAGGCGATCACCGTGTGCGAGAGGCGGTATGGAAACGACGGCGTGAACAGCACCGCCAGCATGCTGACCGGCTCGAAACGCCCGTCCACAACGACGTGGCCCTGCGGCGTCTGCATCCAGCTGTTGACGGCGAGGATCCAGAACGACGACATCAGTGTGCCGAACGCCACCATCAAGGCGGAGAACACATGCGCCCACTGCGGCACCAGCTTGCGGCCGAACAGCAGCACGCCGAGGAACGCCGCCTCCAGGTAGAACGCGGTCAGCACCTCGTAGGCCATCAGCGAGCCGATGACGCTGGCGGCGGCGTCGGAGAAGCGGCTCCAGTTGGTGCCGAACTGGAACGGCATAACGATGCCCGAGACCACGCCCATGCCGAACGAGACGGCAAAGATCTTGATCCAGTAGGCCGACAGCCGCCGGTACACGTCATCCTTCTTCCACCACCACAGCACTTCGAGCGTGGCGATGTAGCAGGCCAGCCCGACGGTGAATGCCGGCAGCAGGATGTGCCAAGCGATCACCCACACGAACTGCAGGCGCGACAGCAGCAAGGCGTCCATGGTTCAGGCGGTCAAGGTGTGGCCGTTGTCGGTGAGAGCCGGGGCTCAGCCTTGGCGCGCCCGCCTGGAGGACGACTTGGCGGCCGGGGGCGGCGCCGATGCGTCGAGCCCCTCGGACATGCCGATCAGCACGCCGCGCGCCAGCGCCGTGTAGTGGTCCATCCAGGCGTCCACGGTGCTCTGGGCCTGGGCTCGGCCCCGTCGCACGGCCTCGCGCGACCGCTCGGTCAGCTGCTCCAGCGCAGCCGTGGCGCTGGAGCCGGTCGCGCTGCCCCTGGCCTTCATCCCTTCGAGCACCATGGCCCAGGGTCCTTGCAGGTTCTTCGCCGCGTCGGCCACTGCCTTGTCCAGGCTGCCATACAGGGTGTCCTCCATCTTCTCGATGTCGGCGAGCGCCTTCTTCATCTTGGTCTCTCGCAGCTGGACGCCCTGGTCGACGAATTGTTCGAGCGCCCGGCGATTGGCTTCGACCGCCTTGACCAGTGCGGCATCCATGCCCTCGACGGCCTTCATCAGCAGCGCCTCGACATCGGTTGTCGGCAAGCCGCTCTTCGCGGCGCCGGCCGAGGCGGCCTTGGTCGTCGCCTTGACCGCGTCGCGCACGCTCTTGAGCGTCAGCTCGCGGCCCTGCAGGGCCTTCAGCGTGGCCTGCTGCACGGCCTGGCGCAGCGCGTCGCCCTGGCGGGCCGAGGCCTGAGCGAACCGCTCTACCAAGGCGTCATGGTCGAAACCGGACTCGCTCATCTCGTTGTCTCCTGGAGAGTTGTTGTCGCAACACGCATCACTGCATGTGCTGGCCGCCGTTGATCGCGATGTTGGCGCCGGTCACGAACGCCGCTTCGTCGGATGCGAGGTAGATGATCAGACCCGCCACTTCCTCGGGCTTTCCCAGACGCCCCACCGGGATGTGCGGCAGGATCTTCGAGTCGAGCACGTCCTTCGGAATCGCCGTGACCATCTTGGTGCCGATGTAGCCGGGCGAGATGGTGTTGACGGTCACGCCCTTCTTCGCCACCTCCAGCGCCAGCGCCTTGGTGAAACCGTGCACGCCGGCCTTGGCCGCCGAGTAGTTGGTCTGGCCGAAGGCGCCCTTGCTGCCGTTGACCGACGAGACGTTGATCACCCGGCCCCAGCCCCGGTCGGACATCGCGTCGACGACCTGCTTGCTCATGTTGAACAGGCTGTCGAGGTTGGTGCGCATCACCGCGTCCCAGTTGACCTTGTCCATCTTCTTGAAGGTCATGTCGCGCGTGATGCCGGCGTTGTTCACCAGCACGTCCACCGGTCCCACCTTGGCTGTGACCTCGGCCACCGCCTTCGCGCACGAGTCGAGGTCGGCCACGTCGCAGGGCACCGCGGCGATGTCGTAGCCGCGCTCCTTCATGCCGGCCACCCACTCGGCATGCTTGCTGTTGCCCGGCGAGTAGGTGACCGCGACCTTGTAGCCGGCGTCGGCCATCTTGGTGGAGATCGTTTCGCCCAGGCCGCCCATGCCGCCGGTGACCAGGACCACGCGTGTGTTGCTCATTTCGATGTCTCCTGGCGGGTTGAATGAGTTCCGATCTCAGCGCTCGATCGCGAGCGACACGCCCATGCCGCCGCCGATGCACAGCGCGGCAAGACCCTTCTTCGCGTTGCGGCGCTGCATCTCGTGCAGCAGCGTGACGAGGATGCGGCAGCCGCTCGCGCCGATCGGGTGGCCGATCGCGATGGCGCCGCCGTTGACGTTGACCTTGGCGGGGTCGGCTTCGAGCACCTTGTTGACCGCGCAGGCCTGTGCGGCGAACGCTTCGTTCAGCTCGAACAGATCGACGTCGCCGACCTTCCAGCCGGCACGTTCCAGCGCCTTGCGACTGGCCGGCACCGGGCCCATGCCCATCGTCGCGGGGTCGAGGCCGCTGGTGCCGAAGCTGGCGATGCGCGCCAGCGGCGTCAGGCCCAGTGCTGCGGCCTTCTTCGCGCTCATCACCACCACCGCGGCGGCGCCGTCGTTCAGCCCCGAGGCATTGCCGGCGGTGACGCTGCCGGCCTTGTCGAACGCCGGCCGCAGACCGGCCAGCGCTTCGGCATTGGTCTTCTTGTTGATGAACTCGTCGGCCGCAAAGACCAACGGGTCACCCTTCTTCTGCGGAATCGTCACGCCGACGATCTCGTCCTTGAAGCGGCCCGCGTCCTGCGCCGCCGCCGCCTTCTGCTGGCTGGCAAGTGCGAGCGCGTCCTGCTGCTCGCGCGTGATCGAGTGCGCCTTGGCCACGTTCTCGGCCGTGGTGCCCATGTGGTACTGGTTGTAGACATCCCACAGGCCGTCGACGATCATCGAGTCGAGCATCTTCCAGTCGCCCATGCGCTGGCCCTGCCGCGAACCGAACAACACATGCGGCGACAGGCTCATGCTCTCCTGGCCGCCGGCGACGACGACCTCGCTGTCGCCCCAGGCCACGGCCTGCGCGGCCAGCATCACCGCCTTCAGGCCCGAGCCGCAGACGGCGTTGATCGTCAGCGCGGGAGTCTCCTTGGGCACGCCGGACTTCATCGAAGCCTGGCGCGCCGGGTTCTGGCCGGCGCCCGCGGCCAGCACCTGGCCCATGATGACCTCGCCGACCTGCGCCGGATCGAGCTTGGCGCGCGCAATGGCCTCGCGGATGACGATCGCACCGAGTTCGGTGGCGGGGATGTTGGCGATCGAGCCGCCGAACTTGCCGACCGCGGTGCGCGCGGCGGAGACGATGACGATGTCTTGCATGATGAGTGCTCCTGTGAGGCAGGGGTTGGAGATCGGCTTACGGGGCTTTGGTCTTGACGTAGCGGCCAGGCGCCGCTTCGATCGGTTTGTGCTTGCGTGAGCCCGCCGACTTGGGTGCGGCAACCAGGCGGCCGGCGTGTTCGTCCAGCCAGTCCATCCAGGCAGGCCACCAACTGCCCGGCACGTCCTCGGCGCGTTCCAGCCAGCGGTCGGCGTCGGCGGCGAGCTTGCCGACCCAGTGGTTGCGTTTCTTCTTGGCCGGCGGGTTGATGACCCCGGCGATGTGGCCGCTGGCGCCGAGCACGAAGCGCACGTCGCCGCCGAGCAGTTGCGTGCCGGCATAGGCGGTCTGCCAGGGCACGATGTGGTCCTCGCGCGAGGCGTAAACGAAGGCGGGCACCGTGATCTGCCCCAGATCCACCGGCAGGCCGCACTGCATCGTGCCGCCCGGCTCGCGCAGCTTGTTCTCGAGGTAGGTGTTGCGCAGGTACCAGCAGTACATCGGCCCCGGCAGGTTGGTGTCGTCGCCGTTCCAGAACAGCAGGTCGAAGGCGGGCGGCGCCTTGCCCTTCAAGTAGCCGTTGACGACATAGGGCCAGATCAGATCGTTGGCGCGCAGCGCGGCGAAGACCTGTGCCAGTTCGCGGCCCTTGAGCAGGCCGCCGTGGCCGATCGTGGCCTCGCGTGCGGCGACGGCCTG